>NZ_JAMYUV010000001.1:0-414422 GCF_040323405.1 Mesorhizobium sp. M0048 | reverse complement strand
GTCTGTGGTATTTGTGAACCTCCACCCCGCCCCCCCCGGCGCTGGCGTGGGGGGGCGGCCGCGCGGGCCCCCCCGGGCGCGGGCCGGGCGGTGGGGGCGCCGGCCCCAGGGCCGGTCCGCAAGCGACGGATGGCAATGCCGGCGACAGTCAGCTCGTGGGCGGCCCGCGATGCCGGCGGCAGCGGCGAGGGATCGAAGCCGTCCAGCCTGCGCCCGGCTTCGTCGAGATGGCCGATCAGCAGCAGGCGCCGAACTTCGAGGTTGCGCGCATGCGCGGCGTTGATGCGGTCGCCATGCTTTTCAAGCGTCGCCCGTGCGGCGTCGAGTGCCTTGGCCGGCCAGGTAAGGTCGCGCGAGACGAGCGCGATCTCGGCCTCGGCGACGATACACCGCGCGCGGGCCACGGCCTCCCTCGGGCTGAATGCGTGCGCCGCCCTCTTGAGGAGAACCTTCGCCCTATTCAGGTCGCCAAGCTGCGCCATCGCGATACCGCGCAACGCCAGTGCCGGCGCATCGTCGCGCAGCGCAACCCGCTTCAAGGCGCCGAGCGGATCGCCCGCCGCAAGCGCATGCGCCGCGGCCGTGATCAGCGAGTCCATCGGAATCCCGTCACACTTGTCACTCCTATGGCTTCGATGCCCGGCGCTAAGTCCATCTCACCAACCAGTCGTATCGACAACGGCGACTGTAGCCAACCTGAGTTGCGGCGCGCCAACGCTCGAACACAACGATAAGCATTAGGAGAGACGCAATGAAGATCGAAGGTACAACCATCCTGGTGACTGGCGCCAATCGGGGCATCGGTCGGGCACTGGTCGAGGAAGCCCTGAGCAGAGGCGTAAAGCGCGTCAATGCCGCAACCCGCCAACCGATGGCTCATCCGGACCGGCGTGTGACGTCCCTGACCATGGATGTGACCAACGCTGCGCAGATCCGGGAGGCCGTCGAGAAGATCGATGCTCTCGATATCCTCATCAACAACGCCGGCGTATCGCCCATCGATGACCTCAGCGACCGTCGTGTGCTCGAACAACAGCTCGCCGTAAACCTCTTCGGCTCGTACGACGTTACCCAGGCTCTGCTGCCGTTGCTCGCCCGGTCGCGGGGAGCCATCGTCAACATTCTGTCGCTGGCCTCGATTGCCGCCGTGCCGTTCAGTCCGGCTTACTCCATCTCGAAGGCGGCCTCGTTCTCGCTGTCGCAGTCGTTGCGCACCCTTTTGGCCGGACGGGGTGTCAGCGTCCACAGGGTCCTTCCCGGCCCGGTGGACACGGACATGACACGGGGCCTGGACATCGCGAAAGCCTCTCCGGAGTCTGTCGCGCGGGCGATCCTGGACGGAGTGGAGAACGGCGAAGAGGAAATCTTCCCCGATCCCATGTCGGAATCCCTGGCGGAGGGCTGGCGCAGCAGTGCAGTCAAGGCGCTTGAACGCCAGTTTGCAGCCTATGCGGAAGCAACTCCGTCAAGTGGTGGGCATGAAAGAAGCAGCGAAACGATTGCCCGCGAGCCCCATCCTTGCTGCTCGGCCTGAAATTGCGGACGCTTGTGCAGGGGGCGGCGGCATCGCCGCTCTGGGCGGAAGCGAATCCCCACAAGCGAAACGGAGCATCATTTTCGCTTGTCGAAATGCGCTTCAGCTTCTTGTCGCCTGATACGCCTCTGATATCGCCGCCGGGCGAAAAAGACGATCAAGTCTGCTAGCCAACCTGGAGCATTGAGATGGAGCAAGGCATCACGCGCGCTATCAATTTGCCGACCATTCATCGCTACATTGGAAAAATCCGAGGGTTCCGTTTGTCGAGCTTCGACCCATTGACGAATACTCGCCCAGTCCGGCAGTTTCGCCGCAAAAGCCAGTTCACGTCTCATGCAAACCCACTCCACCCGGTGGCGCAATTCCTCCTCATAGCCAATGCCTCGCTGATGGAGACGCGCATGCGTCGCCTCATGCACTATCGCGCTGGCGATCTGGTCGGTCAGCGTGTGCTCGCCTAGAACAAATCGCAGATCAAGCTCGCAAGTCGAAGTCGATTTCACAAATTGCGCAGCGGCACCTAGATTGATTGTAATCCAGATCCGTTTGAGATCGCGGACCAGACGGCTGTATCGAATAGGGTCAAATTCTTGAATCAACCGCAGCGCGGCGGCAACCTTATCTGCATCTTTCCCACCGCTCTCGCCATTATAGAAAACTGGCAACCCATCGATCGTCCTCTTATCGATCGACTTTATAGCCAACCAGCTGAAAACACGGATCACTACCTCTGAACCACGCCGCTTTTCAGTCTTCTCCGGATGGGGCAAGACTTTCCTCAGTTGCGGTCGTCGGGGAAGCTTGGAATAGGCATGAACTCGACGCCGTCTTCGGCGAGGCTCTTGGCCTCGTCCAGCGTCGCCTCGCCATAGATGCCGCGCGGATCGCTTTCGCCGAAATGGATCTTGCGCGCTTCCTCGGCAAATTTGTCGCCGACATAGTCGGCATTCTCGCGCACTTTGTCGGCCAGCGCCTTGAGCTGCGCCAGCGCCTGCTTCTGCGCCTCGCCCATGGCCAGCGCGATGCTTTCGCGCTTGCGCCCGGTGGAGACGGCAGGCGCCATCAGCGCCTTGTCGACCTTATGCGAGCCGCAGGCCGGGCAATCGACGAAACCGCGCCTCTTCTGGGTGTCGAAATCGTCGTTGCTGCGGAACCAGGCCTCGAATTCGTGCTCGTGCTCGCAGATCAGGGAAAAGCGGATCAAGAGGCGGCACCCCTGAGCGGAATTGCCTCCGCCGAACCGGCGTTTACGGCAAAATCGCGTGCGTTTTTGAGATTCGGTATCTTTTTGCGCGCAGCGACTGACTGCGCCGGGTCGATCTCGGCGACGATCACCGCCGGCTCGTCATGCGCAGCTTCGGCGACGATGCGGCCCCAGGGATCGACGATCAGCGAATGGCCATAGGTTTCGCGGCCGTCCTCGTGCACGCCGCCTTGCGCGGCGGCAACCACATAGGCGCCGTTCTCGATGGCTCGCGCCCTGAGCAGCACGTGCCAATGCGCTTCGCCGGTCTGGCGGGTGAAGGCGGCGGGCACCGAAAGCAGATCGGCGCCGGCCAGCGCCTCGGCACGGAACAGCTGCGGAAAGCGCAGATCGTAGCAGACGGCAAAGCCGAGCTTCGCGCCATTGACTTCGGCGACGACGGCCTCGGTGCCAGGCTCATAGGCGGCGGATTCGCGCCAGCTCTCGCCATTGTCGAGATCGACGTCGAACATGTGGATCTTGTCGTAGGTGGCAATCGTGGCGCCGTCCGGCCCGAACAGAAGGGCGCGGTTGGCAAGCTTGCCGTCGTCGCGCAGAATGGCGGTCGAGCCGATATGCAGGAAAATGCCGAGCTCCTTGGCCAGCCGCCGCGACGTCGAGACGACGATGTCCTTGTCCTCGGAGGTGAAGGAAGCGGCCCGTGCCTGGCTGTCGCGGATCAGCGCGCCGGTCATTTCCGGCGTCTGGATATAGGTCGCGCCAAGGCCTGCCGCCTCGCGCACCAGCCGTTCCAGATCGACCGCATTGCGCTCCGGGCTGGTTCCCGAACGCATCTGGATCGCCGCCGCCTTGAAACCACCCATAGTCATGTCCTTATCTGGCCGAGCCGTTGGCGAGCAATGTGTCCAGCCGTCCTTCCGCCTCCAATTCGTGGAGATCGTCGGAGCCGCCGACATGCGTGTCGCCGATGAATATCTGCGGAAAGGTGGAACGGCCATGGGCCCGGGAAATCATCTCCTGGCGCAGCTCTGGCGAGAAGGAGGCGTCGTGCTCGGTGTAGGTCACACCCTTCCTGTCGAGCAGCCGCTTGGCCGCGGTGCAATAGCCGCACATCATCCGCGTGTAGATCGTCACATCGACCATCGGTCAGCAATCCTGCCTCGTTCCTAGGCTATATAGGCGCCGATTCGTCGGCCCGAAAGTCCCCCGGCAGCACACGCGCGAAGGTCAGTACGTCGACCGCGCCGGCGCCGCCCTTCTTCAACGCCTTGGCGACCGCGCGGACGGTGGCGCCGGTGGTGTAGACATCGTCGATCAGCAGCACCCGGCGGCCGGCGATTTCGATCTCCGCCTCATCAGGCACTTTGAATGCGGCGCGAACATTTTCCTCGCGTTCCCGCCGCTCCAGCCCGACTTGCTGGCGCGTGAGTTTGACGCGCTTGATGGCTGATGGCGCGAAAGGCCGCTCCCCGAGCTGCGCCACCGCCCGCGC
The DNA here is from genome assembly GCF_040323405.1 of Mesorhizobium sp. M0048. NCBI lineage: Bacteria > Pseudomonadati > Pseudomonadota > Alphaproteobacteria > Hyphomicrobiales > Phyllobacteriaceae > Mesorhizobium > Mesorhizobium sp. M0048. The sequence continues at coordinate 410,189 of NZ_JAMYUV010000001.1, read as the reverse complement.
CAGTTCCGCGGACTGGTTGAACTGCCGTCGGAAGAAACGCCGCCAGTGCAGCGGCACCGGCACGACCACGTCGGCCTCGGCGATGAGCTCGGCACCGGCGCGAAGCATCCAGCGCGCCATCCACGGCGCCAGATCGGTGCGGTCCTGGTATTTCAGCCCTTGCACCATCTGGCGGGCAACGCCGGAATAGGCAACCGCCGCTCGCGCGCGTTCGAACGGCGGCGGGTCGGCTATCGCCTCCGCCGACAGGAAACCCTCACCCATACTGTGGGTGAACGGCGTGCCCATCACCGGGCACCACGGCCGTTCCAGCAGCCTGAGTTTCGGCCAGCAGGCGCCGCACAACACGCCGGGCTGCGAGACATGGCGGCGGCAGCCGGCGCAGACCGGCGGGAACAAGAGGCGCGCTGGCCAGCCCAATGCCTTGCGGGCAATGCTCTTGATCGCAATACGCTTGATCTCTGGCATGGGATCGGCCACGTGGTTGGTCCTTCGCATCACTATATCAGAGAGCGAAGCACAAGGACCTGCCCATTGCAGCCTGTAATCGACACCTCGCTCTGGCTGGCGCGCAAGCGCCGGGCACTTGCCCGTCCCATCGTCGGCGCGGATTTCCTCATGCGGCGGGCGGCCGAGGATCTTGCCGACCGGCTCGACGCCGTCGAACGCAGGTTCGGCAAGACGGCCTCATTGTTTTGCCAGACGCCGGCAGCAGCAGAGGTGCTCGCTGAAAGCGGCAAGGTGACGGAAAACGTGCGCGTCGAGGCCGACGCCGCTTTCCTGGCCGGCCAGCCAGGAGTGGTAGCGCCGTTGGAAACCGTGCCATTCGAACCGGAAAGCCTCGACCTCGCAGTCTCGCTGCTGTCGCTGCAGGCGATGAACGACATTCCCGGCATGCTGGTGCAGATCCGCCGGGCGCTGAAGCCGGACGGGCTTTTCCTCGGCGCCTTCGCCGGCACAGGCACGCTCTCCGAACTGCGCGAAAGCCTGCTTGCCGCCGAGACCGAGCTCTATGGCGGCGCTAGCCCGCGTGTGATCCCGTTCACCGACGTCCGCGACGCCGGCGCGCTGCTGCAGCGCGCCGGCCTGGCACTGCCGGTGGCCGACGTCGAGACGATCACGGTGCGCTACGATTCGCTATTTGGCCTGGTCGCCGACCTGCGCGCCATGGGCGAGACCAGCGCGCTTGTCGACCGCAGCAGGCGGCCGGGCACGCGAGCGCTGTTCGCGCGCGCCGCCGAAATCTATGCGGAGCGGTTTTCGGATGCCGATGGCCGCGTCAGGGCGAGTTTCTCGGTGGTCTGGATGTCAGGCTGGGCGCCCGATGCCTCTCAGCAAAAGCCGCTGAAGCCGGGCTCCGCAAAAATATCGCTGAAGACAATCCTGGAAAACCCCGGCGGCCCCTGAGCGTATCCTTGCGCAAAAGCTAAGCGTATCCCATCAAAGCTAAGCGGGTCACTGCGCAAAAGCGTTGGCAAGCCTGCTGCTGTTGTCGCTGAACAGCCACTGAATCGCATCGGCAGCCCGGCCGACACCAGCGACAATGGCAAGCGACAGCACGGCAACGATCAAACCATATTCGATAGCCGTCGCACCCCTCTCGTCTTCTAAAAATCGTTGCAGCAAGATTTTCATGGGCGCCCATCCCTCTTGCCCGAACCTAGCGCCGACCCGTTAAGAAAGGTTAACGCGACAGGCTTAACGCGCGGTGAACCAGCCGCATTCTAGGAAACAGCCGAATCCTAGATATTTGTTGAGGAGTCAGCAGTCGCCGCTGCTTCTGCCATCGGCCCGTATAACGCAGACCGAACTGGGCAGCGGCTGCAGCACGCTCTTGCGTAGCGTATAGCTATCGCGCTGGCCGATCGAGCCGGTGCTCATCGTATCAAGCCCGTCGCGGGCAAACTGCGAGCGGGTCCGGCTGTCGAGGTAGGGCGTCGCGATCAAGGCCAGAGCCACCGCGGCCGAGCCGAACAAAAGGGCGATGCGCAATATTCCCATGCCGGCATTGGCGGCACCAGGAAGGCGGTCGGGCCAAGGCGAGTCCCAGTCCTTGTCGAGGCTCATGCAAAATCGCTCCCCAGCGGTGGAATCGGCGTAACCGCCTAGCGTCAATTTTTCACGGCTAGATAAATCTTTCATTAACGCCTGCTGCCAGCGTTGCGGCGCTGCCCGCTTACGGAGGTCGGCCGTTAGAGCAGATCGATGAGGAACTGGATCAGGGGGGCATCGGCCGGCGGCATTGGAAAATCGCGCATCTGGCGCGGCCGCACCCATTTCAGCACCTGGCCTTCCTTCGGCTGGGCAATGCCGCGGAATCGACGGCAGACGAACAGCGGCATCAGCAGGTGAAAATCATCGTAGGAATGGCTGGCGAAGGTGAGCGGCGCCAGACAAGGGATGTCGGTCTCGATGCCGATCTCCTCGTACAATTCGCGGATCAGGCATTGTTCCGGCGTCTCACCGGGCTCGACCTTGCCGCCTGGAAACTCCCACAGGCCGGCGAGTTGCTTGCCTTCGGGCCGCTGCGCCAACAGCACGCGCCCGTCGGCATCGACCAGCGCGCAGGCCGCGACCAGGAGCAGGCGTTTGCCGACCGTATCCAAGCCGCTCATGCGCCTTGTGGCCGGCGATAGTGATAGCGATAGACTTCGTCGAATCCGAGCGAACGGTAGAGCGCCAGCGCCGGCGCGTTGTCCGCCTCGACCTGCAGCCAGGCTTCCCGCGCCCCGCGCAGCCGCGCCCATTTCAGCGCCGACCGGATGAGATGGCGGCCATGGCCCTGGTTGCGCACCGATCTGTCGGTGGCAATCTCAAACAGGCCGGCAAGATCGCCGTCATGTACGCAGATCAACGTTGCCAGCGGCTCGCTGCCGGCCTCCAGCGCAAACAGTCCGGCCTCCGGCTGGATGGCGCCGATGATCTCCGACAGGCCCGGCCGCAGCGACACATCCGAGCCGCTCACCTTGAGTGCGGCACCGATGAAACGGCTGATGTCCTTCAACGGAATCTGGTCCATGGCGTCGTCGAGCGTGGCGTCCGCCAGCGGCAGCCGCATGACCAGCGATTCGGCGAATATGCTCCAGCCCTCGCTGTCGAGGTACTTTGAAAGATCCGGGCCCGACAGCGGCGAGATGCGAAAGGTCAGCGGCCTGCCATAGGCGTCGAAGCGGCGGCTGGCGCGACCGATGCGCTCAGCAATGTGCTGGATGTCGCCCGGATCGAGCGGATTGACCGAATTCAGCCGCTTGGCCGGGTGGCCGGCCGTCAGCCGCACCACCCAGGTACCGTCATAATGGACGGCGGCCGCCGGCCAGGCGCGAAAGCCGGCCGCCTCATAGCGGCGCACGATCGCCAACACGCTTGCCGGATGTCTGGAAGCCAACGCCATCAGCTCCGATAATCGCCGTTTATGGCGACATATTCCTTGGTGAGATCGCAGGTCCACACCGTCGCCTTGCCGCGGCCGATGCCGATATCGGCGCGGATGCGGATCTCGTCGCGCTTCATATACGCCGAAGTCGCCTCCTCGGAATAGGCGGCGTCGCGCTCGCCCTGATAGGCCAGGCGGTTGTCGCCGAACCAGATCGACAGAAGGTCGCGGTCGGCCGGTTCGCCGGCCTTGCCGACGGCCATGACGACGCGGCCCCAATTGGCGTCCTCGCCGGCGACTGCCGTCTTGACCAGCGGCGAATTGGCGATCGACAGCGCGATGCGCTTGGCCGAGCGGGCCGATTTGGCCCCGGTGACGGTGACCTCGACCTGCTTGCGGGCGCCCTCGCCGTCGCGCACCACCTGCAGTGCCAGCGATTTCAGCACCTTGCCGAGGGCACGGCGAAAGGCGCCGAGGCGCGCATCCTTGGGGTCGGAAATTGCCGGCGCGCCGCGCCTGGCGGCAGCACCCGTGGCGAACATCAGCAGCGTGTCGCTGGTCGAGGTGTCACTATCGACGGTAACCGCGTTGAAGGTCTTGGCCGTACCCCGCGACAGGAGGTCCTGCAGCACGGGTGCTGCGATCGGCGCATCGGTGGCGATGAAGGAAAGCATCGTCGCCATGTCGGGCGCGATCATCCCGGCGCCCTTGGCGATACCGTTGATGGTGACGTCGGCATCGCCGAGCTTGACCGTCGCGGTCGCCAGTTTGGGATAGGTGTCGGTGGTCATGATCGCCTTGGCGGCTTCGGTCCACAATTCCGGCTTGCCGTCCTTGACCAGACCGGCCAGCAGATGGCTGAACTTGCCGGCGTCGAGCGGTTCGCCGATGACGCCGGTCGAGGCCAGGAATACCTCGCCCGCTGTGCAGCCGGCCGCCTTCGCCGCCACCTCGCCCGTGAGTGCGGTCGAGGCGCGGCCCTTCTGGCCGGTAAAGGCATTGGCGTTGCCGGAATTGACGACCAGCACGCGTGCTTTGCCAGCCACGAGGTTCTGCCGGCAGAAATCAACTGGCGCCGACGGGCATTTCGACCTGGTGAACACGCCGGCGACGGTGGTGCCGGCGTCGAACACCATGGCCAGCAAGTCGGTGCGGTTCTTGTATTTTATGCCGGCCTCGGCGGTGGCGATGCGCACGCCCTCGATGGCCGGCATCTTGGCATATTTCTTCGGCGCGAGCGGCGAAACCTGTGTGGACATGGAAGACCCCGGGCGGGAAAATCGCGAAAGGAACGCCGGTTTGCCCGATAGCACGCGCCGGCGCAAGGCGTTTTCACAGCCGTTATGGGTACCGGAAGCCTGACACCGCCTCATGCCGCAAGCAGGCTGTTGCAAATTTGTTGGTGTCGCTGCGACCGATAGCGCTATGATCCTGCCCCATGGGCAGGCTTGTGGTCTTGGCACTGGCGTTTCTGGGCTTTCTGCTGCTGCGCGCCGATGCGCAGACGGCGCGGCGCGTGGCGCTTGTGGTCGGCAACGGCAGCTACGCCGAAGCCGGCACGCTGGCCAATCCCGTCAACGATGCGCTCGACATCGCCGACAAGCTGCGCGCCATCGGTTTCGAGGTGATCGAAGGCAACGATCTCGGCAAGCGCGAGCTCGAACGCAAGATCGGCGAATTCTCAGATGCGCTGCAAGGTGCCGGTGCCGGGCTGTTCTACTATGCCGGCCACGGCCTGCAGGTCGACGGGCGCAACTTCATCGTGCCGGTCGACGCCCGGCTGGACATGCCGGTCAAGCTGCAGCTCGAGGCGGTGCCGATCGACGAGGTTCTCGACATCATGGAGCAGCAGACCAAGGTCAGCCTGGTCTTCCTCGATGCCTGCCGCAACAACCCGTTTGCCCGAAGTCTCAGCCGCAGCGCCACGACGCGCTCGGCGACGGCTCTCGCCGGCCTTGCCCAGTTCGAGTCGACACGCGGCTCCTTCATCGCCTTCTCGACGGCGCCCGGCGCCGTCGCAATGGACGGGACGGGGCGCAACTCGCCCTTTGCCGCGGCGCTTTTGCGGCACATGGCGGAGCCCGGACAGAGCATCAACGACATGATGATCGCGGTGCGCCGCGACGTCGTTTCCGCAACGCGCGAGGCGCAGCGTCCCTGGGAGCAGGGGTCGCTGCTCGAGCGTTTCGAATTCGTTCCGGGCGGACGCACTGCCCAGCAACCGAAACCGGCCGTCAGCCCGGCTTCCGCGTCGCAGGTGGCTGCGCTCGAACGCTCCGTCGGCGACAAGAGCGCCATCGAGCAGTTTCTACGCGAAAACTATCTGGCGCCTGATGCCAGGAGAATGCGCGAAACCGTCAAGCGGCTTTACGGTTCGTCGGCCACCATCTACGGCACGCGTTACGACAGCGAGGCCATCGTCAAGGTCAAGACCGACTGGTTCGCGCAATGGGCGTCGTGGTCGTTCGGTCTCGAGCCCGGCAGCCTCGAGGTGACGCCGCACGGCAAGGATCGTGCCGACGTGGTTTTCGCCATGAGCTACGACTATGTGCCGAAAGACAAATCGGCGCAGCGCCTGACCGGCAAGGCGCGGGTGATGCTGGAACTCGTGCTGGCCGACGGCGAATGGCGCGTTGCGTCGGAAACGTCGCAAGCGCTGGAATGACCGTCACCGGACGGTCGGGTTGAGGAAGCCACGAAACATCCGCTGCACGCCCGGAATCAGTCCCCAAATCATGATCGAGACCATCAGCGGCGCGATGACCAGTGTACGCTGCCAGATCTGCCATTCCTGCGTCAGCGGAAAAACCACGTACAGAATGGCAGTGATCAGCGGATAGACGCCGAGCAGCACCAGCAGGGCGAAGCGCAGGCGCGAAAAACATGTGGCGACGGTCGAAGTCATTGCTGTCTTCCTTATCGTAACGGAACGTTCCGTTACGTATGAAACGGATCGTTTCGTTTCGTCGAGAGTTGTATATGATGGCTGCTGAAATCGCGGGCAAGGACAAAGAAATGGGCGAAATCACCGATCCCGGGCGCAAGTCGGCCGGCGCACGGCGCAGCCCCGAAAGCGCCGATGCCATTCTCGATGCCGCCGAGGCGGTGCTGGTCGAGGCCGGCTATTCCGGCTTCTCGATCGAGGCGGTGGCGCGCCGCGCGCGTGCCGGAAAACCGACGATCTATCGCTGGTGGCCAAGCAAGGCCGCCTTGCTGCTCGACGTTTACCAGCGGCAAAAGCGCGTCGACAATCCCGATACCGGGAACCTTGCGGAGGATCTCGTCGGCTTCCTGAAGAGCTTGTTCGCGCACTGGCGCGACACATCGTCGGGCAGCGTGTTCAGATCGCTGATCGCCGAGGCGCAGTCGGACGAAAAAGCCGCCGCCGCCCTTGCCGAATACGCGAGAGGGCGTCGCATCCACACCGGCCAGATGGTCGAACGCGCCAAGGCAAGGGGAGAGGTGGCAGCCGATGTCGATGCCACTGTCGTCGCCGACCTGGTCGCGTCGTTTGCCTGGGCGCACCTTCTGACAGACCGCCTGGACGAGGACGAGGCGATCTTACGCAGGGCGGTCGGCTATATCTTGAAGGGCATCGTCGCTGAGTATGCCGGCGACGCCACGGCGGTCCGGCGGCGGCGTCGACGCATCCTCGCTCGCCCTACCAAATAGAAGCGACAGGGCGGCAGCGCGCCCTGTCGTAGCCCAACCTGGCTTATTTGGCGCTTTCCAACGCGTCGACCGTCTTCTTCAGGTTCGCATCCGGGATGTCGACCTTGGCGTTGGCACGCAGCGACTTGACCAGCGCGAAATACTTGTCGCGGATGACCGCCTGGCGTGCCTGGTCCTTGACCTGGTCGAACGCCGGCGGCTGCTTGGTGCGCTTGTCCTCAACCTTGATGACATGCCAGCCGAACTGCGACTGCACCGGCTGCTCGGTGTATTTGCCGACCGCCAGCGCAAACGCCGCCTTGTCGAACTCCGGCACCATCTGGCCAGGTCCGAACCAGCCGAGATCGCCTCCGCTGGTCTTGCCGCTCGGATCGCTGGTGTGCTCGTTGGCGAGTTTCTGGAAGTCGGCGCCGCCGTCGAGCTGCTTGATGATGGCGTCGGCCTCTTCCTTCGTCTTCACGAGGATGTGACGGGCGTGCACCTCGTTGGTGGGCGGCGTGTTGGCGATTTCCTGGTCGTAGCGGGCGCGGACCTCGGCATCGGTAACCTTGTCGATGACGCCCTTCTCGACCATTTCGCCATGCAGCGCGCGCTGCTGCAGGAAGGCCATGCGGCGCTGGAAGTCGGGATCCTTGTCGAGGCCGGTGGTCACTGCCTGAGCCGCCATGACGCGGATTTCGATCGCCGCCGACAGTGCCGCGGCGCGGCGCTGCTCGGGCGGAAGCTGCGCGAACTGCTGCGACAGCTCGCCCTCGGCAAGCCCAAGGTCTGCCTCGGTCAGCGTCTGGCCGTTGATGGTGGCGACCACGGCGTTCGGATCGACCGGCTTGGCCGCCGGGGCGGGTGTTGCCGGCTGGGCAGGGGCGGCTTCCTGTGCCATCAGCGGCGACAGCGAGAGGGCCGACAGGCCGAATGCCAGACCAAGGCTGGCGAGCGACGCACGGCGGAACAACAAGGACATTACGATTATCTCCAAAGCGGGGTAGCTAGAGCGGAATGGCTTCCAGACCAGCAGGATTGTGGCGGAATTTGGCGCGGTCGACAGGGCGAGCGCGGCGTTGACATCGAATGAGCCCCCTCTTATCTGTCCAACGACTTTGCGTCCAGAACCGTTTTCCGGGCGCTTTTTGCGTTTGTCCGCGTTCACGTGGATTTGATGGGGCCAGCCGGCGCCTGTCGCAACGACTTGGAATGCTATCGAAAGGGCCATTGGATGGTCAGTCTCGGCGGTCTCGCCCGTAAGGTTTTCGGCTCCTCCAACGATCGTCGGGTCAAATCGACCCGGCCCCGCGTCGAGGCGATCAATGCCATGGAAAACGAGATGCGGGCGCTCTCCGACGCCGAGCTTCAGGCCCGCACCGACAAATTCCGCCAGGACATCGCCAACGGCGCCAGCCTCGACGACCTTCTGGTGCCGGCCTTCGCGACCGTCCGCGAGGCCGCCCGCCGCGTGCTCGGCATGCGCCCGTTCGACGTGCAGCTGATCGGCGGCATGGTGCTGCACAATGGCGGTATTGCCGAGATGCGGACCGGTGAAGGCAAGACGCTGGTGGCGACGCTGCCGGTCTATCTCAACGCGCTCGCCGGCAATGGCGTCCATGTCGTCACCGTCAACGATTATCTGGCCACGCGCGACTCCGAATGGATGGGCCGCGTCTACAAATTCCTCGGCCTTAAGGTCGGCGTCATCGTCCATGGCCTGTCCGACGAGGAGCGTCGCGTCGCCTACGCCGCCGACGTCACCTACGCCACAAACAACGAGCTCGGCTTCGACTATCTGCGCGACAACATGAAATACGAGCGCGCCCAGATGGTGCAGCGCGGCCATAGCTACGCCATTGTCGACGAGGTCGATTCGATCCTGGTCGACGAAGCCCGCACGCCGCTGATCATTTCCGGTCCGCTCGAGGACCGTTCGGAAATGTACAACACCATCGATACCTTCATCGTCCAGCTGCAGCCGCAGGACTACGAGATCGACGAGAAGCAGAAGACCTCGATCTTCACCGAGGAAGGCACCGAGAAGCTGGAGAACATGCTGCGCGACGCCGGCCTGCTCAAGGGCGAGTCGCTCTATGACGTCGAGAACGTCGCCATCGTCCACCACGTCAACAACGCGCTGAAGGCGCACCGGCTGTTCCAGAAGGACAAGGACTATATTGTCCGCAACGGCGAGATCGTCATCATCGACGAGTTCACCGGCCGCATGATGCCCGGCCGCCGCTATTCGGAGGGCCTGCACCAGGCGCTCGAGGCCAAGGAGCATGTGGCGATCCAGCCGGAGAACCAGACGCTCGCCTCGGTCACCTTCCAGAACTATTTCCGCCTCTACAAGAAGCTCGCCGGCATGACCGGCACGGCGCTGACCGAGGCCGAAGAATTCGCCAACATCTACAATCTCGACGTCACCGAGATCCCGACCAACCTGCCGGTCATCCGCATTGACGAAGACGACGAGGTCTACCGGACGGTCGAGGAGAAATACAAGGCGATCGTCAAGGAGATCAAGGAAGCCCGCGCCAAGGGTCAGCCGACGCTGGTCGGCACCACCTCGATCGAGAAATCCGAGCAACTGGCCGAGCGCCTGCGCAAGGAAGGTTTCAAGGATTTCGAGGTGCTGAACGCCCGCCATCACGAGCGCGAGGCGGCGATCGTCGCCCAGGCCGGCAAACCCGGCGCCATCACCATCGCCACCAACATGGCCGGCCGCGGCACCGACATCCAGCTCGGCGGCAATGCCGACATGCGCATCGCCGAGGAGCTTGGCGACATGCCGGCCGGCCCCGAGCGCGAGGCCCGGGAAAAGGAAATCCGCGACGACATCGCCCGGCTGAAGGAAAAGGCGCTTGCCGCCGGCGGCCTCTACGTGCTGGCCACCGAACGCCATGAATCGCGCCGCATCGACAACCAGTTGCGCGGCCGCTCAGGCCGTCAGGGCGATCCCGGGCGGTCAAAGTTCTTCCTGTCGCTGCAGGACGATCTGATGCGCATCTTCGGTTCCGAGCGCATGGACGGCATGCTGCAGAAGCTCGGCCTCAAGGAAGACGAGGCGATCATCCATCCCTGGATCAACAAGGCGCTGGAAAAGGCGCAAAAGAAGGTCGAGGCGCGCAACTTCGACATCCGCAAGAACCTGTTGAAATATGACGACGTCTCCAACGACCAACGCAAGGTGGTGTTCGAGCAGCGCCTCGAATTGATGGACGGCGAAGGCCTGTCCGAGACCATCACCGAGATGCGCGAAGGCGTCATCGAGGAGATCGTCGCCAAGAACATTCCCGAAAACGCCTATGCCGAGCAGTGGAACGTCGCCGGGCTCAAGGCCGAGATCGCCGAATTCCTCAACCTCGACCTGCCGGTCGAAGACTGGGTCAAGGAAGAAGGCATTGCCGAGGACGACGTCCGCGAGCGCATCAGCCAGGCCGCCGACGCCGCCGCCAAGGAGCGCGCCGAGCGCTTCGGCCCCGACGTGATGACCTATGTCGAGCGTTCCGTGGTGCTGCAGACGCTCGACCATCTGTGGCGCGAGCACATCGTCAATCTCGACCATCTGCGCTCGGTCGTCGGCTTCCGCGGCTACGCCCAGCGCGATCCGCTGCAGGAGTACAAGAGCGAGGCGTTCGAGCTGTTCCAGGCGATGCTGGGCAATCTGCGCCAGGCCGTAACGGCGCAGCTGATGCGCGTCGAACTGGTCCGCCAGGCGGCGGAAGCGCCGCCGCCAGAGGCGCCCGACATGTTCGGCAGCCATATCGACGGCTCGACCGGCGAAGACGACTTCGAAGGCGGCGAGACGGCCGTCCTGGTCCGCCAGGAGACCAATGCAATCGTCGCCCCCGAAGACCGCGACCCGAAGAACCCGGCGACCTGGGGCAAGATCGGCCGCAACGAAGCCTGCCCCTGTGGGTCAGGGAAAAAGTACAAGCATTGCCACGGGGCGTTTGCGTAAGGCATTGCTTTGCTTCGCCCCGTTCACGGGGAGAAGGTGTCCGAAGGGCGAATGAGGGGCGGCGGAGGCGTTGGCAATTAGCCAATCTCCCCACCTGAGGGGGAGATGGCCGGCAGGCCAGAGGGGGGCGCTCAGCCTTTTTGGCGATCTTAGGGCGACGCTCTGGCGTCATATTCTCGGCCCGCTTCGTGCCGCCTTTCGCGCCCAGCGCTTTCGCGGCAGGTCTTTACCGTCGTCAACCACGTCATCGGAGTCCTCGCCTGTAGCAATACGCATGACGCGGGCGGCATTGCCGATCACGTCGGCAGGACGCTTCTGGCTTCAGGTCCGGTTGGCATTCCTAGTTCTCGGCATGGCTAAAGACGACAGCGCCGTTGTCCTTACGAACTTCAACGGACACGATTCCATCGTCACCCTTTCGGGTTTGAAACATGGAGGTTGCATGATCTTTCGCGGTCTTCTCGTCGTCGAAGATCACCTTGTCGACGATGCCCTGCCTTCCATACCAGATGACAGTGTAGACCATTGTTGCTGCCGTGCGTTCCGCTCAGCATATAGGCGTTTCGCATATGGGGCAAACGGGATAGGCGTTTCCGCGGATTTCAAACTGAGACACTCCCGAGCAGGTTGAAGGGTTGCGCGAATGATGAATATGAAGCAGCCAGCGCCGCGCCTCATCCGCCTGCCGGCAGCTTCTCCCCGTATAGAGACGGGGCGAAGGGAACTTCCCACCCAACCGTTTCTTAATGTGTCTCCGCTACACCAAGCCCCTGTAAATTGGCGGGAAAACGGAGAGTATTGGGTGCGCTTTTCCGCGGCGACGACAGCCGGGCGGTTCCTGCCGCAGCGCCTTGCGCTGCGCATAAGGCCGCTGCTTGGCCTGATCGATGCCGTGCTGTTCACCGCCGGCGAGCGCGGCGAAGCCGGCCGCATGTCGCTGATCGCCTTTTCGGTCCGCATCGTCAGCGCCGTCATCGCCTTCGTCAGCCAGATCCTGATGGCGCGCTGGATGGGCTCGTTCGAGTACGGCATTTTCGTCCTCGTCTGGGTGACCATGGTCATCGTCGGCAATCTCGCCTGCCTCGGCTTCCACACCTCTGTCATCCGCTTCATCCCCGAATATCGCGCGCGCGGCATGATGGCCGAATTGCGCGGCATCGTGCGGGCCAGCCGGCTGTTCGTGCTGATTGCCTCGACTGCGATCGCCGGCCTCGGCGCGCTCGGCGTCTGGCTGCTGTCGGCCTATATCGAAAACTACTATGTCGTGCCGTTCATCCTCGGCATCATCTGCCTGCCGATGATCGCCATGTCCGACCTTCTGCAAGGGCTGGCGCGGGCCAATTCCTGGGCGCTGTTTGCGCTGTCGCCGACCTTTCTGGTGCGGCCGCTGCTGATCCTGGCGTTCATGGCGTTGATGCTGCTGGCGGGCTATGCGCCGGACGCCAGAACGGCGATCTTCGCCGCGATCGCCGCCACCTACGCCACCACGCTCGGTCAGCTCATCGGCGTGACGTCGCGCATGGACAGAAGGATCCCGGCCGGGCCGATGAAATTGCATCTCGGCCAATGGTTCATCGTGTCGCTGCCGATCTTCCTGGTCGAGAGCTTCTTCTTCCTGCTCACCAATGCCGACGTGCTGATGGTCGGCGCCTACCTCGATCCCAACGACGTCGCCGTCTATTTCGCCACCGTCAAGACGCTGGCGCTGGTGCATTTCGTCTATTTCGCCGTCAAGGCCGGCGTCGCCCAGCGCTATGCGCAGTTCACCCATGGCGAGCCGCACAAGCTCGCCGCCTTCGCCCGCGAAACCGTGTCGTGGACCTTCTGGCCGTCGCTGGCGATGGCGCTGCTCGTGCTGGCCCTGGGCGAGCCGATGCTGACCCTGTTCGGCCCGGAATTTTCCGCCGGCTATCCGCTGCTGTTCCTGCTGGTGTTCGGCGTCGTCGCGCGGGCCGCCGTCGGCCCTTGCGAAAGCCTGCTCACCATGAGCGGCAACCAGAACATCTGTGCTGCCGTCTACGCCATGACGCTGGCCTTCAACATCGCGCTTAGCGTCGTGCTGATCCCGCTCTTCGGCCTGTGGGGCGCGGCGATGGCCACCGTCTTCGCCATGATCTTCGAGGCCGGCGCGCTGTCCTTTACGGTCTGGCGCAAGCTCGGCATCGCCATGGTCATTTTCGTGCCCGCCAAAGGAGCCGCCTGATGGCTGCCGTCCCCTTGCTCGAGGAAACCAGCGGCGGCCCGGCCGGCGCCATGGTGTCCGGCCTTGCCGGGCTTGCCCGCGAAGCCGATCCCGCCCATGTCGAGATCCTCGCCAACAACCGGCCCGAGCGCAAGCTTGCCATCTATCCGGCCTCCGCCGGCTTCGACCTGGTCGAGGAGCTCGACTATCTCTGTACCCGCACGATCGAGCCCAACGTCTTCTTCAATCCGCGCTTCCTGGCGCCGGCCATGCCCAGGCTCGAGGACCGTGAGGTGCGGCTGGCCGTCATCCGGGACGGCGACCAGTATCGCAACCGGCTGCGCCTGCTGGTGCCGTTCTCGGTCGAGCGACCGGTGGTGCCGCTCGGCGTTCCCGTCATGCGCACCTGGTCGAGCCCGTTCGGCCCGATCGGCACGCCCCTGGTCGACCGCGACGATCCGATCGGCGTCATCGAGGATTTCTTCGCGATGCTGTCGAGGCCGCATCTCAAGCTGCCGAAGGTCTTCGTGCTGCCCGACATAAGGCTGGACGGCCCGGTGGCGAGCCTGCTCGCCAGCGTCGCCGAGACGCGCGGCCTGACGCTGGTCACCACCGGCAAGGCCGACCGACCGGTGCTCGAAAGCGCGCTCGATGGCGAGGAATATCTGAAAGCTTCGCTGCGCGCCCACCATTATCGCGAGTTCCGCCGCCTGAAGCGCCGCCTCGCCGACCTCGGCCGGCTGGAGCATGTCGTGGCGCGCGGGCCTGACGAGATCCGCCACGCCATCGAAAATTTCCTGACACTGGAGGCTGCCGGCTGGAAAGGCCGCGAGCGCACCGCCATGGCGATCGACCGCTACCGCGCCGCCTTCGCCCGCGAAGCGGTGCACCGGCTGGCCGAGCAGGATCTCTGTCGCATCCATTCGCTGACGCTCGACGGCCGCACCGTCGCCTGCCTGGTCGTCTTCGTCGAGGCCGGCGTCGCCTACACCTGGAAGACCGCCTATGACGAGACGCTCGCTGCCTATTCGCCGGGCACGCTGCTGATGATCGAGGTGACCAGGCAGCATCTCGACGACCCCAACATCATGATGACCGATTCCTGCGCGGTGCCCGACCATCCGGTGATGAGCCGGCTGTGGACGGAGCGCAGGCCGATGGGCACGCTGGTGATCGGGCTGACGCCGGACGCCGACCGCCCCGCCCGCCAGGCGGCGTCGCAGCTTCACCTCTATCGCGAGACCCGCAACATGGCGCGCCTGCTGCGCAACCGGATGAGGAGCCTGTTGCGCCGGCGCTAGTGCATGGGGTCCAAAGCGGGACCCGGCCCGGCCGTCCGTCTCCGCACCGTCGGCTCTCTCGGGCCTAGGTCGTCAGGGTTAATTCTCCCGATCAGCGGAAAGGATTAGCATCGACGCAGTCCCAACCGGGATGAGGCGATCAATTACGGCCGCGCGTCCAGCATCACTGCCGCCTCGGTCCTGCACGGCCAGAAGAAAAAAATCTGGGAGGAATGCATGATGAAAACAACTCACTTCAGGCGTGTCGGTATCCTCACCTTGGCAGGTCTCGTTGGCGCGTGTCTGAACGCCGCCACTCCTCGGGCGGCCGAACCCGACAAAGCCGAGATCGATGCCCTGCGTAAATCGCTGTCCAGGTATGAAGACTACAAGGTTGCCATTCGCGAGCTTTATCTATCGACGGTAGGATGCGTCTTCTACAGCGGCGAAAAGGTAGAGGGGGCGATGGACTACCCGAAGGGCGCGATGGGCATCCATTTCGTCAACGTCACGACTGTCGGCCCGACCGCGGATCCGACGCGCCCCAATGTGCTGATCTATGAGCCGGTCGGCGGCGAATTGCGCCTGGTCGGCGCGGAATGGCTCGTGCCCTTGACGCCGGACACAAAGGAGCCGCCGAAGCTCTTCGGCCAGACATTCCAGGGGCCGATGGAGGGGCATTACCCGCTCATCCCGAAGGAGTTCCACCACTACGACCTTCACGCCTGGCTGTTCAAGGACAACCCGCTCGGAATGTTCAGCCCGACGAACCCGGACGTGAAATGCGACAACTATCCGTTTCCGATGCCGGAGCAGCCAACCAAGATGGTGCCGGGGCCGATGTAATAGCGGCCGGGCTGCGATCCGAGCTTGCCAGGAAAGGCAGCCGGACCTCAAAGGCGTTATCCCGGAGGACGCTCCTGGGATAACGTCCAACCAAAAGCCCGTTCCCGGAACCTTCGGACTCGTTTCGCCGTTTGGCAATCACGACTCGACCCTGCCGCGGGTTGACAAAAGGCGTTCCAAGGAGCCGACCGCGAAACGACGGAGGACCAAGTGAAAAGCCTGATCCAGACAGGATTGTCCGCAGCCGTTTCGGGTACGATCGTCAGCTTCGCCACGACAGCTGCGCTGGCCCTGCTTGCAAGGCGGGAAGGCAAAGGCGCCCTGCAGCCCACGAATGCGACCAGCCACTGGCTCTACGGCGAACAGGCCGCGTCGGTGCGGCGGGGTGACGTGGCGCACACGCTCGTCGGCTATGGCACGCATCACGCTTCCTCCATCTTCTGGGCATTCCTTTTCGAACTATGGCTCGCCTCGAGGCCGCCGCGTCCGTCGCTTCTGATATTTCGCGATGCGTTGGCGGCAGCGGCCATTGCCGCGGCAACAGATTATGGCTTCGTGCCGAAGCGGTTGACGCCAGGTTGGGAGACGGTGCTGCCGAAGCGATCTATCGCGGCGACTTTTGTGGTGATGACGGTCGGTCTAGCGATGGGCGGCATGATCAACAAGGAATTGCACCGCCAGCATTAGGGACAGGGATTTGAGACAGATGCTTCGCACGGCGCGTTCACATCATCGCGACGGGCGGATCGCCGCGCTCGTCCCATTCTGCGGCATCTCCACCTCATCGGGAACCTTTCTCAAGGGACATGGTTCCGAATGTGCGGCGAAAGCGTGCTGCTCATTCCTGCTATCGCCAAGGAGATTCGACCATGAAGCTTCGCGAGTTGTTGGATCAAGTAAAGGACCTGCCGCCGGACACCTTGGTCTGTGCCGCCGAAATCGATGAAGCCTTTGCAGTCAACATTGTTGGCGTTGAAGCTGTCGAGAGCGCCAGAATCCAAAGCCGCAAACCGGATGGCACCGAAGCTGTCGAACTCGCCAACGGGACCGACAAAGTCATCGTGATCCGCTGGTGAAAACCGGGGAAGTTGCGTTCAACAGCATGACGTTCCGCTCCACTGTGGGGCGCTGAATTGCAAATGCTGGCAGCCTATCGATGGCGGCGGTCGCCTATGGCTTGGTGGGCATGGCTTGGACGAAAGCCGCCATTTGGCGTTCGAGCGCTTTGAACGCGCTGCCGCGCCAGCTCTCGGCCATGGATGCCGATTTTGGATCAGGGAAAATTTCCTCCTCCCCTCGCGCCATGCCGTCCAGGATACCTTTCGCGACGCTCTCCGCGGAGCTCTTCGGTATATCGGCGTCTCTGCTCATGTCGGTGTCTATGGGACCGGACAGGACTGCATGAACGCTCACGCCACGAGCGCCGGCGAGAGCACGTACCGATTGCGTCATGGAAAACGCGGCGGCCTTCGACAGTGAGTAAGACGGAATAATCGGGAAGGGAACGAGAGCCGCTTCCGACAGGATGTTGACCACGGCGCCGCGCGAATGCGTGAGCAGCGGCAGGAATGCGTGGGTTACGCCATGCACGCCGAGCAGGTTGACGGCGAGGTGTCGCTCAAGCGCAGCACGATCGCCAAGATCGTCGTAGAGCCCGATGCCGGCGTTGTTGATGAGGATATCGAGAGACCCGATCCGCTCGACAGCCGCCCCAATCTGCACCGCATCGGTCACGTCCAGGATCAGCGGCGTGACGCGCCGATCCGCGTGGGCGAGCGGTTTGCGCGCGCCGGCATAGACGCGCTTGGCACCCCGCCCCAATATTTCCTCGACCAGCGCCTTGCCGAGGCCGCGGTTGGCCCCGGTCACGAGAACGGCTTTGTTTGTGACTTCCATCGATTTCGGCACGACGATCTCTCCTCCTCTTGCATAAATGCAAGCCATCGTTCTTGCATCATGCAAGTAGGCTATGGTTTTCTGTTCCCACGCTTGGACGCCGTCTCCCCCGTTGCATTGCTCCAGGGCAGCCGGCGCCGTGACCAGGCGAACCTTGCAACTAGGACCCGACTTCCAACGTCGTGTAGGAGATCGGCGAAGGCCGCTCCAGGAAGGCGCCGGTTATGGCCGAAACGAAATTCTTCGCGTCCGCCGAGCGTAGAAAAGCGTCGCGCTCCTGCTTCGATGCCCAGCGCTCGACGCAGATGGTAACATGGGGCTCTGCCTCCGAGCGAAAGACGCTATAGTCGATGCACCCGCTTTGCTTGCGGGCCGCCCCCGCCACGTCCCGCAGGGCATTCCGCACCTTGCTTTCGATGCCGGGCTTCGCCGCTGCCGTCGTCATGACGATCATCCCGGCGCCATCGCCTGCCGCCTTGCGCTCGGCGGCGCCGAGGTCCTCGTTTTGCGGCACAACCGTTGGGTTGGCGTTCTCTTCGCCCTTGTTGGGTTGCCCCTTGCCCGTCGAAATCAGGTCGCGAAGACTCGCGACATAGAAGCGCCAGGAGTCATGGCAGACATCGTAGCATTCTTCACTCGGCTTCAGCCCGACATGGGTGAAACGCAGTTCGGTCCCCTTTTCGGTCGGCGCGATCTCGAAGACCACGTTCGTGCCGGTCCACTCGGTCGCATCCTTGACGAAGTTGAAGTAGTTCTGGACGACGCGCCAGACGACCTTCTTGCCAGGCACAAGCTCCGTGACCTTGAATGTGCCGCGGTGGATATCCTTGAAATGATAATAGAATATCGCACCGAGTTTGTTGGTATCGCCATCTATATCTTCCGACCACCAGGCTCGCGGATTGACAACCGCGGCAAAAACCTCTTCGGGGTTTTGCTTAACGACGAATGACGTCGTGTAATCTTCTTCCTTTTTCATAACATATCTCCTGTCTGGATCTGATTGGTTGATGGACACCCGAAATCTCGGGCGATGAAGTGGAGCGACGCTCTCTCGGCCTCTGTCGCTTGCATCATGCAAGCACAATGCATACTTGCATGATGCAAGTCAATACGGTATGTTCACACCATGCTTGGTCGTCTCTATGAAAAACAAAACTGCTCGGCCTCACGCGCCCTGGAGCTGGTCGGCGAGCGCTGGAGCCTGTTGATCCTGCGCGACGCGATATTCGGCGGCTGTACGCGCTTTTCGCAATTCCAGAAGAGCCTGGGGATCGCCACCAACATCCTGGCCAAGCGCCTCGAGGATTTCGTCGAGGCCGGCCTGATGGACCGTCGCCCGGGTGCCGCCGGCGAGCAGGCCGACTACGTCCTGACCCGGAAGGGGCTGGAATTCAAAACGGTCATTATCGCGCTGACCGAGTGGGGCGACAAATGGGTGCGGCCCGGACCCATCGTCTACTGCGACCAATCCGACGGCAAGCCGGTCGAGGTGCAATTGCGTCGCGCCGGCAATGGCAAGCGGGCCGACTTCGCCGACGTCGTGGCGGCCCTGCGCTAGGCACGGCGGCGGCTCCGGCCCGCAGCACGATCCAAGACGAAGCTGTTTCGCATCGTGCCATAATGTTACCGCGTATCTCACCTCCCGAGGTTGCATCCGTGGGCCGGGTCTGGTGGGTAGTTCGCGGGAGGAAACATGTCCGTCGGGCAGCGATCGACTTTGCGGCAGCGTCTTTTTGCGGGACCGCGGCACGCCTGATCGCGTGCGGTGAGGAACGCCAGATTGCGCTTGGGGCTGGTCCGCGCACCGTTCAGCGGAAGCTCGAGCAGCTCGCGGCAGCAGGCAAGGTGCAATCATTCGGCCACGGTCGGGCGCGCCGCTGGACGATCCCACCCACGCCATTGGACTTAACAGGAAGTGGCGTGGGAATTTTAGGAAATGGTGCCCCTAGCCGGGCTTTGTCGACCAAATCGCACCGGGTGTTAAAGCGCGGCATTCAGTCGTAAATTCAACAACTTGAGGGAAGTCGTCCCCTGAGGTCCTTAAGCTGCGTCGTACCTCAATGAGTAGTGATCGTCGTACCTCAGGTCAAGGGCTTTGCAGTCCATGACGTTGCCGACAGGCCCTGTCCTGACCAGTCTCGGAACGTCTCCCAACGGCCATTCCGGGCCGTGACCCCGATAAACAGGGTGTAGCGGGTCAGTTCCAATTCAAGGCCCTTCGTTTTGATGAGCATTCGTTGCATTTCCTCTCTCGCTTGCCCGGCCCGATGCCGTGGCTAGGGCAGGGTTAGCGCGGCCCGATCTGCCATTCAAATCAGTTATTTTCATCCCACCAGTGGAGCGATTTCAGCCCACAAAGGCCCCGGCCCGACACACCTCTTGGGGCGATGCATCGGGACGGGAAAGGGTCATCGTGGATTAGAACCCGTTCGCCTTTCGCGCCGCTGCTATGGCCTGAGCATGCCCATGAAAGACGTGCCATTCGCCCTTAGCCGCAGCCTTGCGGAGCGCCGGGTAGTCCGCGTCGTCGACATGCTCAAAGTACGTCTCCAGCGTCAGCCCATGCTGCCGAAGCACATTGCGCTCCAAGTGCTGGCTGAACGCAGCCACCACCACATCCACCTCAACGGCCTCGATCCCGAAGGCTTCCCCGGTCGGTATCTCTCCAGTCTCCACGAAGGCGTCCACGATGAACTGCTGCTGGGCTTCGCTGTGGGTGTCCCTGAAGCGGTCAAGGCTCTGGTCGGCCATGCGAACAAACTCGGCATGCTGCTTCTCCTCCTTCTCGTGATCGGTCGGTTCGTCGTCGGTCTCCTCGGTCTTCTCATCCGCAGTCGGAACCTCCGACCCCTCGACTGGGGCCAGAGGCTTCTCGGCGTCCGCTGCGGTTACCTGAAAGACTTCGGCGCAGCGTAGCCACGGGCAGCCAGCCCTTCGACCACTGCCTTGTTAAACTCGGCCTGCGTGATCTGTCCGACCTCGGCCATGTCCTTGGCCTGCTGATACGAGACCTCAATGCCGCCGAGAACCCTGACCGTAGTCTTCTCGACCTCTGCCATTGGGGGGATCACCCCGGCGCTCTGCGATGTGATGACGCGATTGGTCCTAATGCCCATGCGCTCGGCCTGGAGTTGGGAATTGTTCCTGACAGAAAGCTCAACCGCGCGGTCGATCTCTTCCTGCTTGGCGCGTTCTATCGCCTCGGCAGCCACGGCGTCTTGCTTGGCCCTGTCGGCTTCGGCCTGCGCAGCCTGAGCCCGCATCATGGCCTGAGCCAGTGGCGTGTTGTCGGTCTGGTATTCGTAGGTCTGTTCGTAGTTCATGGATATGGTTCCTTCAATGAGGGTGTGTTGGCCTCGGAACGGCATTGCGCCGAGACCTGTTCATTGCTGTTGATGTGGTGGTGATGGCTGGGTCAGCGCCGTGGCGTGAAGCCAAACGTCTGCGGGCCTTCAGGGAGCGCACTGGGTGCCGCTGGGGTTGAGGGACGGGAAAGACAATCGCTGCCTCCGGCGACCCCTCCGCGCGGCGCTGCGGGTCTCATCGACACCTCAGCAAGCCGCCTCGCACAAGCCCCAGCCTCAAGCTCGGGGTAGCCATAGATTTCAAAGCATCGCTCGGCGGCAACGCAGAAATCTTCGGTCCACGAGACGCCAACACCCGCAAGTCTCCGATCTAACTCGGTCGTGGTTTCCCAGTCGTCAGCCTTAAGCCACTCGACCAAGGCAAGGGCCGCTTCCCGCGTCGGATAGGTCACCACCCAGTCCCGCCGCTTGATCTCATCCGGTGTCATGCCCGATCACCCTTTGAGGTCATTCGACCCATCCGGTAGAGATACGCAATCGGTGAACCCTCGGGGTTATCGATCTCGTCCACCGCGAACGGATCGAGGGTGCCCATCGTGACCAGCCGGTCGATGGTCTGGTGGTATTGCTTGACTTGTTCAGGGTTCATCGCCCGCCACTCATCCTTGCTTGGCTGGACCACGATGCCCTGCGCTTTCATTCGTCTTGATTTCCTTCGCTCCTGTGCTGCTTTCAGTGATTTCGTTCTGCGCATCTTGGCGCGCTGTGAGAGGGCCTCGTCAGGGATCACCCGCTGACCCGGTAGACGGTCGAGCGTCAGCCTTTCCCGGCCTCCTCGCTCGGCCCTGTCGTCGTGGTCGAGTTTGTGCCGCTTGCCCCGCCTGTCCGCGTCCTGGCGGACCTTGGCCTCGGCAATCTTGCCCGCGACCATGGCGTCCCAATCCGCACGGGTGAAGCTCTCGGCCTCCGTCGAGGTCATGACCAAGAACACGACTTCCCGGTCTATTAATCCCTTTGGGCAGTCGTGGGCCTGCATGATCTGGAAGGCTGTCGGGCGGTAGACGCAAGTGCCGGTTTCACTGGTCATTCCCTGCCAGCCCCGCACGGGGTCATGCTTAATGGTCGAGGTCCCGTCCGGGTGCTGGTCGAGGTATTGCGACATGAACGCCGTGACGGTCTCATGGGTGACGTATTGGTCAATGTGGTCGTTCGGGTCCCATCCCGGTGACCTCAGCGTGACCAACGCTTTCTCATCTGGTTTCATCGTCTCCTTCATGCCTTGAATGTGGAAAGAGCGCCCCGCTGCCAGAGCGCCCTATGTAAATTGCACAGCCTAGTGATTACACAGGCGGGCCTCAGAAGTCCTCGTTGTCGACCTCAATGGCCCTTCTGTCGTCCTCGCCTAGATGCTCCCTAAGGAACCCATAAACCTCCGGCAGTTTCCGCCCGAAGTAGTTCGCCAGCGCCATGGCGGCGATCTCGGGGTTCAGTGCCAGCTTGGTCGAGAACTTCTTGGTCAACTCGTCGGCGTATCGCTCGGCAACCTGTTGCATCCATTGCTCCCGTTCATCTTCTCCGTTGGGCTCTTGATCCTTTCCATTGGCCGCAAGGCGCGCCCGGAACCACGATGAGAAATCTCCCGCCTGTTCGCCTAGGGTCTTCTTGGCGCGCCGCATGATGGATACCTGGGCTTCCGAGATGCCCGACGCCTTGGCAACCTCGGCCTTGCTGTGCCTGTCGATCAGGACCAGACGCCACGCAAAGTTCTGACGGTCGGTATTGTCCATCGGCAGCTTAGCCTTGGAGTTGGCCTCACCCGCCACCAAGACGGCCTCTTCAGGGGTCCCCTCGAAGTACCTGACGGGCACCGGAGCGGCCCACTTAGCGACCCCGTAGGCCTCAATCCGGTGATGTCCATCGATCAGGACGGTCCTGTTCCCAACCACCATGACGGTAACCGGG
Source organism: Mesorhizobium sp. M0048 (assembly GCF_040323405.1). Classification (NCBI taxonomy): domain Bacteria; kingdom Pseudomonadati; phylum Pseudomonadota; class Alphaproteobacteria; order Hyphomicrobiales; family Phyllobacteriaceae; genus Mesorhizobium; species Mesorhizobium sp. M0048. The sequence continues at coordinate 387,724 of NZ_JAMYUV010000001.1, read as the reverse complement.
TCGAGGGCTCCAACTGCCTTGATCGCCTTGATCAGGTCGGACACATGCCGCTCGCTGATCCCGCCTCTCGGCTGGAACAACTCGGGTATCGTCTCGATGTCCTCAGGGCGCACCACCGGTGGACCCTTGGCGGCACCTGATGCTGATCCTGCGGTGAACTGCTCGGAGAGGCTCGCCTCGTAGACTTGCGTCAGTTCGTGGAGATGCTCTCCAGCGCTCATTCATTGCTCCTTTCATAGTTGCGGATTGACTGCACTTCGGCAGCTATGGATTTCGGGCTGTCCACCGGGAAATGCATGGATAGGCAGACACGCGCCTCACCAAAGCTGCCCCGCCAAGCGCCACAACCCGTCACCCCGAAAGGAGCGAAACAGGGCAACAGAGGCGGTCGCAACAGGGAGAACTGCACGGGGCAGCTTGGGAGAAGAGCGGGGGTGCCGGGTGGCGTTTGCGTTGCGTAGGTGCCAGTGGGCAACCTATTCCAGATGGAGGACAAAACGCCTCCGTAGTGCTTGTGGAGGCCATATTCGCCTTCCGCAGCTAGTGGTGCCCTATTGGTCGGTCGCCTGCCTTGCGAGGATGCGGCTGACGGTCTTCATGTCCATGCCTATCGCCTGCCCAATTTTGTTGAAGCTTTGGTTCTCGGCGCGCATGGCCACCATACGGGCAAGCGTGGCTTGCTCGGCCTCGTTGGGGACCAGTCTCTGCTGGCCACCCGCCTCGACCACATCAAATCCAAAAGGACGCTTGCCGCCATTGTAGAGGCCCCGGGAAGCCATGCTCCGCTTCACATCCCTGATGCGTTCCCTGATGCGGTCGCGTTCGTTCTCGGCCACGGCTGACAAGATCGTGAACACCAGCTTAGAGATGCCGTTGCCACACACGTCCCCGCCAAGGTCCAGCATGTGCAACTCGACTTTGGAGCCCTTCAACTCCTCCAGCGTCACCAGCGCATCGGTTGCATTGCGAAACATGCGGTCGAGCTTCGGTGTAATGATGATGTCGCCTGACCCTATTCCAGCCACCATACGCTGGCCCTCTGGACGTTCGGCCAATGGGATGGACCCAGACACGCCCGCTTCAGTGAAGGTCTCCGTAATCGTCCAGCCCTTCATCATGGCGTAGCCTTCGATCGCCCGCTTCTGGGTCTCAAGGCTTTCGCCCGAATTGGCCTGCTCGAAGGTGGAAACCCGGATGTATCCGAAGACTTTCATGGCGCGTCCTTATGGCTGTGCAGTAGCAATGCCATACGGTAGTCAATGCCATAGGAGAAATCAAGGGGTTCGATGAGGATCAGGCGCGAGGCCATTGCCCTGTGCTAGTGGTCCGGTTATTCACCCGCTCGCCCCGGCGTCACCCGCTCAAGGTATTGCAACGGCCATCGTCACGGAAACCGGTCGGGCCACTCATCGTGGAACCTGAGGCGGTACGGGGGTCGGCGCGCGTGCCTGTTGTCCGATCACCCGCTCACATTTTTCTACCAAATATTCCCGGGGGATTGTGATCATCCCTGCTTGCAGTCTTTTGTGTTAACAAAGAGAACTGTGCAAACAGAATGGGACGGAGGGATGAATGGTTGACATTGTTTACACGACAGTACCGGGAAAAATCAAAACCCTTCTGACAAAAATCAGAGGAACAGGCATTCCATCAAAGGTTACTGTAAACTGGCTGAAGGGAATTGGGTTCACTTCCAGCAATGATGGAACGCTGGTCCCCGTCTTGCGCGTAGCCGGTATGATCGACGGCCAAAGCGTCCCTACTCCCAGATGGTCCGAGTACCGAACATCTAAGCATCGCGCGGTCTTGGGCGAAGGAATTAAGTCGGGCTATTCCGAACTATTTGCCGTCTACCCGGATGCCAACAAAAGAAGCAATGCGGAACTGGAAAATGTCTTCGCCTCGCGTTCGTCGGTGGGAAAGCAGGCAATCTCCAAGACCGTAAGCACGTTCAAAACGCTCGTTGAGGAGGCCGATTTTGACGACGCGGCTGAGCCTCAAGACCACCCCGGCCATGATACACCGGCAAAGCGCCAGCCTGCTTCTGCCGCCCTGGCGCAACCTCAGCGGCCCAACCCGGCTTCGCCCTCCCTTCACATCGACATTCAGGTCCACATCTCATCCGATGCCTCCCTCGAACAGATCGACAAGGTCTTTTCGAGTATGGCAAAGCACCTATACGGAACTAGCTCTTAATGGCTGCCGACGTCACCAATTCGATCCGGCTTGCGAAGGGCATTAAAAGCGAGATTGACGCTGTTTTGGGACCGCCCGAGACCGGGCTCCCGTCAGAACGCCAGCTTGTCGTGCCGATGTCACTTGTTAGGGGCACTCGGGGCTACATTGAGAAGGTGGCGAACCAGATCAACGGCACTTACGAGCATGGTTGGTACGACGCGAGCGCGGTAATGATTAGGCGGCTAATTGAGACCCTGATCATCGAGGCGTTCGAGGCACACCAAATCGCCGATCGGATCAAGGGGCCATCCGGAGATTTCCTGTTTCTTCGTGACATGATCGATCAGACGTTGAAGGAGCAGACGTGGAACCTCGGACGAAACTGCAAAGCAGCACTGCCGCGTCTCAAGGACGTCGGTGACAAGTCCGCCCACAGTCGCAGGTTCATTGCTCAGGTTTCGGACGTGCAACAGTTGGTGCCCGAAATCCGAGTTGTGGTCCAGGAGCTTCTGTTCCTAGCCGCGCTGACAAAATAGTGCTCGCGGGCACCCAAAGCGTCAGTCTTCTTTGAGCTCTGAGGCGGGCGGCTTGATGGCTTCAAGGGCCTTCCTGACCGCCCTCGTCGCAACCTCAAGCCGCGCCTCAGGTCCCCCGTAACGCTTCCCTTCACCACCCAGCGTGTGACCGAGAACAAGGTTCCGGTCGGCCTCCTCCACCCCAGCCAACTTGAGCTTGTCGGCCATGTTGTGTCGAAGCGAGTGAACCCTCGCCAGCTTGTCGTCTGTGATCGCCCGAACGTGCTTCATGAGCGCCGCCGAAGCTGCCGTGTTGCCACCCTCAACGCCGTAGCGCGGGAACAGCATGTCGTTCTCGCCGGCCAGCTTCAGCGCTGCCCGCGTCGCATCAAGGGCATCACCCACAAGCGGCACCCTGCGGATTGACGCCATGGTCTTGAGCCCGCGCCGATCATGGGGCTTGATGTCGAGGTATGGCATGGCTCCATCCGCCACGACGTCCACAACCCGCAGCCCGGTCACCTCCGCAAGACGGCACCCGGTGCCCTCCAACATCCTCCAGATAAGGATGAGGTCGGATTGTCTGGAAAGCCTCTCGATCCTGTCGCGGATTGCCGCCGCCTCGTCGCCTGTGAGCGGCCTTCCTTCCTCGTCTGGCGTTGGCCCGCCATAGCGACCGCCCGCAAGGATCGGCAACCCTGTGAAATGGTTCTTTAGCTCGTGAAGGTCAGGGAACTCGGCAATAGCGTGGTTGATGATCGACCGGATGTCGTTGAGATAGCGGTCGACTGTCCCGGCAGCTACCTTGCCTTTCAGGTACGATTGCACCTTCCGGGCTTCTTCGCGCGTTATGCTTGCCACAGTCGGCACTCGACCCAGCGCCTCAACGATGGCGTCCGCTGCCCGTTCCGCGCGCTGCTCATCCTTCTTCCTCTCCAGTTCGCTCGGTTTGCTCAGCGCAAAGCGGTCCTGAAGGTAGCGCTTCTTGGCGTCTACGATGGTCACTGGCGGCGACTTCGGGTCGGGCGTCATCAGCACCCGAAGCAACGCCGCGTCGGCCTTCGTGATCCCCACCGGTGCGTCTGGATTGACCCTCGCATTGTAGTCGCCGCGCTCATGCGCATCGTTGTCGTCTACAGCGGTGGCGTAGGCTCCGCCCGCCGCCCGGTAGCTGGGGCGGTATTCCTCCGCGATGCTGTCGGCAATCTGCTCCCGCGCCTCGTGGCCGGTTGCGTCGTCGCTATCATTGTCTTCATGGCGGTAGGGATTGACGCCAAGGTCCCGTGCCCGGTCAATCGCATCGTTGAATAGCTCTCGCGCCGTCTTCGCCGGCTGAACCTTCGGCGTCTTGGCCTTGCCGTTCACCACGTCCCATGCTTCGGACAGTGCTTTCTCAACTTCCTTGTCGACCTTCCCATAGGCCTTTGTGGCGGCAGCGAGGGTCTTACCCAGCGGCACGGCGATCTCGCCCTTTCCAAGATGCTCCTTTAGCGCCCCGGGCACCGGGCGGCGGTATCGATAGGAAAGCGTCCCGCGCTTCTTGGCCTGCCGCTCTTGTAAATACTTCATCGTCACTTTGACCATAACTGTCCCTCGCTCAGTACCTAGCGTTGTACCTCAGGGGACTTCTAAGCCCTTGATGTTGTTGAATTTCCTGGCCGCAGAGGGTCCAGTGGTGCCCCTAGCCGGGATCGAACCAGCACTCCTTGCGGAACTCGATTTTGAGTCGAGCGCGTCTACCAATTCCGCCATAGGGGCTCAGGCCGGGCGGCCTGGATGGGCGCGGACTATACGGTTGGAGGCCTGTTCGTCAACTGGCCAAATCCCGACATCTCGGCTCGCTCAAGCCTCAGCCTTTCGATTTCGTGAAGCAGCTGCCATTGTGCAGCGCGGAAAATCTTTCTAGACAGGCGGCGCATGTCATTGAAGCGCACCTTGTCCGACGAGGTTGATGCGGGGCGCTTCCAAGTCTTGTTTGTACATGTCGTGATCCCAAGACCGCTTCTGGTTTGGGCGTGCATTAGGAGTGCCGATGCTTCGCGGACTTTACGACTGGACCTTGTCGCTGGCGGCGAGCAAATCCGCCGAATGGTGGCTGGCCTTCATCGCCTTCGTCGAGAGTTCGGTGTTCCTGGTGCCGGCCGACGTCCTCTATCTGCCGATGGCGCTGTCGCGGCCGGATCGCGCCTATCGTTACGCGCTGGTCGCCACCGTCGCCTCGGTGCTGGGCGGCATCGCCGGCTGGTTCATCGGCCATTATGCCTATGATGCGGTGGCGCGGCCGATCCTCGAATTTTATGGCAAATATGACGAGTTCGAAGCGATGCGCGTCTCATCGGGTGTCGGCTTCATCATCCTGATGCTGGTCACCTCCGGCCTCGCCCATCTGCCGCCGATCAAGGTAGTGACGATCCTGTCGGGCGTCATCGGTGTTCCTTTGCTGCTGTTCATCGTGCTGGCAATCGTGGCGCGCGGTGCTCGCTTCCTGTTTCTCGCGTGGCTGTTGCGCCGCTATGGCGAGCCGATCCGCCACTTCATCGAAAAGCGCCTTGGCCAGATTGCGGGCGCCGGCGCCGCTGCCCTGATTTTGCTCTATATCGTCGTCAAATACGCCGTCTGAACCGAACGGACTGAGCCCGATGACAGCGACCGTGAATGCCGATACCGGACGCCAGCGGCTGCGCATCGCCCTGTTTCTCGCCGTCGCCATGGCCGCGACCGTCGGCTCGGCGCTGGCCTTCCAGTATGTTGGCGGCTACATCCCCTGCAAGCTCTGCCTCGAGCAGCGCACGCCTTACTACGTCGGCGTGCCCTTGATGCTGCTGGCGGTGCTTGCGTCGGCGCTTCGGGCACCAGCCTGGGTAAGCCGTGGCCTGCTGGCCATTGGCGGCCTGCTGATGCTCTACGGCGTCTATCTCGGCGTTTATCACTCCGGCGTCGAATGGGGGTGGTGGCCGGGCCCGACCGATTGCACCGCAGCCGCCGGGCCGGTGGACACCGGCGGCAAGGGCGTGCTCGACGCGCTCGACAAATTCGTCCCGCCTTCCTGCGACAAGGCGGCGGTCCGCATCCTCGGCCTGTCGCTGGCGGGCTGGAATGCCATCGCCAGCTTTGTCCTCGCCGCCGTCGCGTTCCGCGGCGCCTTTGCCCGCGACTGAGTGGCAGAACGCAGAATTCGTTCAGAAATTCGTCAGGCCGGAGTGCATGACGTAGCTTCGAGAACCGGAGCGGAGCGTGCTAAGCTACGTGAGCACCGGCCTACGCCGGCCGTAGCCTTAACTACCACGCCACGACCGCTCATGAATGCTTCGGCCGGCGAAGGCCGGAAGCGCAGAAAGCCGCGTCAGGCGACCGGCATGGCGGATTTCTGCCGAACTCTACGGTTCGAGTTCGACATCCCAGTACAGATAATCCATCCAGCTTTGGTGCAGATGGTTGGGCGGGAACAGCCGGCCGTTATTATGCAAATCATGCACCGTCGGCTGGTAGGGCTTTTGCAGCGGCCACATCTTGGCGTGGGCCGGCATCATGCCGCCCTTCCTCAGATTGCAGGGGGAACAGGCAGCGACGACATTCTCCCAGGTCGTGGCGCCGCCGCGATGGCGCGGAATGACATGGTCGAACGTCAGATCGTCCGGCGTGCCGCAATATTGGCACTGGAAACGGTCGCGCAGGAAGACGTTGAAACGGGTAAACGCCGGATGCCTCGACGGCTTCACGTAAGCCTTCAGGCTGACGACGCTCGGCAGCTTCATCGAAAAGGTCGGCGACGAGACGGCGTGTTCGTATTCGGCGACGATGTTCACCCTCTCGAGGAACACCGCCTTGATGGCATCCTGCCAGGACCAGAGCGACAAGGGGTAATAGCTGAGCGGACGGTAATCCGCATTCAGCACCAGCGCTGGAAGCCCATCCGGAGATACGGCAACCGTCACGTCGTTGACCTCCTTCACCCTAGAACCGGTCGACGCGGATACTGTAAGCCCGACATGACAGGGATGTGAAGCGGATTGTCGATCATGCCCGGTCTCAAAAATGCATGATTTCAATGCTTTTTTGAGGATTCAGGCCGGAGGCGCGGCATCCCTGCCCTTCAATTCTCGATAATAAGCCCAGAAAAGCCGCGATGCGACACCGCGCCACGGGCTCCATGATTCGGCAAGCCGGATCAGCATTTTCTCCGGCGGACGCGGGTCGATGCCGAGCGCATGGCCGACCGCGCTCTGCAAAGCAACGTCGCGCGCCGGAAAGATATCCGGGTGTCCGGCGGCAAACAAAAGGTAGACTTCAGCCGTCCACGGGCCGATGCCCGGCACTCTGGTCATGGCCGCGATAGCCTCGCTTGCATCGAGCCGGCAGAGGTGATCGAGGTCGAGCCCGTCGGCCACCGCCTGTGCGACGGCAATCAGGCCGCGCTGCTTGGGCCGCGACAGTCCCGCGTTGCGAAAGATCGCCTCATCGGCGGCAAGGATCGCCTGCGGCGTCAGCGGATCGAGCAGTTCCGTCAGGCGGCCGAAGATGGCATCGGCGCTCGCGCGGGACACTTGTTGCGAAACGACGATGGAAGCAAGGCTCCTGAACCCCGGCTCCGACAGCCTGAGCGGCACCTCGCCAGCCATGCCGCGTACTTTTTCCAGGCGCGGGTCGAGCAAGCATAGCCTATCCAGCCCTTGCGCAATGTCGTCGAGGCTGGCGATGCGTTGCATGTCTGCTTGTTCCAAAATCAAAAGTGCCGCACGTTTCGTCACGTGTCCCTCTGGACGCACGACGCCGCCGGCGCAAAGTAGCAATTGGCGAAAGCGCCGCACAACCCGATTGCCCGCCGGACAATGACACTGCTGACATTCCGCTTCGCGCCGAGCCCGAACGGCGAACTGCATCTCGGCCATGCCTATTCGGCGCTGCTCAATCAGAAATTGGCAAAGGCGGCGGGCGGACGCCTGCTGCTGCGCATCGAGGACATCGACACGACGCGCTGCACGCCGGAATTCGAGGCAGGCATTTTTCGCGACCTGAAATGGCTGGGGCTTGGCTGGGAGGAGCCGGTGCGCCGCCAGTCCGAGCATTTTGCCGAATATCGGGCGATGCTCGAGCGGCTGATCGAAGCGGAGCTTGTCTATCCGGCCTTCATGAGCAGAAGTGAGATCCGCGCCTTCATCGCCGACAGCGAAAAGCGCGGCCGCGACTGGCCGCGCGACCCGGACGGCGTGCCGCTCTATCCCGCCGCCGACAAGGCACTGCCGCCGAGCGAACGCAAACGGCGCATCGCCGAAAATGTGCCATTTGCCTGGCGGTTGAACGTCGATGCGGCAATAGAGCGCGCCGGCAAGGACCTGTCATGGGCCGAATACACGGACGAGACGCTCTCCGCGGCGCGTCGTGTCGAAGCCCATCCGCAGTATTGGGGCGATGTGGTCGTGGCGCGCCGCGAAATCCCGACCAGCTATCACCTCGCTGTCACCATGGACGACGCGCTGCAGGGCGTCAGCCATGTCGTGCGCGGCCAGGATCTTTATTCCGCGACCAGCGTGCAGCGGCTGCTTCAGCAGCTGCTTGGCCTGCCGCAGCCGGCCTATTTTCACCATCGCCTGATCCTCGGCCCGGACGGACGAAAACTGTCGAAGAGTCTTGGCGATGCCAGCCTTGCCGCCCAGCGTGCGGCGGGCGCCTCGCCCGACGACGTAAGGCGGCTGGTCGGTCTCTAGCTAGACCGGCGAGCTGACGGCCATCAACGGCGCTCCTTCAATTCAAATGACTCTATGGATCAACCGTTTGGTTTTGCTTGCCGGCCCGAACGGCATTAAGCAGTCGCCGCAGTCGATCCCTCACCCGAATTCACCGCGGCCTCCTGAAAATGCACAGCCTCAAGCGGTTCATCCCCGCCTCTTTCGTCCTCCTGTGGGCGACCGGCTTCATCGGCGCGCGCTATGCCATGCCGTGGGCGGAGCCCTTTACTTTCCTGGCCGCGCGCTTTGTCCTGGCCGCAATCCTGCTTGTCGCTTTGATGGCCGCACTTGGTTCGAGCCGCGCCACCCGCGACGAGGCGCTGCACGCGACCGGCGCCGGCATCCTGATGCATGGGGTCTATCTCGGCGGCGTGTTCTGGGCCATCCACCGGGGCATGCCCGCTGGGCTTTCAGCCCTGATCGTCGGCCTGCAGCCCCTGATCACGGCAGTGCTCGCCGGCCGGATTCTGGGCGAGGCCATCCTGCCGCGCCACTGGGCCGGTCTCGGCCTCGGGTTGATCGGCGTGGTGATCGTGCTCTGGCCGAAGCTCGGCGCGCTCGGCGGCGGGGTGACGGCCGAAACATTGGGCGCCTCGCTGGTCTCCGTGCTCGGCATGAGCGCCGGCACGATCTGGCAGAAGCGTTTCGCCTCCGGCGGCGATCTGGTGGCTGCCACATTCTGGCAATATGTCGGCGGCGCATCGGTGATGGCTCTGGCCTCGCTCGCCTTCGAGACCCGAACGGTCATCGTCAACGGCGAACTGATCTTCGCCATGGCCTGGCTCGTGCTGGTGCTATCGATCGGCGCCATCTTCCTGTTGATGGTGATGATCCGCGACGGCGAGATGTCGAAGGTCGCCTCGCTGTTTTACCTCGTGCCGGCCGTCACTGCCGTCATCGCCTGGGCATTGTTCGGTGAGCAATTGAGCCCGCTCCAGATCGCCGGCATGGCAATCGCGACGCTCGGCGTCGGGCTGGCGACGGCTCAGCCGCCGACTCTCGCACGCGCCTCTAAATAGCGGCTGATCGCGGCGTTGAGCTCGCCACCGAGGATGAAGATCGCCGAGACGATATAGAGGAATACGACGGCGATCATGATCGAGGCGAGGCCGGCATAGGTCGTCACATAGGACGAGAAATGATCGAGATAGGCGGCGAAGATGGTCGACCCGATAAGCCAGCCGATCAGCGTGAAGATGATGCCAGGCACGATCGAAACGAAGCGGCGCTTGCCGGCCGGCAACCAGAAATGCACGGCGAACAGGCCGCCGATGATGACGACCGAGGCGATGACGTAACGCCACAGCGTGATCGTGCCCATGTAGGGCTTTATCCATTCGAAATGCGACTCGGCCAGCCGTGCCAGCAACGGCGCGAAGACCAGCAGCACGCTGATCGCCAAAAACCCGGCCGTCGCGATCAGCACGAAGATGATGCTCTGCACCCGCCGGTAGATGATGCCCCGAGTTTCCGAGACACGATAGGCGCGGTTGAGCGAAGTGCGCAGCGCCTCGATGCCGTTCGAGGCGAAGTATCCGGCAAGCACGATACCGTACGTCAACAGGTCGCTGCGCCTAACGGTAAGCACGTTGAGCACTTCGCGTGCGATCGGTTTGGCGATCTGCTCGGGCCATGTGTCGAACACAAGGTGCACGGCGGTGTCGGCGAAGGCCTGCGCGCCGAAAAAACTCGCCAGCGTCGTAGCGAAGATCAGGAAAGGAAAAAGCGCCATCAGCGCGGTGATCGCCAGATGGCTGGCCATTGCCCAGCCGTCGTCGGTGTTGAAATGGCCGAGCGCGTCATAGAGGACGCGTTTAAGGGCTACGATCTTCCGCAACAAGAACCGCGTTCCCTTCGATTGTCCGGATGCCGCGAATATGGGAAGGGTTTGCAGTAAATGACAACCCTAGGTCAAACCACCATTCCTCCCGGAGAAGAGTTGCGCACCATCATTGTCACAGGTGCCTCTTCCGGTATAGGCGCCTATTGCGCCCATGCTCTTAAGAAGGAAGGCTGGCGGGTGTTCGCAACGGCCCGAAAGCCCGAGGATATCGCCGCGCTCGAGGCCGACGGCATTGAGGCCTTCTATCTGGACTACACCGAGCCCGGATCGATCGAGGCGCTGGTGACGTCGGTGCTGGAACGGACCGGCGGCCGGCTCGATGCGCTCTTCAACAATGGCGCATACGGACAGCCCGGCGCCGTCGAGGACCTGCCGGTCGAGGCTTTGCGGCAGCAGTTCGAGGCCAATGTCTTTGGCTGGCATGATCTCACTCGCCGCGTCGTACCGGTGATGCGCCGCCAGGGCCATGGTCGTCTCGTTCATTGCTCGTCGATCCTCGGCCTCGCGCCGGTGCCTTTTCGCGGCGCCTACTCGGCATCGAAGCACGCTATCGAAGGGCTGATGCTGTCCCTCTATCAAGAACTCCGGGGTAGCGGCATCCATGTTTCGCTGATCGAGCCGGGGCCGGTAAAATCGAAGATCGCCAGCAACAGCCTCGCGTGGTTCCTGGCGAATATCGATCACGAGAATTCCGTTCATCGCCTCGCCTATGCGGCGCAACTCAAACGGCTGCGGGCCGGCGGCAGCACATCGCGGCTGAAGCCCGGGCCGGAGGTGGTTTATGCCGCCTTGCACCATGCGCTTCTGTCGCGGCGCCCGCGCCCGCATTATGTGGTAACAGTGCCGGCCAGGATCGGCGCGATCCTTAAACGCATCCTGCCGGCATCTGCACTCTACCGTCTGCTCGCCAAACGCGCCTGAACGCAATCCAACTGGAACACACCATGGCAACCGTCTTCAACATCCTCGCCGTTCTTGTCATGGTCGCAGTGGTGATCGTGCTGATGCGCGGCCTCATCAACATGATGCGCGGCGGCTCCAGCATGACCTCCAACAAGCTGATGCAGACGCGCGTGCTCCTGCAGTTCGTGGCCTTGGTGCTGATCATGCTGGCGGTGTATTTCACCCGTAAGTGACGCAGCACCAGTCGGGAGGTACCCCGTGGTCAAGCTCAACAAGATCTACACCCGCACTGGCGACGACGGCACCACCGGTCTCGGCTCCGGCGAGCGGCGGCTGAAATCCGACCTTCGGATCGACGCCTACGGCACGGTCGACGAGGCCAATGCCTGCATCGGCATGGCCCGCATCCATACAGCGGCAGTAAATCCGGCGATCGATGCGATGCTCGGCCGCATCCAGAACGATCTTTTCGATCTCGGCGCCGATCTGGCAGTCCCCGATAATGGCAAGCCGCTGGACTACGAGCCGCTGCGCATCGTAGCCTCGCAGACCGACCGCGTCGAACAGGACATCGACCTCCTCAACAAAAATCTGCAGCCGCTCAAATCCTTCGTGCTCAATGGCGGCACGCCGGCCGCCGCCGCCCTTCACCTCGCCCGCACGGTCGCGCGCCGCGCCGAGCGCATCATGGTGGCGCTGTCGCAAGACCCAAACGAGCCCGTCAACCGCGAGGCAATAAGGTACATCAACCGCGTCTCGGACTTCCTGTTCGTTGCCGCGCGCGCGGTCAATGACAACGGAAACGCCGACGTGCTATGGGTTCCTGGCAAGAACCGCTGAAATCCGCCGAGTTGGGGACCCGATGTTCATCCCGCTTTACGACACCAACAGGCTGCGGCACAGCAAGCTGCAATATGTGACCATCGGCCTGATCGCGCTCAATGTGTTGATCTACCTTGTCACCACGCTTGGCGGTGAGGACTTCTCCAACGCCGCGGTGCTGGGCCTCGGCTTCATCCCGTCGGTCGTGCATGACAGCGTCGAGCTCGATCCGCAATTCGTCGTCATTCCCGAGAGCCTGAGCTACCTGACTTATTCCTTCCTGCACGCGGATATCTTCCACCTCGGCGGCAACATGCTTTTCTTGTGGGTATTCGGCGACAATGTCGAGGATGCACTCGGCCACATCCGCTACCTCATCTTCTACCTGCTTTGCGCCATTGCCGGCGCTTTCTTCCAGGGTCTGGTGGCCTGGGATTCGCAAGTGCCGCTGATCGGCGCGTCGGGCGCCATCGCCGGTGTCGTCGCTGCCTATCTGATCCTTTATCCGCGCGTGAAGGTGTGGGTGCTGGCCTTCGCCCGCATCCCGTTGCGTATCCCGGCTTTCATCCCGCTCATCCTGTGGATCCTGTTCCAGATCTTCATGTTTGCCCAAGGAGGCGAGGATCAGGTTTCCTGGGCCTGCCATATCGGCGGCATCATCGCCGGAGCCGTGCTGGTGCTTGTCTTGCGCAGCCGCGGCGTGCCGCTGCTCGCCGCTGCGGATGAAGAGACTGTGGTGGTCGCCGGCCATGTGCCCGTTGCCGTAGAGCCGGCGCCAAGCGAACCACAACCTGCGCAGCAGGCGCCGCGCTGGGGCCGGGGAAGCGTTTCCGGTCCGGACTGAACTGATTTGAGTGCTTCGCCGAGGATCCGAGTGCGCCCGGATATTGACGCGCGGCGTCGCCGCAACTACGCAAGCGCCACCCTACTGGCGTGGCGAAGACCAGAATTCCGTCCGGAATGTCGGCTTTCGACAACTCTGAAGAGGTGCACGCTGCTATAGCGCGTCCGACGCGCGTGAGAGACTATCGTGAAAGAGGTGACAGGCAAATGAAGATCCTTGTGCCCGTGAAGCGGGTTGTGGATGCGAACGTCAAGGTCCGGGTGAAAGCGGACGGTTCGGCGGTGGAACTCGCCAACGTCAAGATGGCGATGAACCCGTTCGACGAGATCGCGGTGGAAGAGGCGATCCGGCTGAAGGAAGCTGGTAAGGCCGAAGAGATCATCGTCGTGTCGATCGGGCCGCAGCAGGCACAGGAGACCTTGCGCACGGCGCTCGCCATGGGCGCCGACCGCGCCATCCTGGTCAAGACCGACGAGCAGACTGAGCCGCTGGGCGTCGCCAAGGTGCTGAAGGGCGTCGTCGAGGCAGAACAGCCCGGCCTTGTCATTCTCGGCAAGCAGGCGATCGACGACGATTCCAACCAAACCGGCCAGATGCTGGCCGCACTTCTCGGCTGGGCGCAGGGCACCTTCGCCTCCAAGATCGTGCTCGACGGTGAAAAGGCCACGGTGACGCGCGAAGTCGATGGCGGCCTGCAGACGCTGGAACTGAAGATGCCGGCAATCGTCACCGCCGATTTGCGCCTGAACCAGCCACGCTACGCGTCGCTGCCCAATATCATGAAGGCCAAGAAGAAGCCGCTCGACGAGAAGAGCCCTGCCGACTACGGCGCCGACGTCAAGCCGCGGCTGAAGGTGATCAAAACCGAGGAGCCGGGCGGCCGCAAGGCGGGCGTCAAGGTCAAGAGCGTCGCCGAACTGGTCGACAAGCTGAAGAACGAAGCCGGCGTGCTGTAGGCCAGGAAGGGATAAAAAATGACAATTCTTCTGATTGCTGAACACGACAACGCTGCGCTTTCCGACCAGACCGCCAAGGCGCTTTCGGCGGCGCTGCAGATCGGTTCGGACGTGCATGTGCTAGTTGCCGGCAAAGATGCCAAGCCGGCAGCGGACGCAGCCGCCAAGCTCAAGGGCGTTACCAAGGTGCTGCTCGCCGACGCTGACGAACTGACCGAGCGTCTCGCCGAACCGCTGGCGGCACTAGTCGTTTCGCTTGCTGAGCCATACGAGACGATCATCGCGCCGGCGACCTCGTCGGGCAAGAACGTCGCGCCCCGCGTGGCGGCGCTGCTCGATGTCGCCCAGATATCGGAAATCATCGAAGTCGTGTCGCCCGACACCTTCAAGCGGCCGATCTATGCCGGCAACGCCATCCAGACGGTGCAGTCGAGTGACGCTAAGAAGGTTATCACGGTGCGCACCGCTTCCTTCCAGGCAGCACCCGAGGGTGGTTCCGCGCCGGTCGAGACGGTTCAGGCGGCGGCCAATCCCGGCCTGTCGAGTTTTGTCGAGAACAAGCTCTCCGAGACCGACCGTCCAGAGCTGACCTCGGCCAAGATCATCATCTCGGGTGGCCGTGCGCTGGGCTCCTCCGAGAAGTTCCAGGAGGTCATCCTGCCGGTCGCCGACAAGCTCGGTGCGGCGGTTGGCGCATCTCGCGCCGCCGTCGATGCCGGCTATGCGCCGAACGACTGGCAGGTGGGCCAGACCGGCAAGGTGGTAGCGCCCGACCTTTATATTGCCGTCGGCATCTCCGGTGCCATCCAGCACCTTGCTGGCATGAAGGATTCGAAGGTGATCGTTGCCATCAACAAGGACGAGGAGGCGCCGATCTTCCAGGTCGCCGACTACGGTCTCGTCGGCGATCTTTTCGTCATTCTGCCGGAACTGCAAAAGGCGCTTTGACGCCTTCTGCCAAAGCGTATTAAATTCTGAGGGGTGGGGTAGACGAAGTCGCCCCGCCCTTTTAGTTTGCACTGCACAAAAAACGGGCCGCAAAGGCCTCGACGGGATCGGGTAATGAGCAAGATCGAGACGATCGGCATCATCGGCGCGGGCCAGATGGGCGGCGGCATCGCCCATGTGTCGGCGCTGGCGGGCTATAAGGTGCTGGTTTACGATATTTCGCCCGACCGCATCGAAAAGGGCATCGCTACGATCAGCGGCAACATGGCCCGTCAGGTCGGCTCCGGCAAGCTCGAGGAAACGCTGCGCAATGAAGCGATGGCGCGCATTTCGGCGGCGCCGGCCATGGACGACCTTGCGGGCGCCGATCTGGTGATCGAAGCGGCGACCGAGGACGAGACGGTCAAGCGCAAGATTTATGCCCAGCTCTGCCCGCAGCTCAACCCCGAGGCCATCCTGGCGACGAACACATCATCGATCTCGATCACACGGCTGGCTTCGCAGACCGACCGGCCGGAACGCTTCATCGGCATACATTTCATGAATCCGGTTCCGGTGATGAAGCTGGTCGAACTGGTGCGCGGCATCGCCACCGAGGACCAGACCTTCGAGGCGGCAAAAACCTATGTGAAGCAGCTCGACAAGACGATCACCGTCTCGGAGGATTTCCCGGCCTTCATCGTCAACCGCATCCTGCTGCCGATGATCAACGAGGCGATCTACACGCTCTATGAAGGTGTCGGCTCGGTCGACGCCATCGATACCGCCATGAAGCTCGGCGCCAACCATCCGATGGGGCCGCTGCAGCTTGCCGATTTCATCGGGCTCGATACCTGCCTGTCGATCATGCAGGTGCTGCATGACGGACTGTCGGATTCGAAATACCGCCCCTGCCCGCTGCTGGTCAAATATGTCGAGGCCGGCTGGCTCGGACGCAAGACCGGGCGCGGCTTTTACGACTATCGCGGCGAGCATCCCGTTCCGACACGCTGATTCTTATCGCTACCAGCGCACAAAAAGTCGTCCGCCGAGCGCCCCGAGCACGGCAAGGATGGCGACCGCAATCGTGTACCAGGTGGCGACGAAAAGCGGCGAATCGTCGAAGCAATGCGCCGCATAGAAGGTCGCCGCCAGCCCGCCGGCAAGCAGGCCCGCGGCCGCACCGGCAAGCACCGGCCTTGTCGGCGCGCCATGGCGCAGGACCGCGAGAAAGACGGCAAGCGGGCCGATCCCGATCAACGGAATGAAGGTCAGGCAGATGACCAGGTTCGTGCCGACCAGGCGTGTGCCCCAGTCGGACGCAGGCACGGCGAAGAGTTCGAGAATCACGGCCACAATCACCAGCAGCGGGGCGGCGATCATCCAGCTTGCCGCTCGGCGGGTCGATGCACCGGGCGTCGACAGCGCATGCACCAGGGCAAAGGCGCTGACCGAAAGAGCGATCGTGAAGACGAATTTGGACAGGAACCGCATCGTGTGCATGGCGATCGCAATGTCGGGGCGCGGGCCGATCGTCAGCCAGAAAATCGCCGCCGCGATCACCATGGCCGAACCGGCGGCAAGCCACCAGGCGGCGCCCAGCGGCAGCGCCTTGCTGCGGGCATCGGCGTCGAGCGCCTTGATGAGATCTTCAGTCCTCATTTTTATTCCCGCCCCGCCCCGAACCGTTTGGCAATGGCGGCAAGCCCGCGGTGCAGTGACACCCGCACCGCCGTCTCGCTGATGCCGAATTTGGCCGCCGTCTCGCCGATCGAACGGCCTTCGACCGATACGGCCGAGACGACGGAACGCTGTGCCGGCGACAGGCTGTCGAGCGCCCGGTTGACGTCGCGCTCGCTCACCGTCTCCGATTCCGGCTCGGCAAAGGTCTCGGCGATTTCGTCGATCTCGACCTCGATCCGCCGGCCGCGCCGCCGGAATGCGTCGATCAGCTTGAAGCGGGCTATTGCATAGACCCAAGGCAGCACCGGCGCATTATGGCGCCAGGTGTGTCGTTTCACATGAATGGCCAGCAAGGTTTCCTGCACGACATCCTCGGGATCCACCCCACCCTGCACGATCTTGCGCCGGGCAAAGCCACGAACGAGCGCGGCGATCCGGTGCAGAAAGTCGGCATAGGCCCTTTCGTCTCCAGCGATCGCGGCCCGCAGCAGCCGTGAAAGCTCGGCTTCGTCCTTGCCGCTCACAAGAGTTCACTCCCCGATATTCGCGTCTCGGCGCTGATTTGTTACGGGGCCGGCGAAATAATGTCCAAAGCAAATTAGCTGAGCATCACGAAAGTTTGCCCTTTTGAGCAATTGAGTGGGCCAGCAATGTTGACTGCGCTAGTCATGTATTGGTAGGTGCAGCGTGCCAAGCCAACGACCATCGAAATCGAGGACGACGCCATGAAATACGCTCTTTCCGCCCTTGCCGGTGCGACAGCACTTGCAATCAGCCTGATCGCCGGCCCGGCAATAGCAGAGGACGAGGGCATCGTCGTCTACAACGCCCAGCACGAAAACCTGACCAAGGCCTGGGCGGAGGGATTCACCAAGGAAACCGGCATCAAGGTTACCGTCCGCAATGGCGGCGACAGCGATTTCTCCAATCAGATCGTTGCGGAAGGCACCGCTTCGCCCGCCGATGTATTCCTGACGGAGAATTCGCCGGCCATGGCATTAGTCGAGGCGGCCGGCCTGTTCGCACCGGTCGACACCGAGACGCTGGCCCAGGTTCCGCAGGAGTACCAGCCGGCGAGCGGCAAATGGGTCGGCGTCGCGGCGCGCAGCACGGTCTTTGCCTACAACAAGACCAAGCTGGCCGCCGACCAGCTGCCCAAATCGCTTCTCGATCTCGCCGATCCGAGCTGGAAGGGCCGTTGGGCCGCTTCGCCCTCCGGCGCCGATTTCCAGGC
The DNA here is from genome assembly GCF_040323405.1 of Mesorhizobium sp. M0048. Taxonomy (NCBI): domain Bacteria; kingdom Pseudomonadati; phylum Pseudomonadota; class Alphaproteobacteria; order Hyphomicrobiales; family Phyllobacteriaceae; genus Mesorhizobium; species Mesorhizobium sp. M0048. The sequence goes on along the minus strand of NZ_JAMYUV010000001.1, from coordinate 370,093 downwards.
GATCGTCAGCGCGTTTCTGCAGCTCAAGGGTGAGGCAGCGACGGCCGAATGGCTAAAGGCGATGAAGGAGAATTTTACCGCCTATAAGGGCAACAGCACGGTGATGAAGGCGGTCAATGCCGGCGAGGTCGAAGGCGGCGTGATCTATCACTATTACTATTACGGCGATCAGGCCAAGACCGGCGAGAACAGCAAGAACGTCGAGCTGCACTATTTCAAGCACCAGGATCCCGGCGCTTTCGTCTCGGTTTCCGGCGGTGGCGTGCTGGCGTCGAGCAAGCACCCGAAGGAAGCGCAGGCTTTCCTGAAATGGGTCACCGGCAAGGGCGGCCAGGACGTACTGAAGACAGGCGATTCGTTCGAATACGCAGTCGGCAAGGGCGCCGAGTCCAATCCGAAGCTGGTGCCGCTAGCCGATCTGCAGGCGCCGAAAGTCGACCCGACGACGCTGAACTCGAAGAAGGTGACCGACCTGATGACGGCGGCCGGCTTGCTTTAGCCGGCGTTCGTCCTAAAAGGGCAACCGACTGCGCTCCTGTGGAATTCGCTTTCCGCGGGAGCGCTCTGTTTTCAAGATGGCATTTGTCCATGACCACAAGCTGCTCGCCGCATTCGCCGACGATTGTTTCCGCCTTCGGGCGGAAACGGCACAACGTCTGATCTGATGCAGTCGGCGATCGATCTCGCACCTTCAGGCTTGCCAGCCGATACCACGGCCGTGCGGGCACGTCGTTGGTCGGTCTCATGGATTGCGCTGGCTGCCGTCTTTGTCTCGCTTTTCGCGCTGCTGCCACTTGCCTTCATCGTCTGGGTGGCGGTGCAGACTGGCTGGGAAACAGTGGTGGCGCTGGTGTTCAGGCCGCGCGTCGGCGAACTTCTGGTCAACACCAGTCTGCTGGTGGTGCTGACCGTGCCGATTTCGATCGTGCTGTCGGTGGCGCTGGCCTGGCTCACCGAGCGCAGCGATCTGCCGGGGGCCCGCCTATGGGCCTGGTTGTCGGTGGCGCCGCTCGCCATTCCCGCCTTCGTCCACAGTTACGCCTGGATCACCATGGCGCCCAGACTGCACGGCCTGTGGGCCGGCGTGCTTGTATCCGTCATCGCTTATTTCCCGTTCCTCTATCTGCCGATAGCGGCAGCTTTGCGCCGGCTCGATCCCGCTCTCGAAGATGCAGCAGCGGCCCTCGGGCTTGGCCCATGGCGCGTGTTTCGGCGTGTCGTGCTGCCGCAGCTCCGACTCGCCATTTGCGGCGGCTCGCTGCTGGTCGGCCTGCACCTCCTGGCCGAATACGGGCTCTATGTCTTCATCCGCTTCGACACCTTCACCACCGCGATCGTCGACCAGTTTCAGTCGACCTTCAACGGTCCCGCCGCCAACATGCTGGCCGGCGTGCTGGTGACCTGCTGCCTTGTGCTGCTCGGGCTGGAGGTGCTGGTGCGCGGCGAAGAGCGCTATGCCCGCGTCGGTTCGGGTGCCGCGCGCCAGCAGCAGCGCACGAGCCTTGGGCGCGCCACCATTCCTTGCCTGCTGCTGCCTGCCATTACCACGCTACTGGCGCTCGGCGTGCCGTTCGCCACCATCGGCCGCTGGCTCATGGCCGGCGGCGCCGATGTCTGGCGGCTCGACGAGATCGGCCTGGCGCTTGGCCAAACGCTGTTCCTGGCGATTGCCGGGGCGCTGCTCGCCACCGTCGCGGCAATGCCGATGGCGTGGATTTCGATCCGCGCACCGGGGCGGCTGCAACGCGTCCTGGAGGGCTGCAACTATATCGTCGGCGCGTTGCCCGGCGTTGTCATCGCCCTGGCGCTGGTCACCATCGCCGTGCGTGTCGCCATGCCGCTCTACCAGACCCTGTTCACCATCCTGGTCGCCTATGCGCTGATGTTCCTGCCGCGCGCCCTGATTAGCCTCAGGGCGTCGATAGCACAGGCGCCAGTCGAGCTCGAACGCGCCGCCTCCAGCCTCGGCCGGTCGCCGCTCAAGGCGCTGTGGTCGACGACCATCCGCCTGTCGGCGCCGGGCGCCGCAGCCGGCATGGCGTTGGTTGCCCTTGGTATCATGAACGAATTGACCGCAACCCAAATGCTGGCGCCCAACGGCACCCGCACGCTGGCCATGGCGTTCTGGTCCTATAGCGGCGAGATCGACTATGCGTCGGCGGCGCCTTATGCCCTGATCATGGTGGCGATGTCGCTGCCTTTGACCTGGCTGCTCTACGTCCAGTCGAAGCGGATGGCCGGGCGATGAGCTTTCTCGAGCTGAGCGGCATCCACAAGCACTACGGCCCCGTCGCAGCACTTGCCGGCGTCGACCTCAGCGTGGCCAGCGGCAGCCGTACGGCAATTGTCGGGCCATCCGGTTGCGGCAAGACCACGTTGCTGCGGCTGATCGCCGGCTTCGAGGCGCCGGACCAGGGCCGCATCGTGCTCGATGGCGAGATGCTGGCCGATGGCGACACGGCCGTGCCGGCGCATCGCCGCGGCATCGGGCTGGTGGCGCAGGACGGCGCTCTGTTCCCGCATCTGAGCATCGCCGCCAATATCGGCTTCGGCATGGGGCGTCACGAGGAAAAGCGCAGCGAGCGCATCGCCGAGCTCGCCTATGTCGTCGGGCTGGACAAAGGTATCCTGAAGCGCCGTCCGCACGAACTCTCCGGCGGCCAGCAGCAGCGCGTCGCGCTCGCCCGCGCCATGGCCATGAAGCCGCGGCTGATGCTGCTCGACGAGCCGTTCTCGGCGCTCGACACCGGCCTGCGCGCCTCGATGCGCAAGGCCGTGGCCGAGCTCCTTGAAACCGCCGGCATCACCACCATCCTGGTCACCCATGATCAGGCCGAGGCGCTGTCATTCGCCAGCCAGGTCGCGGTGATGCGCGACGGCAAATTCTCGCAGATCGGCACGCCGCGCGAGCTCTATTTCAGGCCGAAGGACAGGATGATCGCCGAGTTCCTCGGCGACGCCATCGTCTTGCCGGCCAGGATCGCCGATGGCTTCGCTACCTCGCCGCTCGGCCGCATCGCCGTCGACAGCACCGAGCGGCGCGACATTGCCCGCATCATGCTGCGGCCCGAGCAGGTGCTGCTGAAACGAACCTCGCGTGAAGGCATGTCGGGCACGCCGGACATGCTGTTCGGCGAGGTCACGGAATCCGAGTTCGCCGGCTCGATGTGCACCATCGCCGTGCGTCTCTTGAACAGTCCCGATCCGCCCGACGCGGCCGCCATCGGCAACACGCCATTGATCCTGCGCAAGCCGGGCATGGACGCGCCGGCGGTCGGCGAGATCGTGCGGCTGACCGTGTCGGGCAAGGCGCATGTGTTTGCCTGAACGGTTTTGCGCAAGGCCGATTTCAATCGACCCGTTTGCCCGCCTGATCGAACCAATGCAGCGTTTCGGACCTGGCCACGACGCGCAATCGGTCACCTGGCTTGGCGTTGGCGCGGCCTGAGACGCGCACCACGATGCGGCTGCCGGCTGCCACGCAATGGAGAAAGCTTTCGGCACCGACCGGGTCGACCGCTTCCACTGTCGCAGGCAGCGCGAGCGCGCCGGCCGGCGCCTCTGCCGCGAAGGTGATATCGGCGTCCTCCGGACGAAAGCCTAGTGTCACCACCTTGCCCTGTCGAGGCGCCAAGCCAATCACCGTACCGTCGGCCAATACCGAGCTTGGGGAGGCCCCTGTGAGCGCCAGCAGATTCATCGGCGGTGCGCCTATGAACGAAGCGACGAAGGTCGAAGCCGGTTTCTCGTACACATCAAGCGGAGCGCCGGTCTGCTCGACCAGTCCGGCGTTCATGACGACGAGGATGTCGGCCAGCGTCATCGCCTCAAGCTGGTCGTGCGTGACATAAACCGAGGTGACGCCAAGCGAGCGCTGCAGATTCTTGATCTCGATGCGCATCTGCCCGCGCAATTTCGCATCGAGGTTGGACAGTGGTTCGTCGAACAGGAAGACCTTCGGGTTGCGCACGATGGCGCGACCCATGGCGACGCGCTGGCGCTGACCGCCTGAAAGCTCGCGCGGGCGCCGGTCGAGCAGCGCCGAAAGCTCCAGCACCTTGGCCGTCGAGCGTACCCTGCTATCGATCTCGTCCTTCGGCGTGCCGCGGTTGCGCAGGCCATAGGCCATGTTGTCATAGACCTTCATATGTGGGTAGAGCGCGTAATTCTGGAACACCATGGCGATGTCGCGCTCGGTCGGGCCGATGGCGTTGACCACCTTGCCGTCGATGGCGACTGTACCGGCCGAAATGGTCTCCAACCCGGCGATCATCCTCAGCAGCGTGGACTTACCGCAACCTGACGGCCCGACCAGCACGCAAAGCTCCTTGTCGGGAATGGCGATGGAGACGCCCTTCACGGCTTCGACGCCGCTGGGATAGACCTTCTTCACGTCCTTCAGATCGACGGTCGCCATCAGAGTCTCACTTTTCGGATTCGACCAGGCCGCGCACGAACCAGCGTTGCATCATCACCACGACGAGGATCGGTGGCACGATGGCCAGCATTGCCGTGACCATCACGAGGTGCCATTGGGTGTCGGCGTCGGCGAACGAAACCATCTTTCTCAGCGCGATGACGATGGTGTTCATGTCGTTGCTGTTGGTGACGAGCAGCGGCCAAAGATACTGCGTCCAGCCATAGATAAAGAGGATCACGAACAGCGCGGCGATGTTTGTCCGCGACAGCGGCAGGAGGATATCGAAGAAGAAGCGCCATGGCCCGGCACCGTCGACACGCGCCGCCTCGACCAATTCGCCCGGTATGGTCATGAAGAACTGGCGAAACAGCAGCGTTGCGGTGGCTGAGGCGATCAGCGGGACGATCAGGCCGGCATAGGTGTCGATCATGCCGAGATCGACCATCACCTTGTAGGTCGGCAGGATGCGCACCTCGACTGGAAGCATCAAGGTGATGAAGATCAGCCAGAAGAAGGTCATGCGCAGCGGAAAGCGAAAGAACACGATCGCGTAGGCCGACAGGATCGAGATGAAGATCTTTCCGACCGCAACGCCGAGCGCCATGATCGTGGTGTTGAGGAGCAGCCTGCCGACGCTGACCCCGCCGATACGGCCGATGCCGCCGAACAGCGCCTCACTGTAGTTGTTCCATAGCTGGCCGCCCGGCAAGAGCGGCAGCGGCGGCCTGAGGATCGTTTGCAGCGTGTGCGTCGAGGCAACGAAGGTGTAGTAGATCGGAAAAGCCACGATCAATATGCCGAGGATGAGCACGGCATGGGCGATGAAGGTGCGGAGCGGGGACTGGCCGATCATCGCTGCCCTCAGCCGTAGTGGACTTTGCGTTCCACATAGCGGAACTGGATCGCTGTGAGCGCGATGACGATAGCCATCAAAATGACCGACTGCGCCGCCGAGTCGCCCAGGATCAGATTGACAAAGCCGTCATTGTAGACCTTGTAGACCAGCGTCTCGGTCGTCTTGCCCGGCCCGCCGCCGGTGACGGCATGAACGATGCCGAACGTGTCGAACAGGGCATAGACGGTGTTGACGACCAGCAGGAAAAAGGTTGTCGGCGCAAGCAGCGGGAAGACGATGGTCCAGAAGCGCTTGGTTTCGCCGGCGCCGTCCATGGCCGCCGCTTCGATCAGCGTTTTCGGCACCGCCTGCAGGCCGGCGACGAAGAACAGGAAATTGTAGCTGATCTGCTTCCAGGCAGCCGCCGACACCAGCAGGATCATGGCGTGGGTGCCGTTGAGCAGTGGGTCCCATGCGATGCCGAGGCTTCTCAGCAAATAGGCCAACGAGCCTATCGAAGGGTTGAACAGAAACAGCCACAGCATGCCGGCAATCGCCGGCGCCACGGCATAAGGCCATATCAACAGTGTGCGGTAGAGGCCTTTGCCGCGCATGGCCTTCTCGGCCATAACCGCGAGCAGCAGGGCCGCAACCATGGCAACGATCGCGGTCGCAAGCGAGAACACCACCGTAACCTTGATCGAGTTGAGATAGGCCGGATCGGCCAGCACCTTCCGGAAATTGGCAAACCAGACGAACCTGCTCTTCAGCCCGAACGGGTCTTGCCTGAGCATCGACTGGTAAAGCGCCTGACCGGCCGGCCAGTAGAAGAAAACCAGGGTGATGGCGAGCTGTGGCGCCACCAGCAGGTAGGGCAGGATCTTGTTGGGAAAGACGACGCGTGGAGACAGGCTGATTTCCCTCGCTATCCAGGCATCGCCCACGCGCGCTCGCGTGGGCGATATTCCAACCGACTGACCGAGACGATCCCGTTAGTTGTCCAGGGCTTCCTTGATTGCGGCGTTGCCGCGCGCGACCGCATTGTCGAGGGCCTGCTGGGCGGTTTGCTGGCCGGCCAGCATCTTCTCCAGCTCCTCGTTCTGGATATCGCGCACCTGCGGCAGATTCGGCAGGCGCACGCCCTTGGAATTGTCGGTCGGCGGCTTGCCGATCATCTGCAGGATGGGTGTCTCGCGGCCGGGGTTCTTGTCATAGAAGCCTGATTTCTTGGTCGCCTCATACGCGGCGAGCGTCACAGGCAGGTATCCCGACGTCTGGTGCAGGTATTCCTGCACATCGGTCTTGGACAGATAGGCAAAGAAGGCGGCAACGCCCTTGTATTCCTCGTCCGACTTGTTGCCGAACACCCATAGGCTGGCACCGCCCGGCGTTGTGTTCTGCGGGGCACCCTTGGCGTCACTGTCGTAGGGAAGCTGACCGATGCCATAATTCATGCCGGACTTGACGATATCGCCGAGGCCGCCCGACGATTCAGTGAAGATGCCGCATTCGCCGGCGAGGAATATCTGCTTGGCTTCGGAGGTGCGGCCGCCATATTTGAACGTGCCGTCCTTGGCCAGGTCGGCGAGCGCCTGGAAGTGGTTGACGAAAATCGGCGCATTGATCTTGAGTTCGACATCGCCGCCGGCCAGGCCGTTCTGCTGGGTGGCCCAAGGCACGTCATTCCACGCCGCGAAATTCTCCAGATGGATCCAGGTCAGCCAGGTCGAGGTATAGCCGCAAGAAGCGGCGCCGCTCGTTTTGATCTTCTTGGCGGCTTCCCAAACCTCGTTCCAGGTCTTGGGCGGATTGTTCACGTCGAGGCCCGCCTTCTGGAAGATGTCCTTGTTGTAGTAGAGGATCGGCGAGGAGGAGTTGTAGGGGAAGGACAGCATGGTGCCGTCCGGCTTGGAATAATAGCCGGCGATGCCGGGCAGATACTGGCTCTTGTCGAAAGTCATCCCGGCGCCGGTCATCACATCGGCCACCGGCTTTATCGCACCCTCGGCCGCCATCATCACGCCGGTGCCGACGTCGAACACCTGGAGGATATCGGGCGCTTGCCCGGCACGAAAGGCAGCGATGCCGGCATTCAGCGTCTCCGGATAGGTGCCCTTGAACACCGGAACGAGCTCATATTCGCTCTGGCTGGCGTTGAAATCCTTGGAGATCTTGGCGACGACCTCGGCGTTGGCGCCGGTCATGGCGTGCCACCAGCTGATCTGCGTGACGGCGAAGGCGGAGGTGGTGGAAAGCAGGGTCACGGTGGCGGCGATACCGGCCGCAAAGCCGAAGAACTTCATGTTTCATCTCCCGTTTGTCATTGGCGAAAGGGGCACCTCCGCAAAGCCAATATGTGGCGCTGATGACAATCGGACAACGGTTTTGTTGCCGATCAATGAACACCATTCCTTCCTAAAGTGCACTCGGGCGTCAGAAACGACATCACCGCCTTTTTCGGCGCAGCGGCATCGGTTTTCCCCCGAAAAGACCCGCCTCATGGCCCACGGGTTAACTATTCGTTAAAATCTCCAAGAGCTAATCCGTCACACCTCCCCTGTTAGTTTTGACCGAGTGAACCAGGATGCTGACGGTCTATAATTGTATCGTAAATCAGCACGACCTGAGACTGGTTGCGCTCGCCGCACTCGTCTGTGGAATTTCTTGTTTCTGTGCGGTTAATCTCCTTAAGCATGTCGGCCGATCGACCGAGCGAAACCGGCTTGTCTGGCTGATGATTGCCGCGGCTTCGACCGGGTTCGGCATATGGGCGACGCATTTCATCGCCATGACCGCGTTTACGCCGGGAATACCGAACGCGTACAATCCGGGACTATCCGCCTTTTCGCTTGCCGCCGCCGTCATCCTGACCGCGCTTGGGATGTGGGTCGCCACCTTGCGCCGCGGCATCGACCATTTCCTCGTCGGTGGTGCCATTCTCGGCGGCGCCATCGCGACGATGCACTACATCGGCATGGCGGCTTTCGAGGTCGAAGGCCGGGTCGTATGGAACCTGCTCCTTGTCGCGATGTCGCTTCTGGCCGGAGTGACCCTTGCGGCACTGGCGCTCCTGGTCGTCTTGCGCCGCCCGTCAGCAGTCGCGACTCTCGGCGGCGCCGCGCTTTTGACGCTGGCCATTTGCAGCTTGCATTTCATCGCGATGGCCGCGGTGTCGATCATTCCGGATTCCTCGATTGAAATATCCGAACATTCCGTCGAGCCCATTTCCCAGGCCTTTGCCGCAGCGGTCGCCAGCCTTGTAATCCTTGTGCTGTCAGGTGCGGCGCTGTGGATCGACCTGCGCTTTCGCCGCCAGAAGCTCGAGGCCGATCGCATGCACGATCTCGCCAACGCGGCGGTGGAAGGTCTGATCGTTTGCGATGGCACCCGCATCGTCAGTGCCAATGACAGTATGGCGAAGCTGACCGGAACAGCGACAGCCACCCTGAACACGATGCAACTCGGCGAGCTTTTCGACGGACAGAGCGCAGCCGATATGTCCGGCTTCGGCGAACAGGCGCAGGAAGCGACATTAAGGGGCAGCGACGGCGCGAGAATTCCTGTCGAGCTGATCGCCAGGAAGATCACCTACTGCGGCAGGCCTCATACGGTGCTTGCCGTTCGCGACATCCGTGAGCGCAAGAAGGCAGAAGAAGAGATTCTCCGCCTCGCGCATTTCGATCCGCTTACCGGGCTTGCCAATCGGCGGAGCTTTTCTTCCCGGCTGGAAGCAGAATTCGCCTCGATGGATCGTGGCGGCAAGGATGGATATCTGGCGCTCCTGCTGCTTGACCTCGACCGGTTCAAGCAAGTCAACGACCTCTACGGCCACAGCGCCGGTGACGCGATGCTGCAGAAGCTCGCGCACTGCATTTCCGGCATTCCGCGCCACGGACAAATGCTCGCGCGTCTCGGCGGCGACGAATTTGCCATCATAGCTCCGAACCTCCCCGACCCCCTGGCCGCAGGCCGGATAGCCGAGGACTTGCTGGCGGCGATCCGCGAGGAAAACAGGGTTTCGGTCGGCTCCGGCCTCGTCTCGGCCAGCATCGGCATCGCCTTCTTTCCGCTGGATGCCGAAGATCAGGCCGGCCTGATCAGCCATGCCGACACGGCACTCCATCGCGCCAAAACCGAAGGCAGGGACACTTACCGGTTTTTCGAGATAGCCATGGGCACCGCGGCCCGCGACAAGCGCGTGATGGAGCATGAATTGCGCCAGGCCATCGCCCGCAAGGAGTTCCACCTCGTCTACCAGCCTCAGAAGGAAATCCGTGGCGGCAGGATGATCGGCTTCGAAGCCCTGGTCCGGTGGCAGCACCCTGAGCGGGGTGATATTTCTCCGGCTGTTTTCATCCCCGTGGCCGAAGACAGTGGCGCGATCGCCCAGATCGGCGACTGGGTGCTGACGACGGCTTGTAACGATGCTGCTCGCTGGACAAATCCGCTGATGGTCGCTGTCAACGTCTCCGCCGTGCAGCTTCACAATCCGAACTTCAGCCGCAAGGTGCATGACGCACTGGCGAGGTCCGGCCTGACACCCGGCAGGCTGGAACTGGAGATCACCGAAACAGCCCTGGTGAAGGATATGCCCCGCGCGCTGGCGGCCTTGAGGCAGGTCAAGGCGCTTGGCGTGCATGTAGCGATGGACGATTTTGGCACCGGCTACTCTTCGCTGTCCAACCTTAGCGCCTTTCCCTTCGACAAGATCAAGATCGACGGGTCGTTCATCAAATCGGTCGACAAGAACGCCCAGTTCGCGGCGATCGTCCGCGCCGTTCTGGGGCTTGGACGCGGTCTCGGCCTACCGGTCCTTGCGGAGGGCATCGAGACGCCGGGTGAATTGCAGTTCCTGGACGCCGAGGCTTGCGAGATCGGGCAAGGCTATTACCTCGGCAAACCGGCTCCGATCGAGACGTTCGGCGAACTGACGGGCGTGGCTGCTCCGGCAATCCGCACAGCCAGCCGACGCGGCGCAAGCATTGCCGTGCTCAAGCCGCGCCTGCGCACGGTCTGAGCCTATCCCGGCTGAAGTGCCGCCTCGACCAGACGCTTGGCATCCGGCCCCGACCATTCGGCCGGGCCGTTCATATGGGCGATGAGGCAGGCTTGCCCATCGATCAGCATGGTGACGGGCAGACCTAGCGCCAGGCCGCGCGTCTTGACGTCGTTGAACAGCGACATCGTGGCATCGCGATAGTAGCCGAGCGACTTGACGCCGGTGTCCTCCAGGAATTTCTTCGGTTTGGCATCGTCGCCGGCATCGACGTTGACGGCAACAACCTGAAACGCATCGCTGCCCATCTCCTTCTGCAGCGCATCGAGCGCCGGCATTTCGGCGCGGCAAGGCGCACACCATGTCGCCCACAGATTGAGCAGCACCGTCTTGCCGGCATGATCGGCGATCGTCGTCGGCTTGCCGTCGGGGCCGTTGAAGGCAAGGCTTTTCAGCGATTGCGGCGGATCCGCCGGCAAAAGCGCGGCAACCTGGCCGGTAGCAGCGGCGGCGATCTTCTTGGCACGGTCGGTCTTGGCGACGCAGGCGGCGTCGTCCTTGCCGCCGCCGGCGGCCACTTGCGCGGGCGCCTTGTTGCCAGAACTGCTTTCCCTGACATATACCGCGACCGCGCCGGCCAGCACGCCCGCAACCAAAGCGGCGAGGATGAGACGCAAAGCCGGGAAGAATCTATTGCCGTCTGCCATTTTTTAAAAACTGCTCCGGAGCACGGGTTATAGCGATGAACGACAAGAAGGCCAGCAACCAGATGTGGGGCGGACGTTTTGCCTCGGGTCCGGCCGCAATCATGGAAGCGATCAACGCGTCGATCTCGTTCGACCGCAAACTCTATGCGCAGGATATTCGCGGCTCGATCGCCCATTGCCAGATGCTGGCGCAAACGGGCATTATTTCGGCGGCCGATCAAGAAAAAATCACTCACGGGCTGAACACGATCCTGGCAGAGATCGAGACCGGCACATTCGAGTTCTCCACCAGGCTGGAAGACATCCACATGAATATCGAGGCCCGTCTGGCCGATTTGATCGGGCCCGCAGCTGGCCGCCTGCATACCGCCCGCTCGCGCAATGACCAGGTGGCGGTCGACCTCAGGCTGTGGGTCAAGGACGAGTGCTTTCGCGTCGCCGAGGCGCTGAAGGGCCTGATCACGGCGTTCCTGGATCGCGCCGAGGAGCATGCGGCAACGGTGATGCCGGGCTTCACCCACATGCAGGCGGCGCAGCCGGTGACCTTCGGCCATCACTGCATGGCCTATGTCGAGATGTTTGCGCGCGACCTGTCTCGCGTCCGCGATGCGATTGAGCATATGGATGAAAGCCCGCTCGGCGCTGCCGCCCTTGCCGGCACCAGCTTTCCGATTGACAGGCACGAGACAGCGAAGGCGCTTGGCTTCCGCGAGCCGATGCGCAATTCGCTCGACAGCGTTTCGGATCGCGATTTCGCGCTCGAGTTCCTGGGCGTAGCAGCGATCTGCGCGACGCATCTGTCGCGACTGGCTGAAGAGATCATCATCTGGTCGACGCCGCAATTCGGCTTCGTCAGGCTGTCGGATAGTTTCTCGACGGGTTCGTCGATCATGCCGCAGAAGAAGAATCCCGACGCTGCCGAACTGGTGCGCGGCAAGACCGGCCGCGTCACCGGCCATCTGGTCGGTCTGCTGACGGTAATGAAGGGCATGCCGCTGACCTATGGCAAGGACATGCAGGAAGACAAGGAATCCGTCTTCGACGCGGCCGAGACGCTCGACCTGATGCTGGCGGCAATGACCGGCATGGTGCGCGACATGACGGTGAACACCGCGGCGATGAAGAAGGCGGCCGGCGCCGGCTATTCGACTGCGACCGACCTCGCCGACTGGCTGGTGCGCACGCTCGGCCTGCCGTTCCGCGAGGCGCACCATATCACCGGCCGGGCGGTGGCGCTGGCCGAGGACAGGAAGATCGGGCTCGACAGGCTTTCGCTGGAGGATCTGCAGTCCCTTCACCCCGGTATCAGCGCCGACGTGTTTTCGGTCCTTGCCGTGCAGAATTCTGTAAAGAGCCGCACGAGCTTCGGCGGCACCGCGCCGTCCGAGGTGCGCAAGCAGATCCGCTACTGGAAAAAGCGGCTCGCCAAGGCGTAAGACGCGGGGTGCAATGGCCGCAAAACTCGGCTAGAAGCGGCTGCGGGCAACAGTTTCGGACGGATGGCACGATGACCGGAAGCAGGATTTTGGTGACGCTGACGCTGTTGGCAGCAATGGCCACCGTTGCGGCCTGCGGCAGGAAGGCTGCGCTCGATACGCCCTACGCAGCAGCCGTGCAGGCCCGCAAGGACGCCGAGAAGGCCAAGCAACCTTTGCCGCCGGAGCCGGAAAAACCTGTTGAGGACAAGAAATTCATCCTCGACCCGCTGCTCTGATTTTTCGGACCAATCTCGTGAACCATTTCGACTACCGCGACGGCGCGCTGCATGCCGAGGACGTGGCGATATCAGACATCGCCGCCAGCGTCGGCACGCCGTTCTATTGTTATTCGACGGCGACGCTGACCAGGCATTTTCGCGTCTTCACAGAGGCCTTTGCCGGGCTCGACGCCCTCGTCTGCTATGCCATGAAGGCGAATTCGAACCAGGCCGTGCTGAAGGTGTTGGCAAGACTCGGCGCCGGCGCCGACGTGGTCTCGGAGGGCGAATTGCGCCGCGCTTTGGCGGCCGGCATTCCGGCAAGCAAGATCCTGTTTTCGGGCGTCGGCAAGACCGCGCGCGAAATGGATTTTGCGCTCTCGGCCGGCATTCTCTGTTTCAACGTCGAATCCGAACCGGAGCTGGAGCTGCTGTCGGCCCGCGCGACCGCGCTGGGCAAGATCGCGCCGATCTCGCTGCGCATCAATCCGGATGTCGACGCCAGGACGCACAACAAGATTTCGACTGGGAAGGCCGAGAACAAGTTCGGCATTCCCTGGCAGCAGGCACGAAAGGTTTATGCCCGCGCGGCTGAGCTGCCGGGAATCAAGGTCACCGGCATAGACACCCATATCGGCAGCCAGATCACCGAATTGCAGCCCTTCGACGAGGCCTTTGCGCTGCTGGTGGAGCTGGTCGGCGCCTTGCGCTCCGACGGTCATGCCATCGAGCACATCGATGTCGGCGGCGGCCTTGGCATTCCCTACCGCGTCGACAACAACCCGCCGCCTTTGCCCGATGCCTATGCCCGGATCGTCAGAAAGCATGTCGCCGAGCTCGGGCTGAAAGTGATGTTCGAGCCAGGCCGGCTGATCGTCGGCAATGCTGGCATCCTGGTCTCGGCGGTGATCTTCGTGAAGGAGGGCGACGCCAAGAACTTCCTCGTCGTCGACGCCGCGATGAACGACCTGATCAGGCCGACGCTTTACGACGCTTTCCACGACATCAAGCCGGTGGCGCAGCAGCCGGCCGCAGCACCGCGCATGAAGGTCGACGTCGTCGGCCCGGTTTGCGAGACCGGCGACTATCTCGGGCTCGACCGTGACCTGCCCCGGCTGAAATCCGGTGACCTGATCGCTGTCGCCACCGCCGGCGCCTATGGCGCCGTCCAGGCCGGCACCTACAATACCAGGCTGCTGGTACCGGAAGTGCTGGTCGACGGCGACCGCTTCCACGTTGTGCGCCCGCGCCAGACCTATGACGAGCTGATCGGACTGGACTCGGTGCCGGACTGGTTGGAGTAGAACTCTGCAGCTACAGGCGGTGCTGAATGAGTGCCCTGGTTTCGGCGATCCTGTTCTCGTTCCGGCGATAGAATGTCCACTGCTTGATGCGCTTGCTGCGCAAAAGCCCTGCCTGGGTGAGCACGCGCATATGTTCGCTGAGCGTCGCCTGGGTGATCCCCAGCTTTTCAGCGATCAGCAGCGCGCAGACTCCGTCGTCGACCAGATCGCCGTCCGCCTGCGGCGGAAAATGCGCGCGCGGGTCCTTGAGCCAGTCGAGGATCTGCAGCCTGCGCTCGTTGGCAATCGCTTTGAAGACGTCGACCTCTTGCATTTAGCCACTTTGCCAAGTTACTAAGTAATGTCAACTCTGAATGTCAGCCCTGGGAGTGAAAGCATGCTGCACGGCCACACGATCACACGCGAGCGCATTGCGGCGATGGAACCACGCATCCGACCCTTCGTGCGCCACACGCCGGTGCTGCGCGTCGACATGGCCGATTTCGGCCGCCCGGCTCTGCCGGTCGACCTGAAGCTTGAGTGCTTGCAGCATTCCGGCTCGTTCAAGGCGCGTGGTGCGTTCACCAATCTCCTCGAACGGCCGGTTCCTGCGGCCGGCGTCGTCGCCGCATCGGGCGGCAATCACGGCGCCGCCGTCGCCTATGCCGCCATGCGACTCGGCCACAAGGCGACCATCTTTGTTCCCGAAGTGAGCCCGCAGGCCAAGCTGGACCGCATCCGTGGCTACGGCGCCGAGCTGATCGTCGGCGGCGCCCGTTATGCCGAGGCGCTGGCCGCCAGCGAGAGCTTCGCCGAAAAATCCGGCGCCCTGCAGATCCACGCCTTCAATCAGGAGGAGACGCTGGTCGGGCAGGGCACGCTCGGCCTCGAAATCGAGGCCGACCTGCCGAAGCTCGACACCCTGCTGGTCGCTGTCGGCGGCGGCGGCCTGATCGGCGGCATCGCCGCCTGGTTTTCCGGCCGCATCAGGATCATCGCGGTCGAGCCGGAGGGTGCGCCGACGCTTCATCGCGCGTTCGCGGCGGGCCGACCCGTCGACGCGCCGGCTGAGGGCGTCGCCGCCGATTCGCTCGCGCCAAAGCGTGTCGGCGAAATGATGTTTCCTATCGCCGAGGCATTCGTCGAGCGCTCGATCCTGGTCGGCGACGACGACATTATCGCCGCCCAGGCGGCGCTGTGGGACCGCGTGCGAATCATCTCCGAGCCAGGCGGTGCGGCCGCCTTCGCGGCGCTCCTGTCCGGCCGCTACGCACCGGCTGCAGGCGAGCGCGTTGCCGTACTGGTCTGCGGCGCAAACGCCAATCCGGCGAAATTCTGACAATATCCGGGGCATTATTGTTCACGTTTTGGGGAACCGCCTCGCCTTCGCCGTGTTTGTTGGTATCCTTAGGGCGATGTGCATCCGCTTGGACGCACGAAGTACGCGCTAAGATTTTAGGTCTTCGCATCGTGCTTCCCGGAAATCGACTTTTCGGGCCTATGCGATAGACTCGTGAGGCTTGGGCTATCCCGCCCGGCCAGGAAGGGCCGATGACGCAACGACCCATTTTCACCAGCGATCGCAGTCTGGCCAGGCGCCTTGCCTTGAGCCGGCTGGGGACGCAGGTCTCGATAGTCGTCGAACGCGGCTGGCCATTGCTGCTGCCGCTGATCATCGTCGCCAGCCTGTTCCTCAGCATTTCGTGGCTCGGCCTGTTCCCATTTTTGCCCGATCTGGCGCGGATCGGTCTTATCACGGCATTCGGCGTCGCAGCGCTTGCCGCACTCTATCCGCTGCGTTTCTTCCGCACGCCATCCAGTGCCGAGGTCGACCGCCGCATCGAGGCGGCCAACCGATTGCTGCACAGCCCGGTGCAGGTCCAGACCGATCGCCCGAGCGGCAAGGAAAGCATTTTTTCGCAAGCACTGTGGCGCGAGCATCAGCGCCGCATGGCGGACCGGCTGGGCGAGCTTGGCGGCGACGTGCCGCGCACACGCGTGCCGGAACGCGACCCGTGGGCGTTGCGCGCCGTTGCCGCGCTTTTGTTGGTCACTGCCTTTGCCTTCTCCTTCGGGCCGTCGGGCGGCAGGCTGGGCGACGGCTTTGTTGCCCGTGCCGCCCGCGACGTCGTGCCGCCGCGCATTGATGCCTGGGTGACGCCGCCGGCCTATACCGGCAGGCCGCCGATATTCCTGAACGCCCCAGTCCTTGCCAACAACGCCACTCAAACGGCGCCGACCTTCACCGTTCCGGAGGGCAGCGATGTGTCGCTGCGCGTCACCGGCGGTTCGGGCGAGGAAACGCTGAGTTACGCCGACACCGGCGGCAACACCCGCGCTATCGATCCGAGCGGGCCGCAAGCCGCCAAGACTGAGGCAGCTCCGGCAACGCCTTCCACCGTGCGCCAGTTCAGCGGCAAGTTGACGGCCGACGGCACGCTGACGCTGCAGTCCGGCGACGGCGAGCTCGGCCGCTGGGCCTTCGCCATAATTCCCGACAAGCCGCCGCAGATCCACTTTGTCGGCGAGCCGAAGCGCGCCGTCAACGGCGCCTTCGAACTCAACTACCAGATCGACGACGACTATGGCGCGGCCTCCGCCAAGGCGGTTTTCGCATTGGCCGATCCGCAGCCGCCCAACGCGCATCCGCTCTATGGCCCGCCGGAAATGCCGCTGACGTTGCCGCGCCGCGGCGGCAAGGCGAATGCCGCTAAGACGACGAAGGACCTGACCGACCATGTCTGGGCCGGTGGCAACGTCAAGCTGTCGCTTGTCGCCACCGACGGTGCCGGACATACGGCGACCAGCGAAACCAAGACGCTGGTGATGCCGGAGCGGCCATTCTCCAACCCGTTGGCGCGGGCTGTGGTCGAGCAGCGCCGCATGCTGGCGCTCGACGCCTATGCCAAGGACCGCGTGCTCGACCTGATGGATGCGATCACGCTCAGGCCCGAAGACACGTTCGACAACATGACGCACTACCTCGCCATCATGAGCGCCCGCACCCGGCTGAAGATGGCCGGCAGCGACGATCAATTGCGCGACGAGGTCGCTTACCTCTGGGAGATCGCGCTCGGCATCGAGGAAGGCAATCTGTCGGCGGCCGAGAAGCGGCTGCGCCAGGCGCAGCAGGCGCTGCAGGATGCGATCAAGAACGGCGCCAGCGACCAGGAGATCGAGAAGGCGATGAAGGAACTGCGCGAGGCGATGAACCAGTTCCTGCAGGAATTCGCGGCGCGGGCGCAGCAGAATCCGAATGCGCCACAGATGCAGCAGAACGGCCGGGAACTGCGCCAGAGCGACATCGACCGCATGATGGACCAGATCGAGAACCTGGCGAAATCCGGCAATCGCGACCAGGCGCAGCAATTGCTGTCTGAGCTGCAGGACATGATGAACAATCTGCAGGCAGGCCGCCAGCAACAAGGCGGTCAGCAGGACAGCGAGATGCGTCAGCAGATGGATAAGCTGGGCGAGATCATGCGGCGCCAGCAGGAGATGATGAACGACACCTTCCGCATGGACCAGATGCAGCGTGGCCAGCAACAGCGCGGGCAGAACCGCGACGAGCAGCTCGGCGAGAACGGTGAGCCGGGCCCGATGGACGAACAGGGCAAGCCCGGCCTGGGCGACGACCGCGATCCGCTCGGCCGGCCGGGGCAGATGACGCCGCAGGAATTCGCCGATGCGATGAAGCAGTTGCAGGAAGGCCAGGGCAAGCTGCAGAGCGAGCTCGATCAATTGAGGAAGAGCCTCGAAGGCATGGGCCTCGACCCCAATGAGGGGTTTGGCGAGGCCGGCAAATCCATGGGCAATGCCGAACAGGCGCTCGGCGAGGGCGAAGGCGACCAGGCCGTCGGCCACCAGGGCCGCGCATTGGAAGCCTTGCGCAGGGGCGCCAAGGACATGATGAAGCAATTGCAGGGGATGCAAGGCGACCAGGGCGGCAACGGCCAGGGCGGACGACAGCAGAATGCCGACCGTGACCCGCTCGGGCGGCCCCGCACCAGCGAGGGTCCCGATGACGGGAGTTCGGTGAGAGTGCCTGACGAGATCGACGTGCAGCGTGCCCGCCAAATCCTCGAAGCGATCCGCAAGCGGCTCGGCAATGCACTCAGCCCCGATATCGAGCGCAGCTATCTGGAGCGGCTGCTGGAGCTGAAGTAAGGCTGCCTGTATTCGGAAGATCGCCGCGCGCGGTCCGTGGTGGCCGCCACCGCCGGACCGAGCGGCATTCTTTAACGGTTGGTGAAAGCCTCGCGGATCGCCTCTTCCATGCCGTCGATGGCCTCGCCGGAAGCGTTCGGGTTGCGCCGCAGCACCACGTTCGAGGAATCGATGTCGCCGAACCCGTCGGCGGTCGTAAGCTCGCGGCAGCCGGCCGGGATGTTGCTGCGCGAGATCGGCGCAATCGCCAGCCCGGAGGTGACGGCGAGCCGCAGGCCGCCATTGGTATCGCTGGTGTAGGCGACACGATAGGCGAGATCGCGCTGTTCCAGCGACTTTATCGCGAAATCCTTGCACCAACCGGCACGGTTGTAGAGCGCGATCGGCACCGGCCGCTCCTCATGCATGTGATGCAGCTCTGACGTCACCCATACGGTCGGGTCATGCATCAGCACCTCACCGCCCAACAGATCCTGCCATTCGAACACCACCGCCAGATCGAGCTCGCCAGCGGCGAGCGCCGCGATCTGCGCACCGGAATGCGCGTAGCGGACGGTGATGTCGACCTGAGGATGGCGCTTGGCAAAGGCGCCGAGCGCGCGCGACAGGATCGCGTGGCCATATTCCTCCGGGATACCGATGCGCACCGGCCCGCCAAGCGGCGCCGCGACCATCGATGCCGCCGTCTCGTCGAGCAGTGAAACGATGCGCCTGGCGTTGGCGATGAGCTCGCCGCCGCGCCGTGTCAGCGCCACACCGCGCGAGCCGCGCTCGAACAGGCTGTCGCCGATCATGCCTTCAAGCTTCTTCATCTGCATCGAGACCGCCGACTGGGTGCGGCCGGCCCGCTCCGCCGCCTTGGTGAAATTGCCACTGTCGGCGACCGCCACGAAGGTTCGCAACAGGTCGCTGTCGAGATTGGGTCGCATGTGCCCGCCATAAGAAAATCTGATTGCTGGCATCATTCCAATTCGTTTGCAACATGTCAAACGGCGGACGATAGTTCGCCTTACCCATTGGATATGCGGCCGCGAAATCGGCCGCGGACCAATCAAAAGTCCTCACTCGTACCCGCTGCCCGAAATGGCGGCGGGTTCTTTTTACCCGGATGCAGGCCTGCGTTCGGCCGCGCACGCGGGGACAGGAGCGCCTATGCAGAATCGGCTTGTGCTCGGCATCCTCAGCCTCTGTCTCGGCGTACTGGTCTTTTCGCTGCAGGACCCGCTGGTCAAGGCGGTGTCGAGCCACTATCCGGTCACCGAGGTGATGGCGATCCGCTCGATCGTCGCCTTGCCGATCCTGGTTTTCCTCGTCCACGCCGATGTCGGATTGCAGGCAATCCTGTCGAAGCGGTTCGGCATGCTGACGATGCGCGCCTTCATCCAGTTCACCTCCTACACGGCCTACTATCTGGCAATCGCCGCCCTGCCGCTGGCTGACGCGGTGGCGCTCTATTTCATGGCGCCGCTGTTCATCATGGCGCTGGCCGGCCCCTATCTCGGCGAACGCGTGTCCTGGCAGGCGCTCGCCACCGTCCTGGTCGGCATGCTCGGGGTGCTGGTGATGGTGCGCCCAGGTGCCGGCTTGTTCGACTGGGCGGCGCTGCTGTCGCTAGGTTCGGCCCTGCTCTACGGTTTCTCGCAGCTGATGGCACGCAAGATCGGAGACACCGAATCCTCGACCGTCATGGCGTTCTATCAGAACGGCGCCTATCTGGTCGGCGCCGCCTTGGTGGGGGCATTGTTTTGGCTGGCAGGCATTGACCACGCCGTGCATCCGAGCCTCGAGTTCCTCGTCCGGCCATGGGCCTGGCCGGCGACGCCGGATCTCCTCAAGATGGGGGCATGCGGCTTCGTTGCCTCGGCCGGAATGATCCTGTTGTCGCAGGCCTACCGGCTGGCGCCCGCCAACAGCGTCGCCACCTTCGAATACACCGGTATCATCTGGTCGCCGCTATGGGGTTTTCTGTTCTTTGCCGAAATGCCGCGACCAGCGACGGCGGCCGGCGCAGCCCTCATCATCGGCGCCGGGCTTTTTGCGCTCAATGCCGGCCGGCGCCGGAGCGGCGAGCCAGCCATTGCGGCGACCTGCGACCCTGCCTGAAGGCGGTCGGCCTTGGGCTTTAGGCGAAGCAGGCGAGCGCCTGTTCGACGCGGGCGCGGATTTCAGCCAGCGCGAACGGTTTTTGCACGACGTCGAGAATAATGCCGTCCAATTCCTCGGCGCGCTCGCGTTGGTCGGCATAGCCGGTCATCAGCACGATCTTCACCGCCGGGAACAGCGCCGCTGCCGCCTTGGCCATCTCGATGCCGTCCATCTCCGGCATGCGGATGTCGGACAGCACAAGGTCGTAGCCCCCCTGCGCCGCCCCGATCAAAGAAAGACCGTGCGCGCCATCGGCGGCAACAGTGACATTATGCCCGGCGCGTTCGAGCGCACGGGCGGCGAGGCTGCGGACGGATTCATCGTCCTCGACAATCAGGAGCTTTGCCATGGGCAGGATATTTGGCGAGGAAAAGTTGATGTTTCCTGAACCGCGAGCGGCGACAACCCAACTAGGCGTCGCCCTTGACGATGCCGACGAACGGCAATTCGCGAAACGCGTGGGCGACGTCCATGCCATAGCCGACGACGAAATAATCGGGGCAGTCGAAGCCGACATAGTCGGCGTTGAGCGTGGTCTGGCGGCGCATGCGCTTGTCGAGCAGCACGGCGATGGCACAGCTCCTGGCGCCGCGCGACAGCATGAGGTCGCGGGTGAAACTCAGCGTTTTGCCGGATTCCAGAATGTCGTCGATGAGAAGCACGTCGCGACCGGCGACCTCGTTGTCGATGTCGCGCAGCACCCTCACCTCACCGCTGGTCGTGCCGGCGCCATAGCTGGAGATGAAGATGAACTCGACCTCCGGCGACAGGCCGACATCGTGCATGGCACGGATAAGATCGGCGGCGAAGATGAATGATCCCTTCAGCACCGAGATTACCAGAAGGTCGTGGTAGTCGTGCCCGGCGATCTCCTTGGCAAGTTCCAGGTTCCGCCGCGCAATGGCGGACGCTGAAAACAGGACTTCGATGTCCTTGCCGCGCACAACTGGCATTGGCTGCCCTTCCAGAAATGATCGCCATGTAGGCGAAGCCGACCGAAACGGTCTTCAACCCCGTTTCTAGGCATGTCGAGCCGGCTGGCAAGGCCAAATCTTTCGCACGACGCCCGCGAACCGTCTGATGCTCCCAGCGCGTCGCGAATCGTTTACCTGGTGACCTGTTGATTTTCCGGCGCCGTTCTAACGAACCAGCGCATGGCCGCCCGACATCCAGAAGGCGGCAAAGGCGGCACCGACGCCGACAATCCAGAAGATCGGCCCACCGTGCACCCACAACGGCCGTTCGACGGCGGTTTCGGGCTTGCGCAACATGTCCATGCCTTCGATGGAAGGCGTGGAAATCATGCGGGCAGGCGGCGGCGCAAAGTCTGGACGTGTAAAATGGCGGGGCAGCACCTCATAGTCGGCATCGATGACGTCGGCGGTCACGTCATGCATGATGCGTTCCGGCCCGGCGGCCGGATCGGTCATGATTTCGCCGGAAACCGGGCGCGCGGTTCGATCCTCAGCCATCATGGCCTGACACTACAGCACCTGTTCGCTGTTCGTTTCTTTTGGGTAAACGGAAATGGTTAACGCTTCCCCACCGGAACCCCTGTGACTCGCTCGAAAAGCCGCCAAATTAACCGTCGGTTAACCATGCCGGCCGATGGTCTTACCACAGAAAGGGCTGGCATCTTGCCGCCAAGAATTTCAGGTCGTCGAAAGTGATCCGCTTCGAAAATGTCGGCCTCCGCTATGGCATGGGTCCGGAGATTCTCCGCGACATCTCCTTGCACATTCCGGAGCGCTCCTTTCAGTTCCTGAGCGGACCTTCAGGCGCCGGCAAGACGACGTTGCTGCGGCTTTTGTTCATGTCGCTGAAGCCGACGCGCGGCCTGATCACCATTTTCGGCAAGGACCGTTCGCGCATCTCGCGCACCGAATTGCCGCATCTGAGACGGCGCATCGGCGTGGTGTTCCAGGATTTTCGTCTGCTCGACCATATGACCACCTATGAGAACGTGGCCTTGCCGCTACGCGTACGCGGCCGCGAGGAAGCGACCTACCGCACCGACGTCACCGAGCTGCTGAAATGGGTCGGCCTCGGCGAGCGCATGCATGTGCTGCCGCCGGTGCTGTCTGGCGGCGAGAAGCAGCGCGCCGCCATCGCCCGCGCGTTGATCGAGCAGCCCGAGATCCTGCTCGCCGACGAGCCGACCGGCAATGTCGACCCGCCGCTGGCGCGACGCTTGCTGCGATTGTTCATCGAGCTCAACCGGCTGGGGACCGCCGTGGTGATCGCCACACACGACCTCGGCCTGATGGAACAGGTCGACGCACGGCGAATGATCCTGGCCGGCGGAAGGCTGGACATCTATGACTGAGCTCTCCGTCGAACATTTCGAGGGTCAGGACGCCGCGGCGGCAAAGCCCCGCGTCCAGCGCAAGATGGCGCCGATCGTGCCGGCGCAGAACATCGCCGGCCGGGCGCTGGTGCTGGTCATCGCCATCATGACGTTTCTGTCCTGCCTGACGTTTGGCGCAGTCACGCTGGTGCGTGACACCGCCTCCGTCTGGGAGAACCAGATCTCGCGCGAAGCGACCATCCAGATCAAGCCGGTCGACGGCCTCGACATGGAGGCCGCACTTGCGCTTGCCTCGCAGATCGCCGGCGAATTCCCTGGCGTGAAAAGCGCCAGGATCGTCGATCGCGAAGCAACGGCCCGACTGCTCGAGCCTTGGCTGGGCTCGGGCCTGAACATCGATGAGCTGCCGGTGCCGCGCCTGATCATCATCACCATTGACGAGAACAGTCCGCCCGATTTCGCCGCACTGCGTGCGGCAATCACGCCGAAGCTGCCGAGCGCCTCGCTCGACGATCATCGCACCTGGGTCGACCGGCTGGTTGCTATGGCCCGCACCACGGTAACGATCGGTATCGCAGTGCTGGCGCTGATGCTGTCTGCGACGGTGCTGACCGTTGTATTCGCGACGCGCGGCGCCATGGCCGGCAATGGCCACATCATCGAGGTGCTGCATTTCGTCGGCGCCGAGGCGCGCTTCATCGCGCGCGAATTCCGCCGGCATTTTCTGGTCACCGGCATGAAGGGCGCCGCGGCAGGCGGCGCCGCGGCGATCCTCGTCTTCATCGTCTTCTCCTGGTGGTCGTCACGCAATATGGCGACACCGCAGGCCGACCAGGCGACCGCCCTGTTCGGCAATTTCGCCATCGGCTCGGCGGGTTATCTCGGGGTCGCTGTCATGGTGCTGGTGATCGGCGCGCTGACGGCGGCAACCTCCCATTTTACCGTGGTTACCTATCTCAGCGACATCGATATTCGCCAGCCGGACGCCGGCTAAAGGAAAGATCGATCACGGATGAAAACGCATCGTCACGAAAATTGCATTTTTTTCCTACCAAAGGCCGTATTTCGGGATTAACCATTTCATGATGGACGTTCGGGACTCGACCGATACCGCTGGGTGCATGCCAGTGCTGGTTGCGCGTCCGCATGAATTCGCCGGGCCTGATGAATTTGCCAAGCCGGATCAATCCGCCAAACATCAATCCGCCAAACATGGGCGGCTGCTGGCAGCCCGCTCCTTGCGCCTCTCGGCTCTCCTTCTGCTCGCCCTTGTGGCGTTGTTTGTTGCCGGCTTCGGCTGGTTCGCCAATACCGTCAGCCGTCTGACGACGCCCGCCAATCCGGCAAGGGCCGACGCTATCATCGTGCTGACCGGCGGCCAGTCGCGACTCGACGCTGCTATGGGCCTGCTTGCGTCAGGCAAGGGCGAGCGGCTGCTGATCAGCGGCGTCCATCCTTCCGCCAGCCGCCGCCAGCTTCAAGCCGCGACCGGCGGCGACAAGAGGCTGTTTTCATGCTGTGTCGACATCGACCGCGCTGCGCTCGACACGATCGGCAATGCCGAGGAAAGCGCCAAATGGGTCGAGGACCATGCCTACGGCACCGTCATTCTCGTCACCAACAATTATCACATGCCGCGCAGCCTGCTGGAAATGGGCCGGCTGCTGCACGGCGCAAGGCTCGAGCCCTATCCGGTGGTCAACACCAACCTCGAGAATGGCGGCTGGCTGACCAAGCCGGAAGCGCTGCGTGTACTGTTCACCGAATATAACAAATACCTGCTGGCGCTGGCGCGCGGCATCATGCCGGTGAAGCAAACCGAGAGCGTCGCGCTGGCCGACGCCGCAGGCGGAAGCTGAACGGCACCGGCACTTTTTATCCCCTGGCTCTTATCCCCTGGCTGCTGCATCCGATCGCAAGCGTGCGATCTCCTGTTCGAGCCGTTCGATGCGCTTGTCGCGTTCGCCCAGCGCCGCCGCCACGTCGGCCGCTTCGAAACGCTGCGGGATGTGCTGCGAACAATTTGAATCCCAAGCCGAAACCGTAAACAGGATAACCTGCTCGGGTCGCGCCCTATAGTCTTGCGGCATCAGCTTTGCCGTCAGCTCGGCATCGCCCTCGACGACTTGCGCTTTGCCCCAGATCTTGATGCGCTGCCGGTGCGCATAATCGATCAGAAACAGGAAAGCCTGTGGGTTGTCGCTGAGGTTGCCCTGGGTGATGAACTGCCTGTTGCCGGAAAAATCGGCAAAGCCGATCGTCCATTCGTCGAGCACCTTGAGGAAACCGGCAGGCCCGCCGCGATGCTGGATGTAAGGCTGCCCGTCCGCATTGGCGGTCGACAGAAAGACGCTGGTCTGCGCCTCGATGAAGGCGGCGAGATCGGGCGTGATTGCCGCCTGCCAGCCGCCACGCTCCTCGACACGGGCATAGGCCTGGCGCGAGCCCTTGCGGGCCTGGATCGCCTTCACCGTCGGGGTGAAGGCGACATCGCTGGTGTGAGCGTTCATGAAGATCTCCTTAGGCGCCGGGTGCGCTGCATTGTTCGCTTACGAGAATAGGGCCTTCCGTCTTCGAGATGCAGATGCCATATCTGCAACCTATCCTTCCGTTTTTCGGAAGGGCAAATTTTCGGTAGAGCTATGGATCGCCTCCAGTCCATGTCGCTTTTCGTTGCCGCGGCGGAGACAGGCAGCCTCTCGGCTGCCGGGCGTCGCTTCGGCATTCCGCTGACGACGGTCAGCCGCAAGGTTTCGGACCTGGAAAGGCACCTGAAGACACGGCTGTTGAACCGCTCGGCGCGGCAGCTGTCGCTGACCGATGCGGGCCACGCCTATCTCGCCGCCTGTCGTCGCATTCTCGATGAGATCGGCGAGGCCGAGCGAATGGCCGCCGGCGAATACAGCGCCCCGACCGGCGAACTGATCGTCACTGCGCCGATCGTCTTCGGCCGCCTGCATGTGCTGCCGGTCGTCACCGGCTTTCTCTCCGTCTATCCCGAGGTAAGTGTGCGGCTTACACTCGCCGACCGGATAACCCAGCTGGTCGAAGAGCACATCGACCTCGCCATCCGCATCGGCGAGCTTGCCGATTCGAGCCTGATCGCCACCCGCCTGGGTTCAATCCGCCGCGTCGTTTGCGCGAGCCCGGCCTATCTCGCCGAGCACGGCACACCGAAAACGCCGCAAGACCTTGCAGGACACAGTGCAATCACCTTCGAAGGGCTCACCGCCGCCAGTTGGAGCTTCGCCACCGGCAAGACTGAATTCAGCGTGCCGGTCCGCTCCAGGTTACGGGTCAACACGGCTGAGGCAGCAATCGATGCGGCGATTGCCGGCGTCGGCGTGACGAGGCTGCTTTCCTACCAGATCGCCCCCGCCGTCCGGTCGGGTACGCTGCGCCCGGTGTTGCAGGAGTTTGAGCCGGACCCATGGCCGGTGAGCCTCGTCCATGCCGGCCAGGGGCTTCTGCCGGTGAAGCTGCGTGCATTCCTCGACTTCGCCGCCCCGCGCCTGAGACAGCGCCTGCTGCAGGCGACGTGGCAAATGTGACGAAGACGGTCCATCGCAAGAGCGGCCGATCGCCCGCCTCGCAGCGTTTCCTTTTTGCCGGCGCTTGGTGTACCAACGCACACCTCCTCACCGGGCACTTGCTGTATGCTCTATTTCCGCTCGCTGGCGTTCAATCTCGCCTTCTACCTCAACTTGATCGTCCAGATGATCCTCTGGACTCCGTATTATTTCCTGTCGCCGCGCCATCGCGCCTGGTTTGTGCCGAAATTCTGGTCGCGCACCAGCATGTGGCTCTACGACAAGGTCGCCGGCACCAGAAGTGAGATCACCGGCCAGGAAAACCTGCCTGAAGGCTCCTTCATCCTGGCGCCGAAGCATCAGTCCTTCTGGGACACGATCGCTTTCCTGCCGTATCTCGACGATCCCGTTTACATATTGAAGCGGGAGCTGACCTGGATCCCGTTCTTCGGTTGGTACATCTTGAAGATGCGGATGATTCCGGTCGATCGCGGCAGCCGCTCGAAGGCATTGAAGATGGTGATCGCCGCGACCAAACAGGAATTGGCGCGCAATCCGCGCCAGCTCATCATCTATCCCGAGGGCACGCGCCGTGCGCCGGGTGACGAACCGGTCTACAAATACGGCATCGTCGAACTTTATGCGCAACTTGGCATTCCAGTGGTGCCCGTCGCTCACGTCGCCGGCCTCTATTGGCCGCGCCGCAAATTCCTGCGCTATCCCGGTACGATCAAGGCGCGCTTCCTGCCGCCGATTCCGCCGGGCCTCGGCAAGGAAGAATTCATGCACCGGCTGATCGGCGAGACGGAAGCCGCCTGCGACCAGCTCCTCGTCGAGGCGTCGCAGACGCCGAACCCGCCGCCGATGCCGCCGACGGCGGTGAAAAGGCTTGGTGAGCTGGACGCGAAACGTGAATTGAAAGGCTGAGACACCCCGCCGCGAACGCCAGAAGGGCTCACGGCAAGACAGCCAGGGCGGCTGTTGCAATCAGCGTCACGGCAAACACCAGATTGATGATCCGCGACGCCAGCGGTTTGCGCAGCAAACGTGCAAAAGCCGCGCCGGCGAGAAGCCACAAGAGATGAATGGCAACGATCATCAAGGCGAGGACCGCCAGCTTGGCTGAAATAGCAAGACCGCCGGTGCCGGAAGACGCGCCGGCAAACACGGCGGCAATCGCCACATAGGCTTTCGGATTGGCAACGGCCAGAAGGAACCCGCCAAGGAAAGTGGGAAGCGCTGCCCTACCGACGCGTGCCGCCAGTGGCGGCGCCGTCGCTATCTTGAACGCCAGATAGAGGATGTAGGCTGCCGAGGCGACCGCCAACAGCGCTGCGAGCTTCGGCAGCGCGGTGAGAACGGCCATGATGCCCGTCGCCACCACCAAAAGCACGAGGACCGTGCCGACAACGATTCCCGAGGCATAACGGAGCGAATCGCGCAGGCCGAACGCGGCGCCGATCGCGGTGACACTTATCGTCGCCGGCCCCGGGCTGCCCATAACGATGGCCGATGCCAGCACAAGCGCCAGCAATTGCTGCCATAGCTGCTGATCGAGAAGACCCTGTCCGGCCATGCGACGTCCCTGCATCCTGTGACGATGCAGGGACGGTAGGGCAAGGCAGCGGCGCCGGTCTTGAACGATCGTGCGCGGCTATGCGCTGCCCTTGTCGAGCTCGGCGATATCGTCCGGGCTGAGCTGCAACGACGCGGCCCGCACCAGGCTGTAGAGCTGGTCGAGCGTCGTCGCGCTGGCGATCGGAGCGGTGACGCCGGGCCGCGCCATCACCCAGGCCAGCGCCACTTCTGCCGGCTTGGCCGAATGTCTGGCCGACACGGCATCGAGCGCTGAGAGGATGCGCATGCCGCGCGTGTTGAGATAGCCTTTCACACCGCCACCGCGCGGGCTTTTGCCGAGGTCGGACTCGCTGCGGTACTTGCCGCTCAAAAATCCCTTGGCGAGGCT
Organism: Mesorhizobium sp. M0048; assembly: GCF_040323405.1. Classification (NCBI taxonomy): domain Bacteria; kingdom Pseudomonadati; phylum Pseudomonadota; class Alphaproteobacteria; order Hyphomicrobiales; family Phyllobacteriaceae; genus Mesorhizobium; species Mesorhizobium sp. M0048. The sequence goes on along the minus strand of NZ_JAMYUV010000001.1, from coordinate 342,040 downwards.
GAAATAGGTGATGACGCCAATGTCCTCGGCTACGCACAGATCGCGCAGCGGACCATCGAAGGACGAGCGGTCGTAGAGGTTGTATTCCGGCTGCAGCACGTCGTAGCGCGGCAGGCCGCGCAGGCTTGCTACGTCGAGTGCGGCGCGCAGTTGGGCGGCGTCGAGGTTGGAGGCACCGGCATAGCGGATTTTGCCCTTGTCGAGCAGTTTCTGGTAAGCGCCGAGCGTTTCCTCATACGGCGTCGCCGGGTCGGGCCAATGCGACAGATAGAGATCGACGGTATCGACCTGCAGCCGCTTCAGGGAGGCGTCGATGGCCTTTTCGATATAGGCGGCGGAGAGGTCCCTCTTGCCCTGCCCCATGTCCGAACCGACCTTGGTGATGACGACGACCTTGTCGCGGTTGCCACGGCTCTTCATCCATCTGCCGATGATGGTTTCCGATTCGCCGCCCTGGTGGCCGGCAATCCAGCGCGAATAGGAATCCGCCGTGTCGATGGCGTTGAAACCGGCCTCAGTGAAGGCATCGAGTAGGTCGAACGAGGTTTTCTCATCGGCGGTCCAGCCAAACACATTGCCGCCCAGAACCAATGGCGCGATGGATAGGTCGGTGCGACCGAGACGACGTTTCTGCAAGGCTGATCTCCATGGTGATTCATGCTGGGGCGGATGGGAGCCGCCGACCGGGCTAACCTATGTCGCGCCGTGGCAACGTCAAACGCATAGCCTCTTTGCCAACCCGCCGGCGCTTCACAAAGCCGCGACCCGCCGCGCCGTGTCCGGCTCAAGGCGCTGGTCCCGGATACCAAACCAGCAGCCTCTGAAGAAACGATCTGGCAAATTTGGCACATAGATTGTCAAATCTGCCAATTCTGACTTTTGCCGGCCGACCGTAGGTTCCGCCGCGCCGACGCGGTCGGGCCGGGCCCAGACTGTTGGCCTGGGATCATTTGTTATGGAGAACGGCATGAAAGCAATCGTATTTGACGCCATCGGTTCGCCGCGCGACGTGCTCTACATGGACGACCTGCCGACGCCGCGCATCGGCGACGGCGAGGTGCTGGTCAGGATGGTCTCGGCCTCGATCAATCCGGGCGACTTCCTGTTTATCCAGGACCTCTATCCCGAACCGAAGAAGCCGCATTTTCCCAGGCAGATCGCGGGGAACCACGGTGCCGGCATCGTCGAAGCCGTTGGCGCGAACGTCTTCCTGGAACCGGGCACGCTTGTCGCGTTCAGCTATTATGGCAGCTGGGCCGAGTACGCGGCCATTCCCGCCGAATGGCTGATCCCGTTGCCTGCGGACTATCCGGTCGAACGCGCCGGGCAGATGGTGAACCCCATTACCGCGTGGGATCTGCTGACGGATTCCCGTGTCCGGCCCGGGCAGTGGCTGGCTGTCACGGCCGGTTATTCGTCGATTTCAGCAATGGTGATGCAGTTCGCCCAACGACGCGGCATCAACGTCATCGCGCTTGTGCGGCGCTCGCACCAGAGCTTCGACCTGAAGACGCTTGGCGCCTCCGCCATTCTTGACCTTTCGGACTTGAAGGCAAGTATCCGGGAAGCGGTGATGGATATCACCGGCGGCGCCGGATTGAACGGGATTGTCGACAATGTCGGCGGACCTGTCAGCGGCGAATTGATCCGCACCCTGGCGCTCGGCGGGCAGATGGTGATCAATTGCGGAATGAGTGCTGAGCGCTTCGAACTGCACAATTTCGATGTCTTGCTGAGCGGCGTCGAGATCAGGGCGAATATCTATCGCTATTTCTTTTCGCCGCCTGTCGAAGCCGACCGGCCTGTCCTACGCGAGATCATCGACACCTTCGGCCAGCCCGGCTTCCACGTTCCTGTCGGCGGTCTCCACCCGCTGACCGAGTTCAAGCTTGCCGTGGCAAACAGCCTGGATCGCGCCGATCTTGGAAAACAGATTTTCAGGATGTAGCCCAGGCCACGACACCGAAGCTACGTCGCGATCCGTCTCGTCACGTCTTCCAGCCAGTGATCGCTTATACCCAGTGCTTCGAGGTGCTCCAGCGTGCTGAGCACGTAATCCTCATTCCTCCCCGACTGGCCGACGGCGCCGCGAACGACGGCCGCCGCCTCGGCCGGGTCGAGCGCACCGGCATATTGCTCATGGCTGCGGTCCACGACATAGGCGATGGCTTCGACCGTCCCGCCCCCATCCGTTTCACTCTTGTCGAGGCGAACGCTGAGCACACGTTCGAGATAGACGTTGGTGACCAGCTCGCGTTCGCGCAGATAGGTGATGGCCTCGTTGCGCAGCTCGCCTGGAACCCGGAACGCCAGCCCGATGCAGGAGCCGCCGCGGTCGAGTCCGAGCACCAGGCCCGGCCGTTCGCGCGTGCCGCGATGCACGAAAGAATAGACGCAGAGCGAACGGCGGTAGCCATGCAGGCGGGCACGCCGCGTCTCGACATGCGCAAATCCCGGCCGCCAAATCAGTGAGCCGTAGCCAAAAACCCAAAAATCGCCCATATCGCCAAGCCTGATTGTAACGAACCACTCCACCGGTGGTGTTTCAGTCCGTCTACCTGTTGTTGCCGCAAGCGACAGCCCGCCCGTGCCACCCGCGTTAACGAAAGCCGCAGCATGACGTCAAGTGACGAGCGCCCGCCGCCCAGCCAGCGTCGCCGCCTGTTGTGGCTTGCCGCTTTCATTCTCGTGCTGTTCGGCATCTACAGCGCGGGCTGGTTCTACCTGGCGGATCTGGTCGAGAGCGCCACCGATAAGGCGGTCGCCGATCTCGATGACAAGGGCATCAAGGCCGACTGTGCCAATCTCGCGGTCAGCGGCTATCCCTTCAGCTTCACCCTTTCCTGCGACAGTCTGGCTTACGAGGACGACAGCCGCAATGTCGCGGCATCGACAGGCAAGATCAACGCTGCCACCCAGATCACGCGGCTTCTGTCGCCTGCCGCCGAGCTCAGGGGGCCACTCAGGACCTCCGTTCCCGGCATGACCCCGCTGTGGATCGACTGGGATGATCTGCGGGCCGACATAAAGCTGTCCTGGCCGCTGCCGAGACGCCTCTCGCTGCAGGCAGAAGGCCTGTCCGGCCAGACCGATCCGGCAGACGATGCCGATCCCGTCTCGCTGTTCAGCGCCGGAACTGCCAGCGGGCAATTGCGCCCAAACGGCCCGGACATCGACTATGCCGGCAATTTCACCGATCTCGAAATCGACGCGGCGGCCATCGACGGGCGCGTCTTGCCGCCGCTCGATGGCAGCGGCGATGTGACGCTGAAGAACGGCGTGACGCTGATCAAGGCAAACTCGAAGAGCCTGCGCGGCCTCGCGGCCGAAATCCACGAGCTCGATCTGTCGTCCGGAACTGCGCGCGTCACCGTTTCCGGACCGCTGTCGGTCGATGACGACGGTCTCATAAATGCCGACTTGATGATCAAGCTCAATGATCCAAAGGCCGTGGCGGCGATCCTTGCCACCGCCATCCCCGAGCAGAAGAAAGAGATCCAAACCGGCTTTGCCGGACTGGCGATGCTCGGCAACCAGCCGTCGATGCCGCTGAAGATCGTCAAGGGCAAGGCCTCGCTTGGCTTCATCCCGCTCGGCAAGATCAAGCCGCTCGATTAGAGTAATTCCAGGAAAAGTGTGAACGGTCTTCCGTCCGGAATTGCGCAGAAAACAAAGAGACAGAGCGGTTCGGCGTTTCCGTGAAACGATAAACCGCTCCAAGCCTGTCTGGCCTGCGATCGGCCTGCCGCGGCTTATCCCTTCGGCGGGTGTTCGACTGCCTGGCGACCGAAATCCGGTACGTCGATGTCCTGGCCGGCCTCGATGATCGAGCGGCGGACGGCGCGGGTGCGGGTGAACAGGTCGAACAGCTTTTCGCCGTCGCCCCAGCGGATCGCCCGCTGCAGCGAGGACAGATCTTCCGAGAATCGCGCCAGCATTTCGAGGATGGCATCCTTGTTGTGCAGGCAGACGTCACGCCACATGGTCGGGTCGGACGCGGCGAGACGGGTGAAGTCGCGAAAGCCGGAAGCCGAGTATTTGATGACCTCGGACTTGGTCACCGACTCCAGATCGTCGGCGGTACCGACGATGTTATAGGCGATGATGTGCGGCAGATGCGAAACGATGGCCAGCGTCATGTCGTGATGCTGCGGGTCCATCGTGTCGATGTTGGAGCCGCAGCGGCGCCAGAATTCCGAGAGCCTTTCCAGTGCCGCGGGATCGGTGCCGGGCAGCGGCGTGAAGATGCACCAGCGGTTCTCGAACAGTTCGGCAAAACCGGCATCCGGTCCCGACTTTTCGGTGCCGGCCAAAGGATGGCCGGGAATGAAGTGCACGCCATCAGGCACATGCGGCTGCATCTGCGCGATCACCGATGCTTTGGTCGAGCCGACATCGGTGAGGATGGCGCCTTTTTTCAACGCCGGTGCGATCTCTGCGGCGACGGTACCCGAAGAGCCGACCGGCACCGAAACGACGACCAGATCGGCATCGCGAACCGCCTCTTTCGCATCCGTCGTGTAGGTGTCGCCGAGGGCGAGTAGGCTCGCCCGCGCCAGCGTCGCTTCGCTGCGCGTCGAAATCGCGACTTGGCCGGCGAGGCCCTCACGGCGGATGACGCGGGCCAGCGACGAGCCGATCAGGCCGATGCCGACCAGCGCGATCTTTTCGAACATCGGTGAGGTCATGGTGTTCTAGCTTTTCAGGAATGTCGCGAGTGCGGCGACAACGCCGCAATTGGCCTCTTCGGTGCCGATGCTCATGCGCAGCGCGTTCGGAAAGCCGTAGCCGGAAACGCGCCTCAATATGTAGCCGCGCGCACTGAGGTAGTCGTCGGCAGCCGCCGCCGAATGCTTTTTGTCCTCGGGAAAGTGGATAAGGATGAAATTGCCGACGCTCGGTGTCACCCGCAGCCCAAGCCCGCTTAGTTGCTCGGTCAGCCATGCCAGCCAGGTCTCGTTATGCGCCACGCTGCGCTCGATATGGACGCGGTCGCGGATCGCCGCGATACCGGCCTCGATAGCAGTCGCATTGACGTTGAAAGGCCCGCGCACGCGGTTGATCGCGTCGATGATATGCATTGGCGCATACATCCAGCCGATCCGCGCCCCGCCTAGGCCCAATTTGGAGAAAGTGCGGGTCATGACCACGTTTTCCGCGCTGCCCACCAACTCGACGCCGGCTTCATAGTCGTTGCGCCGGACATATTCGGCGTAAGCTGCATCCAGCACCAGAAGCACGTTTCGCGGCAGGCCGGCATGCAGGCGGCGCACCTCCTGGAACGGCACGTAGGTGCCGGTTGGATTGTTGGGATTGGCAAGGAAGATGATCCTGGTGCGCGGCGTCACCGCGGCGAGGATCGCATCGATGTCGGCGCGTTCATCGGTCTCCTTGACCGTAACCGGGACGGCACCGGCCGATTGTATGTAGATCTTGTAGACCATGAAGCCGTGTTCGGTGATGATGGCTTCGTCGCCAGGCGCGAGGTAGGTCTGCGCCAGCAGGCCCAGAATCTCGTCGGAGCCGTTGGAGCAGACGATGTTCGCCGGGTTGAGCCCGTGCACCTCGGCGATCGCTTCCCTCAGGCGCCTGGCGCTGCCGTCGGGATAGACCGCGAGCTTGTCGGCGACCGCGCGCGCGGCCTCTATCGCCTTTGGCGAAGGGCCGAGCGGGTTCTCGTTCGCCGACAATTTATGGACCTTGGCGACACCTTCAGGCGCCGTGCTCTTGCCGGGCACATAGGCTTCGATATCCATGATGCCGGCGCGGGGCCTTGGACGTGTCTGATCCGGTGTCTGGCTCATTCCATGAAATCCGTCGAGGATGCCTCCATCCGGAAGCCGCAGCGGAAATACAAGCCGTGGCCCGGAATGTCGAGGGGCGGCAATTCGGGATCAAGAACTTGCCGTTGACGAACCCACGCGCGAGTCATAGAAGAGCATCGACAGTTCCGTGGTGATTTGGCCGGTCGGCTTGCAGCCACGTTAAACAACTTGCTAAAGGGCCGTTTGCATCTTGTAACCGGCTTTGCGAAGGCATGGCCGGTTTTTTGTTGCCCTGACTGGCTGTTGCCCAGACCGGTGGACAACTGAAGGCCGGGCAAGGAGATGTGATGGTCGCTTTGCGCGCGCGAAAAACCAACAACGAGGCCGACCAGCCGTCGAGCCCGGTGTTGCGTTTCGGCGCCGACAAGCCGCTCAAGCTCGACGCCGGCACGCTGCTGTCGCCGTTCCAGATCGCCTACCAGACCTATGGCACGCTCAACGACGAGCGCTCCAACGCCATCCTCGTCTGCCATGCGCTGACCGGCGACCAGCATGTCGCCAACACCAATCCCGTGACCGGCAAGCCGGGCTGGTGGGAAGTGCTGATCGGCCCCGGCAAGATCATCGACACCGATCGTTTCTTCGTTATCTCGTCCAACGTCATCGGCGGCTGTCTCGGCTCCACCGGCCCCGCCTCGACCAATCCCGCCACCGCCAAGCCCTACGGGCTCGACCTGCCGATCATCACCATCCGCGACATGGTGCGCGCGCAGCTGATGCTGGTCGAGCATTTCGGCATCGAACAGCTGTTCAGCGTGCTGGGCGGCTCGATGGGCGGCATGCAGGTGCTGCAATGGGCCTCGAGCTATCCCGAGCGCGTTTTCTCCGCGCTGCCGATCGCCACCGGCGCCCGCCATTCCTCGCAGAACATCGCTTTCCACGAGGTCGGCAGGCAGGCAGTGATGGCCGACCCGGACTGGCATGGCGGCAAATATTTCGAGCACGGCAAGCGGCCGGAAAAGGGGCTGGCGGTGGCGCGCATGGCGGCTCACATCACCTATCTGTCGGAAGCAGCGCTGCACCGCAAGTTCGGCCGCAACCTGCAGGATCGCGAAGCCCTGACCTTCGGCTTCGATGCCGACTTCCAGATCGAGAGCTATCTGCGCCATCAGGGCATGACCTTCGTCGATCGCTTCGATGCCAACTCCTATCTCTACATGACGCGGGCGATGGACTATTTCGATCTCGCCGCCGACCATGGCGGCCGGCTGGCCGATGCCTTCGCCGGCACCAAGACGCGCTTCTGCCTGGTTTCTTTCACCAGCGACTGGCTGTTCCCGACCGAGGAGAGCCGCTCGGTCGTGCACGCGCTGAACGCGGCCGGCGCCTCGGTATCGTTCGTCGAGATCGAAACCGACCGTGGCCACGACGCCTTCCTGCTCGACGAGCCGGAACTGTTCGCCGCCATCAAAGGCTTCATCGCCTCGGCGGCGCGGGCCAGAGGGCTCGGCGCATGACCCTGAAAGGTTGCAGGCTGTTCGGATCAGGATCATGCGCCAGGCATCAGCGCATGACCCCGAAAAGTTGCAGACTTTTCGGATCAGGATCACGCGCCAGGCAAGTGACGAGCCCATGAGCGTCAACCGCGCCCAGCGCGTCGACCTCGAGGTCGTCGCCGATCTCATCCCGCCGCAGTCGCGGGTGCTGGACGTCGGTTCCGGCGACGGCCTGCTGCTCGAATTGCTGCAGGCGACCAAGAAGGTCGACGGTCGCGGGCTGGAACTGTCGCAGCGCGGCGTCAACGAATGCGTGGCGCGCGGCCTGTCGGTCATCCAGGGCGATGCCGACAAGGATCTCCAATTCTATCCCAATAAGGGCTTCGACTTCGTCGTCTTGTCGCAGACCTTGCAGGCGACCCGCAATCCGAAATTGGTGCTCGACGAACTGCTCAGGATCGGCAACCGCGCCATCGTCTCATTCCCGAATTTCGGCCACTGGCGGGTGCGCTTTTCGCTACTGTTCAACGGCCGCATGCCGGTGACCAAGGACCTGCCCTATTCCTGGTATGACACCCCCAACATCCATTTCTGCACCATTCGCGATTTCGTCAATCTGTGCGACGAGCTTGGCGCGACCGTGGAAAAGGCGACCGCGCTCGACGCCAATGGCCAGCGGATCGGCTTCTCGATGCCGTGGTGGTTCTGGAATTTTTTCGGCCAGCAGGCGGTGTTTCTGCTGAAACGATAAGAGCCAATCGTCGCAGATCGTCCCCTTATTCGAGAACGTCGGTGGCCTTGTGCGGGTGCTGGACGCCATCGACCAGGACCACGTCGGACTGAGAATTCTCGGTGCGCAGCGGCAATATCTCCTGATAGGCGGGCGAGCGGTACCATGCGCGCGCCTGCTGCATGTCTGGAAATTCGATCATGACGAGGTGGCCCGGCCAGGTGTTTTCAACGACTTCTGCCTCGCTGCCATGCACGATGAAGCGCCCGCCAAACGGCTCCAGCGTCGCATCGATCTTGTGCAGGTACTCGATGATCTGCGGCCCCGGCGTGACCTGGCGTATATGGGCGACGGCCTAGGCGGTCATGGCTGTACTCCCCTGGTGGTCGAAGCCGGACAACCGGCTTGATGGGAGCAGTTTGCCGAGACCTTGCACACTGGTCGATTACCGCCGCGGTAATGACACTGAATACAAAACCGACGCGCCTCTGCCGTTGCTGCTCCGAACAGGGCCGTGGGCGAGCCCTGCTGTCACCTGAAAAATATTTCCGCCTGGCGCCGATGATTTCCGCACGCCTGCGCTGTCCTTATCGATGAGCGCGCCTGGATGGTCCGGCGGCCGGGAACAGAGAGGTGATCCATGGGATCGTTGCAAGGTCAGAATGTTGTAGTCGTAGGAGGCAGCCGTGGGGTCGGCCGCTCCATCGCGGAGGCCGCCCTCAAGGAGAGAGCGACGGTGCTGGCCGTCGCCCGCGGGAAACAAGCCCTGGCGCAATTTGCCTGGGAGGTCTCGGGCGTGACGACGCTCGCCGTCGATGCGACGGTGGACTCCGCCCCCGACAAGGTCTTCGCCGCGCTTGAGCCGGACGTGCTGGTGATCTGCGCAGGCGCGCTGGCCCCTTCCGCGCCGGTGCACGAACAGAACTGGAAGGCGTTCTCGGCAAATTGGGACACGGACGTCAAGGCATCGTTCCTGTTTTGCCGGGCCGCTCTGCGGCGTCCGCTCAAGCCGGGAACCCGGATCGTTCTGATCTCCAGCGGCGCGGCCTTAACCGGCGGGCCACCGAATGCCGGCGGCTATGCCGGCGCAAAACGCATGCAGATGTTCCTGGCCGGTCATAGCCAGAAGGAGGCCGACCGGCTCGGCCTCGGCCTTCGCTTCATGGCGCTCGCGCCGATGCGCATCATGCCGGAAACCGGCGTGGGCAAGGCCGGCGTCGACAGCGTCGCTGCCTATATGGGCATCCAGCCGGCGGACTTCATCGCCGCCATGACCGACATGCAAACCCCGGCCGACGTCGGACGGGCGGTGGTCGCGCTCGCCACCGGCCAGCCGCAAGGCAGTTCCTTCATGGTCAGCGGTAGCGGGCTTGCACCGGCCGCCTGAGGCGCGCGTAATGCAAAGCTCACTCGTAACCGCACAGCCCGCATGACAGACGCTCAACCACCCCTGGAACCAGCACGCCAGCCGATCCTCGATCGGCTGGCCTTCGAGAAGGTCACGGCCGCCCATCGCCGCGAGCTCAAGCTGCATTGCTATCGCATGATGGGTTCGCTGCACGAGGCCGACGACCTCGTCCAGGACACGTTGCTTCGCGCCTGGCGTGCCAGGTCGGAGTTCGACGGGCGAGGTTCGGTTCGTGGTTGGCTCTACATGATCGCGACCAACGCTTGCCTCAACGCCATCAAGGCGAGGTCGAGGGCGCATCGCATTCTCCGGGAACCCGGACGGCCGCCCTCGCACGGGGCGGCCATAGGCGGGCCCGTAGCCGACATCGCCTGGCTGGAGCCCTACCCCGACGCCGAGCTTCCAGACATTGCCGGCAGCGAGCCAGGTCCGGAAGCCCGTTACGAGAGCCGCGAGGCCGTCCAGCTCGCCTTCGTCGCCGCGATCCAGGATCTGCCACCCAGGCAGCGCGCCGCGCTGCTGCTTGCCGACGTCCTGGGATGGTCGGCTGTCGAGACGGCGCGTTTGCTGGGTGGATCGACGGCTTCGATCAACAGCGCGTTGCAGCGCGCCCGCGCAACGCTGGCGGCGCGCTATCCTCAGGGACGGCCGGCCAGCCGATCACGACCCAGCCCCGAAGAAGGCCTGCTGCTCGAACGTTACATGCAGGCCTGGCAGGCCGCCAATCTCGACAGCTTGATCGAGCTGCTGCGTGAGGACGCCATCTACACAATGCCGCCTTGGCGCGAATGGTATCAAGGCCGCGAAGCGATCCGCGGTTTTTTCGAGACCGTCTGGCCGAGGTTTGGCGGCTTCCGCACGCTGGCCACTCGGGCCAATGCCCAGCCGGCGGTCGGGGTTTATTCCCGCAGCCACGATGGCCCTGAATGGCGGGCCCATTCCCTGCATGTGTTCGACGCAGCCGAGGGCGGGATCGCTTCCTTGACGATCTTCATAGGGCCGCTCGGGCCATCTCTGTTCCCGGTCTTCGGCCTGCCACCAGCCTAACCTACCCCTGGGCCAGCCTTATCGGTCAAGTTCCGGGAAATACGGGTCCGAGAAAAACCTTCGGTCGCGCTCGCCTTGCAGGCAGTCGATCGGTGCGTCGATGCGGATCGTCCTCGGATCCAGCTTGGGATACTCGATGCCGCTGACCTCGAGGATCAGTTTGCGGCGAGTGGCGGTGGCGAATTCGGAAGCAGCATAGATCGGCAGCACGAACGAGCCCGGCCCGCCGGTGACGCATTCGGCATAATACCGGTCGAGATGGCTGAAGGTGGGTGACGGGCTGATCAGGATCGGCAGCCCGTTGATGACGATGCCCTTCGCCAGCGCCGCATCGCGCTCCGTTGTGACCGGCAAGCCGGTGTTGTTTGGGCCGTCCCCCGAGACGTCGATGACGCGGCGTTTGCCGGTGAAGGCCGTGCCGTTGAAAAGCTCGGCGCCGAAAGCCACAGCACCGGAAATCGAGGTGCCGCGAAAGCTCCTGAACGGGCGGGCCGCGATCTTGTCGGCGAAAGCGTTGGCGCTCTCCTTGCTGTCGACGACCTGCCAGGCAATGACCGCATCGTCGCGGACGGTGCCGGCCCATTCGAAATAGGCGATGGCGATGCGGCCGAAGGTGCCGGCACGCACGGCGTTGATGAAGTCGGGGTGGCGCAGCGCCGCGACATAGCCGGCGCGCTGCAGGGCAAACTCCCTTTCATCCATTGACTGCGAGATGTCGACGGCCAGCACCAGCTCGACATCGACGGCAATTGGATTGGCCGGCGCGGCCGCAGGTGCCGCCGGGGTGCAGGCAAGGCAGGCGAGCAGGGCGAGAGCGTCAAGCATGGCCGATCGGAACGTTCCCATCTGAAACGATCGCGACAGTTTTTCGCCGCGATCGCGGCGAAATAAAGCTTGCCTTCTATTTCTTTCGGCCAGCCGAGGCGATCGCCGGGGGCGGTTCGATGGCACCTGCCCTGATACGGGCCGGCTTGAGTGGCGGTTGGCCGGCATCTTTGACGATGGTCAAAGCCCGCCGGAAGAAGCGGGCATTGTGCTGGCCGCGGCCGATATTGAGGATCGCGGCGTCGGGAAGGCGCTTCTCCAGCATCGACAGCACTTGCCTCAGCGTTGGGCCGTCGAACGCGTCCAGCGCCTCGTCGATGATCACCCATTTCGGCCGTCGCAAGGCCAGCCTGGCAAAGGCCAGCAGACGCTGCTCGTCGTCACTGAGCTCACGCTCCCAGCGCGCCGAGCGATCGAGCGAGGACGACAGGCGTTGCAGCCCGACATCGGCCAGCACCTCCGAGATCTCGCCATCGCTCGCCTCCGCCGCGCCGTCTGAATGGTTGAGCACCTCGCGCAGCTTGCCGAGCGGGAAATAGGGGGTACGCGGAACAAAGATCGGCGCTTCTCCGGCCGGCATGCCGATCCGTCCGCTGCCCCATGGCCACAGACCGGCAATGGCCCGGAAGAACAGCGTCTTGCCGGCGCCCGGATCTCCGGTGATCATGACCCGGTCGCCGGCGCGGATTTCGACATGTGGCTCGGCAAGCTTGGTGCATCCCTCCGGCGAGGCGACCTCGAGTTTCTCGAAGGTCAGGCTGCCGTCCGGGTTTTCGCCGAACGAAATGCGCCTTTCCGTATGGTGCAGCGCGTCGGTGTCGCGAAGCGCGATGCGGAAGTCGGCGACCCGCATCAGCGTAGCGCGCCAATCGGCGATGCCGCCGATATTGTTGATGAACCAGCGCAGCGACGAATGAACCTGGTTGAAAGCGCCGACTGCCATCATCAAGCCGCCAAAACTGATATCGCCGGCGAAATAGACCGGTGAGGCGACCAGAATCGGCGCGACGACAGTGATCCAGCCATAGGTGTCGGTAACCCAGGAAAGATTGATTTGGGCGCTGTAGATGCGCCGCATGGCGCCCAGCACCATGCCGAGATCGAATTCGAGCCGGCGCCTGGCATCGGCCTCGCCATGCGCCAGCGCGATGGCATCGACATTCTCGTTGACGCGAACCACCGAGGAGCGCAGCTCCGCCTCACGCGTATAGCGATCGTTGTTGAAGCGGATCAACGGTCGCCCGACCAGCCAGCTCAACCAGGAGGCGGTGCCAGCATAAAGGATCGCCGCCCAGACCATGTAGCCGGGTATGGCCAGCGAATGGCCGCCTATGTGGAAGACGAATCCGGAAGACAGCGACCACAGGACGCCAACGAACGAGGCAAGCAGGATGCAGGACTGCAGCAGGCCGATGCCAAGACCGGTGGAAAGATCGGAGAGATGCCCGGCATCCTGCTGCAGGCGCTGGTCGGGATTGACGCCGATGGCGCCGGCATGGGTCAGCCGGAAGGCACGCGCCGGCCGCATCCATTCGTCGATCAGGTCGAGCGTCAGCGCCTCGCGCAGCTTCAGGCGGAGCATCTGGTCGAGCCAGGTCTGGCCGACATTGAGCACCACAAGCCCGCCGGCGATGCCGGCAAAGACCAGAAGCTGATGCAGGAAAGCCGGCATGTCGCGCCGCGCCAGCGCGTCGTAGAAAGGCTGGTTCCAGCGATTGAGCAGAACCTGCCCGATCGAGCTCGCCACGATGACGGCGACGATGCCGATCGCTGCCCAAAGCAATTGTTTTCGCACCGGCGAGGTGGTCAGCGCTATCTTGATTGTTGCCAGCTGCTCACGCAGGCTGCTGGCTTCGATCGACGTGGCAAGCTTCTGGGCGCTGGCCTCGACATCCGGACGATCATCCATCGGTTAAATCCTTGCATTCGGAGCAATGCCAAACCGGTCATAGGGATCGGCCGCACGGCCTTCAATCGGACAGCAAACCTGATATCGTCAGATAGGCGTGAAAAAGCACGTCTCGGATCACGAACGCGTCATCCTGGCGGTGCCGGGTGTTCGGCCCGCGACAGCCGGCCAAGCGTCGGCGCGCCATGCGGCGAGAGAACCGGCACGAAGACGCGGCGGGACGCGCGCTGGGCGACCGGCACGCCTTGATAGAGCCGCTTCTGCGCCTCGACGACGATGACGCCGGAGAAGATCGGCCAGAAGCGCCGGCCGGCGCGTTCCAGCACATTATGGAACTGCATCATGAACCGTCGCGGCGACGGCGGGAAGAACAGCGCATCGGACCACGCCGCCGGCGTGAAATTCGCTTCGCGCAGCAATTCGGTCAGCTGGCCGCGCGAGAACGGTCGGCCATTGCCGAAAGGCGTATGCTCGAAGCGTGCCCAGACACCGCGCCGGTTGGGCACGACGATGACGACACGGCCGGCCGGCGACAGCACCCGCCAGATCTCGTTCAGCGTCTCGCGCGGGTTCTCGACATGTTCGAGCGAATGGACGAGCAGCATGCGGTCGATGCAGGAATCGACCAGCGGCAGTTCCTCGTCGAAGACCAGGGCGGTCGCCGTCGGCCCCGTCGCCGGCCAGACCACCGCGCCCTGTGTCGCCGGCATGAAGGCAAAGACGCGCTCGGCATCGCTGCCGAAGCGCTCCAGCCACGGCAAGGTGTAGCCGAGGCCGACCAGCCGCTCGTTGGGCACGACGGCCCATATCGAGGACAGCGCCATGGTGATCGAGCGTTCGGCCAGGCGGCCGAGCGTGGTCGAATAAAACGAACGGAGATCGACAATGTCTGAATGCATGCGCGGACGGTAGCTTCGAAGCAGTCCAAGTTCAACAAAGGCAGATGACATCGGCTGGCAGGCGCCCTATGTCTGCGGCAATAAAGGGAGAGATGCGATGCCGGTCGAGATCGAACAATTCATGTGCCGCAGCGACAATTTCGGCGTGCTGGTGCATGACCCGAAAAGCAGTCAGACGGCGCTCATCGATGCGCCCGAGGAGGCGCCGATCCTGGCGGCGATCAAGCGCACCGGCTGGACCCCGACGATGATCCTGACCACTCACCACCATCTCGACCACGTCGAGGCCAATCTGGCGCTGAAGGAGCGTTTCAAGCTGCGCATTGTCGGGCCGGAAGCCGAAAAGGCAAAGATTCCCGGCATCGACGAAACTGTCGAGCAAGGCTCGGTCGTCCGTCTCGGCGACGAGCGGATCGAGGTCATCGCCACACCCGGCCATACCGCCGGCCATGTCACCTATCATCTGCCGGCGTCGAAAGTGGCATTCGCCGCCGACACGCTGTTTGCGCTCGGCTGTGGGCGGCTGCTCGAATGCAAGCCGCCGGTGATGTACGAATCCCTGAAGAAGCTCGCGGCGCTGCCGGCCGACACGGTCGTCTATTGCGGCCATGAGTATACGCTGGCCAATGCCCGTTTCGCGCTCACCGTCGACCCGACCAATTCGGCGCTGAAAGAGCGTGCCGCCAAGGTCGAGGCGCTGCGCGCCGACGGCAAGCCGACGCTGCCGACGACGATCGGCGAGGAACTGTCGACCAATCCGTTCCTGCGCTGGCACGATCCGGCGATCCGCAGGCATCTCGGCCTGGAGAACGCCTCGGATGCCGAAGTGTTCGCCGAGATCCGCAAGCGCAAGGACAATTTCTGAGCGGCGCCAGGAGCTAGGGTCATGACCAGTTCCGCCGAAATCATCGCCCTGCTCGGCCTGAAGCCGCATCCGGAAGGCGGCTGGTATGCCGAGACCTTTCGCGGCGGCGCGGCAGGCACGCGCGGCCATTCGACGGCGATCTATTTCCTCCTCGAGAAGGACCAATTGTCGGCCTGGCACCGGGTCAGAGACGCGGCCGAGGTCTGGCACTTCTATGACGGCGCGCCGCTGGCGCTATCGATACACCGAGAAGGCGGTCCCGTCATCGAGGAGATCCTCGGTACGGCACTTGCCGCGGGCGAGCGGCCGCAGATCGTCGTGCCGGCAGGCTGGTGGCAGTCGGCACGCAGCCTCGGCGAATGGACCCTGGTCGGCTGCACCGTGGCGCCGGGTTTCGATTTCTCCGCCTTCGAACTCGCCGAACCAGGCTGGCTACCGGGAACGCCCTAGGCACCTACCCCAGCAGCAAACCCAGCGTGATCGCCAGCTGGCCGGCATAATACAGCGCCCAGACCCCATGGCGCACCCAAATGCGGTGCGCCGAGATGGCGGGCAGCAGGAACTTTTCCGCGGCGTGCAGCCCGTCGGACAGCATGAGCAGGATGACGCCGCCGACGACCCAGACGCTGTTCAGGGTGAGCGCCGCAATGCCCATGCCAAGCAGCGCCGCGGCATGGATGCCAATCGGCAAACGCAAGGCCGGGCCGGTGCGGCGCCAGAGCGCGAAAATCATCGCCAGCGCCAACACGGCCATCGCCAGGGCAATAATTCCTCGCCACGGTTCGGCCGAGAGCAGCCCGAGGCCGCTGCCGGCGCGCAGGAACAGCACGACGTAAAGCACATGCGCGGCAAGAAAACTGGCCGTGCCGCCAAGAAATGCCTTCTCGCCGTCCCGCGACAGGAAGGCGTCGCCGACGGCGCTGAGCGCCAGCGCGGCGACGAGCAGCCATGGGCCGCCCTGCTGCGCGACCAGCACCGCCAGCATCGCCACCGCCAATGTCCTTGCCGCCGACCGCGCCAGCCGCGGCGGCATGCCGAGGCTGAACGCGTAAATCACCGCCGCCGCCAGCGAAAACAGCAGCGTCGCATTGGCATTGGCATCGATGCCGCCGGAAAACGGCATCATGCGTTTGCCTCGCTCGCGGCCCTCTTGCGCAGGAACAGCGATTTCGCCGCCAGTGCCGCGCCGCCGGTGATCAGCACGCAGGCGGCGAGGATGCGCCATGACGGCTCGGCGAAGCCGGCGGCGATCAGCACCAGGGTGGACAGCAGCGGCGCGGCATAGCTCGCCGCCCCCAGCACCTGGATGTTGCCGCGCTTGACGCCGATGTCCCAGGCATAGAACGCCGCCCCCACCGGCATCAGACCAAGGCCGAGCACGGCGAGCCACTGGCCGGCGCCGTTGGGCAGCACCGTTTCTTCCAGCAACAGATGGCAGACGAGCGAAAGGGCCGCGGTGGCGGCGCAGAACCAGGTGACGATGCTGGTCGGCACCGACGGGAAGCGCCGCGACAACAGCGAATAGGACGACCACAGCACCGCGCAGACGCCGGCCATTGCATAGCCGAAGGCATAACGCGCATCGAAGGCAAGCCCGCCGCCCTTGGTGACGATCAGGACCGTGCCGGCAAGGCCGAGCAGCGCGCCGGCGACGTGGTTCCAGGCCAACCGCTCGCCCGGCATCAGCGCCGACCCCAGCACGATCAGCAGCGGCCACAGATAGGCGATCAGGCTGGCCTCGACGGCCGGCGCATTGCGCAGCGCGGTGAAGTAGAAGAAGTGGTAGCCGAACAGGCCGGCAATGCCGATCACCCAGACTTTGCGTGGTATTTCGACCTGGCGCGGTATCTTCGCGGCCCCGTCGGCTGCCGGCATGAACAGCCGGGCAAACAGCCCGACGCAAGTGCCGATCGTGAAGGTGATTGCCGAAAGCAGGAACGGCGGCACGGCGCCCGAAGCATCCGTAAGCAGCGCCAGCAGCGCCCACATGGCGACCGCGGAGAAGCCGATCAGTGTTGCGCGCGCCATACCCGTCGCCCCCTGCCCATCGTTGGCGGCGCACCATCACGCCTATTCGTTTGCTTCGAACCGCTCCGCGCTGATCGTCAACGGGCCGATTTGCGTGCTGACCGTGGCGCGGATCGGCGCATATACGCCGCTTTGGCCGACCGGTGCAAACGTCACCATGATGCGGCTGCGTTTCTTCAGGTAATTCAGCGCCTTGCGGTTCTTGCGGTAGCCGGCCACCGGCTCGAAGCCCAGCCTGCAGGTGACCGTATCGCCCTTGTAGCCGGCCACCGAGATCGACCCTTTGGACTCGTAGGTCAGTTTCAGATCGGCACGCATTTCGCCGTCATAGAGCTTCACCGTGCGCCCGCAGACCTGGTCGAGGCTGTCGGCATGGATGACGGTGGCGGCCATCGGATCGAGGACCGATACGAGATGGCTGCCGACCAGCGGTATCCAATTCTCGGGATTGCGCTTCTTCGGCTCAGGCACGACCTTGGTCGAGGTGACGACGCCGTTGGCAAACTGGATGTCGATCATCGATGCCTTCTTGCCGGACGTGTAGTCGGCGTGGAACGCTTGCGGCTGCAACTGCTTGCCCGAAATCTTGCCCTTCGACGAGATCGTGCCTCGCGTATCGTCGAACAAAGTGGCGAGCCCGGCGGCGGAAACGCTGCCCTCGATCGAATAGGTGTCATCCTCGTAATGGCTGGAGAATTTCGCCTTGGCCACGGAGAGGCCGAGGAACGACACCGAATATTCGCCCGTGAAGGATTGCGGCTCGGCCGAAGCCGTCGTCGGCAACGCGGCGGCCAACAGCACGACCAGGGCATGGAGGAAAGAACGAGGCATGGCGGGTCCTTGATTGTCGACCGGACGGGCGGCTCCGGTCTGGCATGTCCCTGTGCGACCGCTTATAGGCTGAATTCCGGCCTTAATGTGAAAGGCGGCGTCGGCAGGGAACGCTGGGGAGGGTCCAGGGCCAGAAATAAAAAACCCGCCTCGACGGGCGGGTCGTTGGAGCCAATTAGCACCATACCGAAATTAGTAGCATAGCTGCCGGCACAAAGCAAGAACAAAATGTGGCCACCTGGAAAATCGCGACAGGTTTGCGCAGCCCCTCATCGCCCTGCCGGGCACTTCTCCCCGTCACTATACGGGGGAAGGTGCCGGCAGGCGGATGAGGGGCAGCGCCGGCATCGGTCATCTTTTGATTGATTCCCTTGGCACTAACCAACCCCAAGCTTGACGCCTCGGCGAAATGCAACTATGGAACGCCAACTTTTTCCATAAGGCCGCCTGACCGAAACCGCGCGCCACCCGGCGCGGGTCGAATGTTTGGCCAGGACCGAGAACCGAAGGTTAGAACCATGTCCCGCACCTGCGAACTCACTGCCAAGGCAGTCATGTCCGGCAACAATGTGAGCCACGCCAACAACAAGACCAAGCGTCGCTTCCTGCCCAATCTCGTCAATGTGACGCTGATCTCGGAAGCGCTGAACCAGAACGTGCGCCTGCGCATTTCGGCCAACGCATTGCGTTCGGTCGAGCATCGCGGCGGCCTCGACGCCTTCCTGGCCAAGGCCGATGCCAAGGAATTGTCGCAGCGCGCCCGCCTATTGAAGAAGCAGATCGCCAAGAAGATCGCCGAGCAGCCGGCCGCCTGAGTTTTTCGGCGGCAGCGCCTTCCAGGGCGGGGTCCGAACTCCGGATCGCGTTCCGCTGGTTCCATTACCCAGGATAAAAAAATGATTTTCCTCTCGCGGTACCTGCCCTTCGTGGCGGCCATGGCGCTCGTCGTCGTGGCCTCGAACATCCTCGTGCAGTTCCCGATGCAAGGTTCAATCGGCGGGCTGTCGCTGGCCGACATCCTGACCTGGGGCGCCTTCACCTATCCGTTCTCCTTCCTGGTCACCGATCTCGCCAACCGCCGCTATGGGCCGGCGGTGGCGCGCAGGATCGTCTTTGTCGGCTTCATGACAGCGGTGATCTGCTCGATCGTCATCCCACCGCTGCTGTTTCGCCACGGCCTGATCGAATTCGAGACCGCCGCCGACCGGCTGGTGCGCATTGCCGCTGCCTCGGGCGCCGCCTTCCTCACCGCGCAGTTGCTCGACGTCACCGTATTCAACCGGCTGCGCCGGCAGAGCTGGTGGCGCGCGCCGATCGTCGGCACGCTGGTCGGCTCCGTTTTCGATACGGTGGTGTTTTTCACCGTCGCCTTCGCGGCGGCGTTCGCCTTCGCCGGGCCCAACGACGGCTTTGCGCTGGAAACCGCGCCGCTGATGGGCGTGCTGCCGGTCGAGACGATGCGCTGGATTTCCTGGGCGCTCGGCGATCTCGGCGTCAAGCTGGTCATAGCGGTGGTGGCGCTGATCCCCTACCGGCTGCTTGCCGCCCGCTGGAGCCAACCGGCACTGGCAGCATGATCCCGAACCAAAGGTCCGCGTTAGCGAAAAGTGGGAACCGGTTTTCGGACAAGATCATGCTCA
This sequence comes from Mesorhizobium sp. M0048, assembly GCF_040323405.1. Taxonomy (NCBI): domain Bacteria; kingdom Pseudomonadati; phylum Pseudomonadota; class Alphaproteobacteria; order Hyphomicrobiales; family Phyllobacteriaceae; genus Mesorhizobium; species Mesorhizobium sp. M0048. The sequence goes on along the minus strand of NZ_JAMYUV010000001.1, from coordinate 322,597 downwards.
AAGGCTATCGAGCATGATCCCTTGGGTCCACCTTGATTCGGCAAAAACGCCTGACGGCGGACGGGAACTCCGCCTGAAGCGGCGCGGCGGCGAATTCTCGATCATGCTTGGCGCCAACGAGCTGATGAACAGCCGGCTCAGCGGTTCCGAAGAGGCGCTGGCGAAACTGTCCTGCCAAAGGATTGCCGGCCGCCGGACCCCGAACATCCTGATCGGCGGCCTCGGCATCGGCTTTACCTTGCGCGCGGCGCTGGCCGAGCTCGGCGACGATGCGCAGGTCGCCGTTGCCGAACTGGTGCCGGCAGTCGTGATTTGGGCGCGCGGCCTGATGGCCGAAGTTTTCGACGGTTGCCTTGACGACCGGCGTGTCGGCATTCGCGAGGCCGATGTCGGTCAGCTCATCCGTTCGCAAGCATCGACCTGGGACGCGATCCTGCTCGATGTCGACAACGGCCCCGAGGGCATCGTCTACAAGGCCAACGATGCGCTCTACAGCGCAGCCGGCCTGATCAGCGCGAGAGCAGCTCTCAAGCCCGGCGGTGTGCTGGCGGTCTGGTCGCAGGGCCCTGACGCAGGCTTCACCCGAAGGCTCAAGCAGGCCGGCTTCACGGTCGAGGAGGTCAAGGTGCGGGCTCACGGCAAGCGCGGCGCCCGTCACATCGTCTGGCTCGCGACCAAGGGGCAATAGGCCACCTCGCAATCCGGGCCGGCCTTGTTGCACGCCGCCCGCCACGCCCACGAACCTCTACTTCGCCTTCTGAAGCTCGGCGGCAAGCGCCTGCAGCAGCCCGCGCGTGCCCTCCTCGCGTCCTTGCGCTGAATCGACGCCATCGAAAAACGCACCCTGTTCGGTATAGGTCAGGCGGGTGCCCTCGCCGGAAGGTGCAAGCTCGACCGTAGTGAGCGACGCCGACAGCGGCTGCGCCCCGACCGCCATCCGGTATGAAAATACGATGCGCCGGTCAGGGACGATGTCCTGGAACTGCGCATCGAGCCTGATCTCCGGGCCGCCCTGGTAGCTGAACCGCGAAACCTCGCTGCCGCCGACACGGAAATCGAAGGTGAATTCGGCGATGGTGAAGCCGTCGCCTTCGACGCGCCAACGCCGCACCGTCGCCTTGTCGGCAAAGGCGAGGAAGACGCGTTCGCGCGATTGCGGGTAGGTCCGCTCGATCGTGAAGCTTGAATGGATGACGGACTGGTCGTTCACGGGGGCAATCTGGTTCATTTCTTGTCGTCCTTTTCCTGGTCGTGGAGTGTTGCGTCCGGTTGGTCAGTCTCCGCCAGGATCTGGCCGAGACGGTCGAGCTGGCGTTCGGCCAGTGTACGGCGCGCGGCGATCCAGTCGGCGAGCGGGGCCAGCCCGCCGGGCTCGATCCGGCAGGTGCGCACGCGTCCGACCTTCTCGCTGCGGATCAGCCCGCACGCTTCCAGCGCCTGGAGATGCTGGAGTACGGCGGCGAAGGTCATGCCGAACGGCTCCGCCAACTGGCTGACGGTGGCCGGCCCGCGGCTCAGCCTTTCCAGGATTGCCCGGCGCGTCGGCTCGGCAAGAGCCCGCAGGATGCTGTCGATCTCGGAATACTTAAGCATGGACTTGAGTATTTCGCTGATGACACAAATTGTCAAGTCACGACTAAAGTATTTTTGCAGATGGTGACAGCCGGCTGGAACCCGCGACGCGGGTCATTGCCAGGGGAAATTGGCTGCGCTGCAAAACGGCGCGGAAATGCCAGCGATGCTGTCAGCCAGCAGGCCTGTCGCGCGTCAATCCTCGTGCAGCACAAATTCCAGGTAAAGATTGCGCTGCAGGATCGAGTGGTTGTCATCGGACATCAGCGACACGATCAGCGCGCCATCGTCGCGGGTCCAGACGTCGAGCGCTTCCATGTTGTCGATCTGGTAGCCCATGTCGGCTTCGAGCAGCACCGGCCCGTCGGCGACGGCGCCCTTCTCGACGCCTTCGCCATAGATGCGCCGCAGCCGCATCTTGACGCCGCCGGCCATCGAAAAACTGCGCTCCAGAAGCAACAGGTCGCCGTCCGGCAGGAAGGCGCCGTCGGTGATGTCGAAATCGCCATTGCGCTTGACGGTGAAGACGCCCTTGTGCGGCCCTTCGATGATCGCGGCAAAGATGTTGCCGGCCTTGTCGAGGCTCTTTTCCGACACCACGACCAGTCCGCCCGCGTGCTGTCCGTAAGGATGGGCGCGGGTGACGGTCTCAAAGCCGCGATTGCGGCGAAGTTCCCAGGCTGGAATCAGGAAGCCCAATTGCCTGAACGGCGCCTTCATGCCGTCCGGATCGATCTTGAACTCTGCGATACGGTGATCGCCCTCGAAACCGACCGTGGCAATGCCGTCCTTGACCGCGAGGCCTTCGGCATCGACCGCCCATTTCTCGTCGATCGGCTGACCGGCCGCATCGACCATCTGCTGCATGCGAAAATTCTGGATGCCGGAAGGCCGCTTCTCGGCATCGTGGACGAGGGTGCCGAAGAACCAGAAGCCGGTGTCGGCGACGCCGATGAAATCGCTGCCGGGCTCGAGGAACCGAAGTGCCGACAGCGCGCCGAAATCGCGCGTCGACGAGGTCATTTCGAGCCCGCCGATGAATTCGAGCGGCCCGAACTGTTTGTCCGGCCGGCCGATGTGGAATTCGCTGATCGGCCGTGCCGTGATTTCGGCCGGCTCGACCGAGGCCGGGCCGGCAGCGACAGGTGGCGCCAAACTGATGCCTAACAACGCAATGGCGGCCAAAAGCTTCTGCCAAAAGCCGCCGCGGGAAAAAATCATCCGGCGCGCCGCATGCCGCCGCGCCGCGTGTCGCGCACGGTTTCCTCGGCGAACAGCGAGGCCAGCTGCTCGGTCATGGCGCCGGCCAGTTCTTCGGCATCGACGATGGTGACGGCGCGGCGATAGTAGCGGGTGACGTCGTGGCCGATGCCGATGGCCAAAAGCTCGACCGGAGAGCGCGTCTCGATGAGTTCGATGATGGCCCGCAGATGCCGCTCGAGATAATTGCCGGGGTTGACCGACAGCGTCGAATCGTCGACCGGCGCGCCGTCGGAGATCATCATCAGGATCTTGCGCTGCTCCGGCCGCGCGATCAGCCGGTTGTGCGCCCACAGCAGCGCCTCGCCGTCGATGTTTTCCTTGAGCAGGCCCTCGCGCATCATCAGGCCGAGATTGCGGCGCGCCCGCCGCCACGGATGGTCGGCGGATTTGTAGATGATGTGGCGCAGATCGTTGAGCCGGCCGGGGTTCGGCGGTTTGCCTTCCTTCAGCCATTTCTCGCGCGCCTGCCCGCCCTTCCAGGCGCGGGTGGTGAAGCCGAGGATTTCGACCGAGACGCCGCAGCGTTCCAGCGTGCGCGCCAGGATGTCGGCGCAGGTCGCGGCGACCGTGATCGGCCGGCCGCGCATTGAACCCGAATTGTCGAGCACCAGCGACACCACCGTGTCGCGGAATTTGGTATCGCGCTCCTGCTTGAAGGACAGAGGCTGCATCGGGTCGATGACGACGCGCACCAGCCGTGCCGGATCGAGATAGCCTTCTTCGAGGTCGAAATCCCAGGAGCGGTTCTGCTGCGCCATCAGGCGGCGCTGCAGCCGGTTGGCCAGCCGCCCGACGACGCCGGAAAGGTTGGCGAGCTGCTTGTCGAGGAAGGCGCGCAGCCGGTCGAGCTCCTCCTCCTCGCACAGTTCCTCTGCACCAACGGTCTCGTCGAAGGCCGTGGTGAAGACCTTGTAGTCGATCTCTTTCGGCAGATTGGTGAAGGGATTGTCGTTGCGGCGCGCCTCGCCGGGCGTCTCCGCATCGGCGTCGTCGTCGTCGGAGAGATCCTCGGCGGTGGCGTCGGAGGCTTCCGTCTCGGCCGATTGCTCGTCGTCCGACGATGCCTCGGTATCCTCGGACTGCGACTGCTCGGAGCCCGAATCGTCTTCGCCGCCCTCCTCGCTCTGCTCCTCGCCTTGCGGCTGGTTTTCGTCGTTGTCCTCGGAGTCTTCCGTCTCCTGGTCGTCGCCGAGCTCCTCCGCCATTTCCATGGAGGCGAGCATCTCGCGCACGACGCGGGCGAACGCCTGCTGGTCGTCGAGCTTTGCCGACAGCCCGTCCAGATCGGCACTGGCTTTTTCCTCGACCCAAGGGCGCCAGAGATCGACCAGCCGTTCGCCGCTCTTCGGCACAGTGCGGCCGGTCAGCTTTTCGCGCACCATCAGCGCCAGCGCCTCCTCGATCGGCGCGTCGGCCTTGTCCTTGACGTCGGCGAGGTTGGCCCTGGCGTATTTGTCCTCGAGCATCGAGCCGATATTGTCGGCAACGCCCTGCATGGCGCGGCTGCCGATCGCCTCGACCCGGGCCTGCTCGACCGCGTCGTAGATGGCGCGGGCCTGTTTGCCTTCCGGCGCCAGCCTGGTGTGGATGCGCGTATCATGGCAGGCGCGCTTCAGCGCCATGGAATCGCCGAGCCCGCGGGTAATGGCGATATCCGCCTTCGATGCCTTCTTCGGCAGTTCGGGCAGCCGGGCGCGACTGCCGGCCAGCGCCGGCCGGTCCTTGGCGAAACCGACCTCGAGATCCTTGTCGCCGGCGATGGCGCGCATGCAGACGGTAACCGCGCGCTTGAAGCTGTCGGCCTCAGCGCCGGTCTTGGATTTGTTTCGTGTGTTGTCGCCCGGACCCGCCATCGAGACTCTGCTTAGCCCAGCACCACATTCGCCGCCGATTCCGGCAAATCTTCGCCGAAGGCGCGCTGGTAGAACTCGGCGACCAGCGAGCGTTCCAGCTCGTCGCATTTATTGAGGAAGGTCAGCCGGAACGCCATGCCGATATTGCCGAAGATTTCGGCATTCTCGGCCCAGGTGATAACCGTGCGCGGGCTCATAACCGTCGACAAATCGCCGTTGATGAAGGCCGAGCGCGTCATGTCGGCGACACGAACCATCTTGTTGACGATCTCCTTGCCCTTGCCGTCGCGATAATGCTTGGCCTTGGCCAGCACGATGTTCACTTCATTGTCGTGCGGCAAATAGTTCAGCGTAGTGACGATCGACCAGCGGTCCATCTGCGCCTGGTTGATCTGCTGGGTGCCGTGGTAGAGGCCTGTGGTGTCGCCGAGCCCGACCGTATTCGCGGTCGAAAACAGCCGGAAGGCCGGATGCGGGCGGATAACCCGGCTCTGGTCGAGCAGCGTCAGCCGGCCCGACGATTCCAGCACGCGCTGGATGACGAACATCACGTCCGGGCGGCCGGCATCGTACTCGTCGAAGCACAGCGCGACATTGTGCTGATAGGCCCAGGGCAGGATGCCGTCGCGGAATTCGGTGATCTGCAGCCCTTCCTTGACGACGATGGCATCCTTGCCGACGAGATCGATACGGCTGACATGGCTGTCGAGGTTGACACGCACGCAAGGCCAGTTGAGGCGGGCGGCGACCTGCTCGATATGCGTCGACTTGCCGGTGCCGTGATAGCCCGACACCATGACGCGGCGGTTATAGGCAAAGCCGGCGAGGATCGCCATCGTCGTGTTCTTGTCGAACAGGTAGTCCGGATCGATGTCGGGCACATGCTCGCTCGTCACCGAATAGGCCGGCACCACCATCTTGGAGTCGAAGCCGAATGTCTCCTTCACCGACACCGTGGTGTCGGGCAGGTTGGCGATGTCGCGATCGACCTTGTTCATCTCTATCACGTCTCCACAAGCGAAACGCCGCGTTTCGCTGGCAATCGATTTTGTTCGGGGGCGGTCTTAGAGCCTTTTCCAACCCTATGAAAGTTGGAAAGCGACACGAACCGTAAGGTCGCTCAGCACAAACCTGCCTGCTTGAGCACGCGATACGCCTGGAGCACATCGCGGAACCGGTCTTCCGAACCTCTGTCGCCGCCATTCGCATCCGGATGGTGGCGTTTCACAAGTTCCTTATAGCGCGCCTTGATATCCTTGCCACTTGCCTTTGTATCAAGGCCAAGCGTTTCCAGTGCCTTGGCCTCAAGCGGCTTGGCCTTGCGCTCGCGTGCTTCGCGCGGGTCCTTCGGGCCTTTGAACAGGTCGAAGGGATCGCGCATGCGATTGTAGTAGCCGGCACGGCCGGAACGCGCCTGGGCGAAGTCGGGCGAGGAGCGTGTCGAGGCGCCGTTGACGCCCATTTTCCAGGTCGGCCGGTGGCCGGTCATGGCTTCCTTCTGGAAGCGCGCGATCTCGGTATCCGGAACGCCCGAGAAATAATTGAAGCCCTTGTTGTACTCGCGCACATGGTCGAAGCAGAACTGGAAATACTCGCCTTCCTTCATCCGCCCGACCGGCGCGCGGTGGGTACCGGCCTCCTTGCAGCCATCCCATTGGCAGATCGGCGAACGCGACTTCAGCTCCGCGTCCTTCTCCGGGCGGATGCGAATCTTCTCGAAATATTTTGGGTACGGCTTCATCTCACCCATTTATGGGCCGTTCGCGGATGCGAAACAAGAATTGACATTTTCGCGATGATCGCCCTAACCGCTGAATCGCGGCATAAAACCGGCGAATGGCGAATTTTGTGCGATGACATAGATGTGGTGAAGGGAAGCGACGATGTCCATACAGGCAACGATGGAAGATAAGCTGAAAAAGGCGTTTTCGCCGGAACGGCTGGACGTCATCAACGAAAGCCATCTCCATGCCGGTCATCATCACGCGGATTCCGGCCATCACGCTGCCTTCGACGGCGCCGGCGAGACGCATTTCCGCATCCGCATCGTCGCGCCAGCCTTTGCCGGCATGAGCCGCGTCGAGCGTCACCGCGCCGTCAACGATCTGCTGGCCGAGGAGTTGAATCCGGCGTGCATGCCCTGGCGATCGAGCCGGCGGCGCCCGGCGAAAAGACCCGCTGGTAGATCAGCCGACGCTCGACCTCAAGAAGGCCATCACCGCTGTGGTCAATGCATCGCCTTCGGTGCCGAAGTCGCGATTGATCGACATGTGCGAATAGGCGCTGCCGTCGAACAGCGTGACCCTGGTTCCGGTGGCGCGCAGACGCCCGGCGAAGGCCTCCGCGTCCGCCGCGCGGGCTTTCGCCCGTGAATGGGCGATGAAGGTCGGCGGGTGCTTGCGGCCTTCCACATAGGTGACAGGCGACAGCGCGCGCCACTGCGCCGGATCGGGAAAGGCGCGGGCATAGACCCCTGCCATGCCGCCGCTCCTGGCCAATGCCTCCAGGTCGTAAGCCCTGGTGTCGTCGAGGACCAGCGCCGCGACCCCGGGCAGGCCGCCGCGCAGGCCGGTCAATGCGACGAGATGGCAGCCGGCCGAATGGCCCATCGCGACGATCCGGTCCGGATCGCCGCCATGCCTGGCGATGTTGGCGCGGACGTAGCGATAGGCCAGTTCGACATCCGCCGCCTGGGTGGCGACGTCGGCCTCGGGCAGCATCCGGTAGTCGATCGAGACGAAGCAGAAGCCATTGTCGAGCAGGAATTGCGGCTTGGCATTGACGTTGCCGCGACTGCCGACCCGCCAGGCGCCGCCATGGACGAAGAAGACGACCGGCAGGCCGCTTGCGCCGTCGCGGGAATAGATGTCGAGCTTGGCCGGCCCATAGTCGAAGGTTTCGGGCGACGGCGAACGCAGCCGCAATGCCGCCGCCTGCCCCGGCAACAGCGCCGCCATCGACACCAGAAGCAGGCTTCGCCGATCGATTGTCATAGACTCCTGACCGCCCACAGGTGCCGCAAGATGCGCGCTGTCATTCGCCAAGCATTACCGGCTTGATCCTCAGCCGCGCGATTCGGTTCTTGTCGCGCTTCATGACGACGAAGCGCTTGCCGTGAAACGTAAAGGCCTGCTTTTCGTCCGGGATCGACTGCGCCTCGTGGATAACGAGGCCGGCAATGGTGGTGGCTTCCTCGTCCGGCAGGTGCCAGTCGAGCGCCCGGTTCAGGTCGCGGATCGGCACCGTGCCGTCGACGACGACGGAGCCGTCGGCCTCCTGCTTGACACCCTGGATGTCGATATCGTGCTCGTCGGCGATCTCGCCGACGATCTCCTCGATGATGTCCTCCAGCGTCACCAGCCCTTCGACCTCGCCATATTCGTCGACGACGATGGCGAAATGCGCCTTGCGGCGCAGGAAGGCGTTGAGCTGCTCCTGCAGCGTCGTGGTGTCGGGCACGAACCACGGTTTAGATGCGATCTTCATCACGTCGATCCGGGAGAAATCGTTGCCGACCTCGTTCAGCGCGCGCAGCAGATCCTTCGCGTGCAGCACGCCAACAATGTTGTCGAGCGAACCCTTCCACAACGGCATGCGGGTGTGCGGGCTCTGCAGGATCTCGCGAACCACCGCTTCGGGCGGGTCATCGGCATTGACCGAGCGCATATTGGTGCGGTGGACCATGACGTCCGACACTTCGAGCTCCTCGAGGTCGAACAGGCCGCCGATGCGGGCGCGGTCCTCGCGCACCACCTGGCCGTCGCGGCGGAAATCGTCGACGGCGCCGCGCAGTTCCTCGCGCGCCGAGCGCTGCGGCTCGATGCGCTGCAGCTCATAGCCGAAGGCGGCGAGCAGGTGCCGGCGCAGGACGAAGCCCAGCAGGCCTAGGCCGGCGAGCACTGCAGCCGCGATCCAGCCGGCCTGACTCATCCCGGGCGGCTTTCCTGCCGACCCGGATGGTTCTCCCTGAGGAACGCCAGCACTTCCGAGGCCGGCACATCCCTGGCGATGAAGGCCTGTCCGACGCCGCGCGTCAGGATGAAGGTCAGCGCGCCGCGCGACACCTTCTTGTCCTGGGTGATGAAGGAGAACAGCTGCTCGGCGTCGGGCAATTCGCCCGGAATGTCGGCCATGCGCCAGGGTAGGCCGACGGCGCGAAGATGCGCCTCGACGCGCGCCGCATCGTCGGGGCTCGCCAAATTGAGCCTTGAGGAAAAGCGGTGCGCCAGCGCCATGCCGATGGCGACGCCTTCGCCATGCACGAGCCGTGCGCCGTCATAGCCGGTCGCCGCCTCCAGTGCATGGCCGAAGGTGTGGCCGAGATTGAGCAGGGCGCGGTCGCCGGTCTCGAACTCGTCGCGGGCAACGACGTCGGCCTTGGCACGACAGGCCTCGGCGATGGCCGCAGCCCGCTCCGGCCCGCCGGCAAACACTTGGCGCCAGTTTTCTTCCAGCCAGGCGAAGAACTCCGGCCGGTCGATCAGCCCGTATTTGGCCAGTTCGGCATAGCCGGCGCGAAACTCGCGGATCGGCAGCGTGTCGAGCACTTCGGTATCGGCCAGCACCAGCTTGGGCTGGTGGAACACCCCGACGAGGTTCTTGCCGCGCTTGCTGTTGATGCCGGTCTTGCCGCCGACGGAGGAATCGACCTGCGCCAGCAGCGAGGTCGGAACCTGCACGAAATTCATGCCGCGCCGCGCGATGCCGGCGGCAAAGCCGGCCAGGTCGCCGATGACGCCGCCGCCGAGCGCGATGACGACGTCGCCGCGCTCCAGCTTGGCGGCCAACACGCCATCGACCACCTCTTCGAGATGCGCAAAGCTCTTGGTCTTTTCGCCTGGCGGCAACGTGATGACGGCATGTTGGATGCCACCGCTTGCCAGGCCGGCCGCAAGCGTCGCGAGATGCGCGGCCGCGACGTTTTCGTCGGTGACGACCGCCGCCCGCGTCCCCGGCAGACGGCGCGAAATCTCGGCGCCGGCGCGTGACAGCAGGCCGGGACCGATCAAAATATCGTAGGCACGCTCGCCAAGCCCGACTTCGACAGAGACCGTTGCATCAGCGCTCACGACCGCACCTCGTCAATGTCGGCAATGCCGAGATGGCCGCGCAGCGCGTCCACCACTTCGGCGGCAATGATCTCCTTGCGGTCGTCGCGGGTCGGCACGATGACATCGGCCGCGGCATAAACCGGGTAGCGTTCCGCCATCAGCCGTTCCAGCACGGCGCGTGGATCGGCGCTTTTCAGCAGCGGCCGGTTCTGTTTCTTGGAAACGCGCTCCATCAACAGGTCGATCTCGGCTTTCAGCCAAACCGAAACGCCATGGCTGGCGATCGCCTCGCGCGTCTGCGCGTTCATGAAGGCGCCGCCGCCGGTCGACAGCACCTGCGGCCCGTGCTCCAGCACACGCAGGATGACGCGCTGCTCCAGTGCTCGGAACTCCGCCTCGCCATAGCGCTCGAACAGGTCCGGGACGCTCATGCGCGAAACAGTTTCGATCTCCTGGTCGCTGTCGATGAAGGGTAGTGCCAGCATCGCCGCCACCTTGCGGCCGATCGCCGTCTTGCCGGCGCCCATCAGCCCGACAAAGACGATGGAACGGCCGCCCAGCCGGCCGAGCAGCGCGGCATGGCTCTCGCCCGGAGGATTTGCTGGTAGCGCGTTCATGCTTCTAGGGCCTCTTTGGCGGCGTATCGACATCAAAAGCCTGTTTGCGTCAAGCGCGGCGCAACCGGGACTATGGGCTTCACCCTTGAATTGGCCGGATTGGCGTCTCATAAGGGCACAGGGTTGGAAATGCAGAATAAGACGACGGGCGAAAATTAATGCCAACACTGTTTCGCTTTGTCGTGACGCTCGCGATTCTGGCCGGCATTGTCTATGGCGCGATGTTCGCCCTGGTCATGTTCGTCGAGCCGAGAAAGGCGGAAATGAGCGTGCGTATCCCTCCGGAAAAGCTCAATCCCAAAAAATGAACAGCGCCGCCCGCATCGAAGCCTTCCTGGAGATGATGAGCGCCGAGCGCGGCGCGGCCGAAAACACGCTTTCCTCCTACCGCCGCGACCTCGAAGACGCTTCCGCCGGGATCGGCGGTGGGCTTGCCGCTGCCACCAGCGCCGACATCCGTGCCTATCTCGACGACATCGCCGCGCGCGGCTTTGCCGCCAGCTCGCAGGCGCGCAAATTGTCGGCGATCCGGCAGTTCTTCCAGTTCCTCTACGCCGAAGGCCTGCGCGGTGACGATCCGACCGGCACGCTGGACAGTCCGAAGAAAGGCCGGCCGCTGCCTAAGACGATGAGCGAGGCCGATACCGGCCGGCTGCTCGACCGCGCGGCGCAGGAGGCGATGGACCCCTCCATGCATGACGGCGACAGGCTGGCGGCGCTGCGCCTGCACGCGCTGGTCGAGGTGCTCTACGCCACCGGCTTGCGCGTTTCGGAGCTGGTCGGCCTTCCCGTGACGGTGGCACAGCGCGACGACCGCTTCTTCATGGTCCGCGGCAAGGGCAACAAGGAGCGCATGGTGCCGCTGTCGGCCAAGGCGCGCACCGCGATGCGGACATGGCTTGCCGCACGGGGGGCGGTGCCGGCTCTTGCCGACAGCCCGTTCCTGTTTCCGGCTGCCTCCGACAGCGGCTATCTCTCGAGACAGGTCTTTGCCCGCGAGCTGAAAGGGCTTGGCGCTCGGGCCGGCATTGCCGCGGCGAAGATATCGCCGCATGTGCTGCGCCATGCTTTCGCCAGCCATCTCTTGCAGAACGGCGCTGATCTCAGGGCCGTGCAGCAGTTGCTCGGCCATGCCGATATTTCAACGACGCAGATCTACACGCATGTGCTGGAGGAGCGGCTGGTGCGTCTGGTCAACGATCATCATCCGCTTGCCGACTAGGCGTCATGTCGCTATGTGAGAACGACGTTCCACCGCGCCCAGCCTGCATTTTCAGGCTTGCGTCAGTCATTGCCTTCCGACTTGCCGGTCCGCCCAAGAATGTACAATTACCTCGATTTCGAAAAGCCTGTGCAGGATCTCGAAGGCAAGATCCTTGAGCTGAAGAAGCTTGCCGAGAACGGCGAGGCGGTCGATGTCGGCGATGAGATCGCCCGTCTCGAGAAGCGCTCGCGCGATGCGCTGCGCGACGCCTACAAGGCGCTGTCGCCGTGGCAGAAGGTGCAGGTGGCGCGCCATCCGGACAGGCCGCATTGCATCGACTACATCAAGGGCCTGCTTACCGATTTCACGCCGCTCGCCGGCGACCGCAATTTCGGCGAGGACCAGGCGATCGTCGGCGGCTTCGCCCGCTTCCGCGGCGAGCCGGTGGCGATCATCGGCCAGGAGAAGGGTTCCGACACGGCAAGCCGGCTGAAGCATAATTTCGGCTCGGTGCGGCCGGAGGGCTACCGCAAGGCGGTGCGGCTGATGGAACTCGCCGACCGCTTCCAGATCCCGCTGCTGACGCTGGTCGACACGGCCGGCGCCTATCCCGGCGTCAACGCCGAAGAGCGCGGCCAGGCGGAAGCCATCGCCCGCTCGACTTCGGCCTGCCTTGGCCTGAAGGTGCCGTCGATCTCGGTGGTGATCGGCGAAGGCGGCTCGGGCGGCGCCATAGCAATCGCCACCGCCAACCGCGTCTACATGCTCGAACACGCCATCTATTCGGTGATCTCGCCGGAGGGCGCAGCCTCGATTCTGTGGCGCGACACCACGCGGTCCAAGGACGCGGCGACCAACATGAAGATCACGGCGCAGGACCTGCTGGAGCTGAAGATCATCGACGCCATCATTGCCGAGCCGCTCGGCGGTGCCCATCGCGCCCCCGAAACGGTGATTGCCGCCACCGGCGACCTCATCGCCAGGACGATGAATGAATTCTCCGGCGCCAACACCGACTTCCGCGAGCATCGCCGCGAGAAATACCTGGCGATGGGCCGCAATCTGTAACATCCGGCAGGCACGCGACCCGAAATGTGGCGGCGTGAACCAGTTTCGCCACAAAAATGCCGCCGCATTCGGCTCAGTGAGCTTAACGCAAGGGGACGCGCCGCTTGATTGCGGTAAGGAATTTTCAAGGTTAACAGGCTTAAGGTCCGTCAGCGGTCGGTTTAGCAGCTGCGGCATCCGCGGCGCAGAGATGAAGACGATAGCCATATCCATGTTTGCCAAGCTTGCCCGCACCGGAGTTCTGATCGCTGCGATCGGCGTCGCCGGCTGCAATGACGCTTCGATGAAGGATTTTGCGCCGCAAGCCAACAAACCGCTGCCGGACAAGATCCTGGCCGAGATGAAAGCCAAGGGCATGGTCCGCACCTCTTCGGTGATGGCCCGCATCTTCAAGGAAGAAGGCAAGCTCGAAATCTGGAAGGCCAAGACCAACGGCCGCTACGACCTGGTCGCCAGCTACGACATCTGCAAATGGTCAGGCAAGCTCGGGCCAAAATTCACCGAAGGCGACCGCCAGGCGCCGGAAGGCTTTTACACGGTCCGCCCGGCACAGATGAACCCGCGGTCGAATTACCACCTGTCTTTCAACATCGGCTACCCGAACGCCTATGACCGCGCTAATGGCCGCACGGGTTCCAACCTGATGGTCCATGGCGCCTGCTCGTCGTCCGGCTGCTATTCGATGACCGACGCGCAGATCGAGCAGATTTACGCTTTCGGCCGCGACGCCTTCCAGGGCGGCCAGACCGAGTTCCAGATCCAGGCTTTTCCGTTCCGCATGACCGCCGCCAACATGGCGCGCTATCGCAACGACCCGAACTACGAATTCTGGAAGATGCTGAAGGTCGGCTACGACAATTTCGAGGTCACCAAGGTGCCGCCGAAAGTCGACGTCTGCGAGAAGCGCTACGTCTTCAACCAGGTTGCGGCCGACGGCTCGACCTTCAATCCGACCGGCGCTTGCCCTGCGACCACCCAGCCCGATTCGCTGAAGAGCGCCATCAACGCCTATCAAAGCACCTATGAGGCGGCCTTCAACGGCGCCGTCAAGGCCAGCGTGCCGGCACCTAAGCCGACCATCGCCGGGATCAAGGAAGCCAGCATCGTTTCCGACTGGTCGAAGCGGCGTGCCCGCGGCGAACGCGTTCCGATCGAGCCGCCCTCGCTCAACCCGGACGGCACGGTGGCCGAAACGGCGCGCATGGGCCGCATCGATTCGCCGGCGGGCCGCAAGATGGCGGCCCTCGACGCCGAAAAGGCTGCCAAGCAGAAGGCCGAGGAACAGCGGCTTGCCGCGATAGAAGCGGCGAAGGCAGCGAAAGCGGCAGCCAAGGCACAGGCCTTGGCCGAGAAGGAAGCTGCCAAAGCCCAGGCGCTCGCCGAAAAGGAAGCTGCCAAGACCGCCGCAGAGATGCCTGTCGCCACTGCCACCGTAGCGCCATCGGACGCCGCCCCGGCAGTCGAAACGCAGGCTGCGGACGCCGAAAGCACGGCGACAAGGTTGAAGAAAAAGCTGCTCGGCATGTTTGGCGGCTGAACTTCATGCTTGAACAAGAAGATGGGGGCCAAGAAGAGAGGCCCTCAACCAGCCCCGCCGCCGTCTACGACCTCAAAGGCCTGAACTGCCCGTTGCCCGTGCTCAAGGCAAAAAAGCGCCTGGCCACAATGCAGCCGGGCAGCCGCCTGTGGCTCGAAACCACCGACCCCCTCGCCGTCATCGACATTCCCGCCTTCTGCGCCGAGAGCGGCCATCGGCTGGTCGAGACAACGGCGATGTCAGCCGGCCACCGCTTCCTGGTCGAGCGCGGCTGAGCGCGTGATCTCCCCCCTCGAGGGGGAGATGTCGCCGAAGGCGACAGAGGGGGTTGCCTCGGCTGGCGCGACGCCATGTACGACCAAAGAGAAAGTTGGCGCTTCACGCGCGGCAACCCCCTCTGGCCTGCCGGCCATCTCCCCCTCGAGGGGGGAGATCAGCCGCTTCACCGCCCGGCGATGGCCAGCGGATTGCTCTCCAGTGCCGCCCGGTCCGGCGTGTCGATCGACGGCTGGTTGGTGAAGGCGGCGAACAGCCGGCGGACATAGTCTTCCGGCATGTCGAGCGTGATCAGCACCAGCCTGGTGCCGCGCTGGCTGTCCGGCCAGGCCGGCAGTTGCACCGGCGGATGCAGGATCTTCTGCACGCCATGGATAACCAGCGGCCGCGACGGGTCTTCTGCAAGCTCGATGACGCCCTTCATCCGCAACAGGCGCTCGCCATGCGCCGAGCGCAGCAGATCGAGGAACATCTCGATTGCCGAAAACGGCACCGGCCCGTCGTGAACCAACGAATGCGAACGCACGCGGGAATCGTGCCTATGGCCATGACCATGATCATGGTGATGGTGATCGCCACCGTCATGCCCGTCGTCATGATGCCCGTCGTCATCATGCCCGCTGTGGTCATGCCGGCTATGGTCATGGTCGTCGCCGGCTTCTTCGCCCAGCCAACGCTGCACATCGACCGATTTGGTGGCCGGATTGTAGAGGCCGCAATCGAACAGAGTCGCGGCGCTTGCCTGACTCGCGTCGAGCACCACGGCGCCCGGGTTGAGCTGCCTGAGCCGCGCCCGCAACGCCTCGACATCGCCTGCATCCGTGGCCAGGTCGGCCTTGCTGAGCACGATACGGTCGGCGACCGCCACCTGCTTCACCGCCTCGACATGGGCATCGAGCGCCGCATTGCCGTTGACGGCGTCGACCAGGGTGATGACGCCGTCGAGCCGGAAGGCCTGGACCAGGGCCGGATGCGCCATGATCGACTGCAGCACGGGGGCGGGATCGGCGAGCCCGGTGGTCTCGACGACGACGCGGGCAAGCCGGTCGATGCGGCCGGTCTGCAGGCGGTCGACGAGGTCAGCCAGCGTGTCGACCAGCTCGCCCCGCACCGTGCAGCAGAGACAGCCGTCGGAGAGCTGGATGATGCCGTCGGAGGCCTGCTCGACCAGGAGATGGTCGATCGCCACCTCGCCGAACTCGTTGATGATGACGGCGGTGTCGGCGAGCGCGGGATCCCGCAGCAGCCGGTTGAGCAGCGTCGTCTTGCCGGCACCGAGAAAGCCGGTGAGCACCGAAACGGGGATCGGGAAGCCGGCCATGCGGCTAGTTCAGCGCCTTGGCCGGCTGCTGGACCTGCGCGGCGGTGGCGGATCCGGCCACAACTGGCTCGGCGCCGGCCGGCGGCGCCCGGTCCGGCCGCCATGTCGGCAGCGGCACGTCGGCATATTCCTGCCCGGAGGCGTCGAGCATCGCCTTCGGCTTCGGTCCCGTGGCGCCGCCAAGGCCGACGGCGATCAGCGTCGGTACATGGTCGAGCTTTTCCTGATAGGGCGATTTCGGCACGTCCTTGCCCTTGTCGCCGACGGCGGGTGCGGTTTCCGACTGCTCATCGACCGGCTTCTTCTTGCAGATTTCGTCATTCATGTCGTTGGCCGACATGGTGTCGCCATAGGCGGGCAGCGCCGCTACCGTCAGCCAGCTCGGCGCCGGCGTTGCAAAGCCCTGGTCGAGCAATTTTGCCGCCGCCTCGGCGCGGGTGACGGCCGATTGCTCGCCGAGCACCACGGCGACCAGGGTGCGGCCGTTGCGGGTCGCCGAGCCGACCATGTTGAACCCGGACGAGCAGACGAAACCCGTCTTCATGCCGTCGGCACCCGGATAGCGGCCGATCAGCAGGTTGTAGTTGGAGATCGCCTTCTTGCCGACGGCAAGGCCTTCGATCGAGAACCAGGGGGCATATTGCGGAAATTCCTTGCGAATCGCCATCACCAGCAAAGCGAGATCGCGCGCTGTCGTATACTGGTCCGGCGAATAGAGCCCGTTCGGATTGACGAAATGGGACCCGCTCATGCCGAGCCTCTGCGCTTCGGCGTTCATGCGTTCGGCGAAAGCCGCTTGCGAACCGCCGATATTCTCGCCGACCGCCATGGCGATATCGTTGGCCGATTTGACCAGCATCATCTTCAGCGCATTGTCCAACCGCATCACCGAGCCCGGCTTGAAGCCCATCTTGCTCGGCGGCTCGCCGGCGGAATGTTTCGTCACCTTGATCGGCGAATCGAGCTGGACCTCACCCGCGGCAATCGCACGAAACGCCACATAGGCGGTCATCAGCTTTGTCAGCGAAGCCGGGTACCAGCGCCTGAACGCCTCCTGGTGCTGCAGGATCTTGCCGCTGTTCAGGTCGAACAGGATTGTCGGATTGGCCAAGGCAGGCCCGGCCAGCGACGCAAGCGCCACCGTGCCCGCCACCAACAGTTTGAGGAAATGCCTGTAGCGCATCATGAAAACCGAAATAGCCTCTTGCCGCAGTCCCACCTGGCTCCGTAAGATTTCGTTACACGATCGCCAGGATAATGGTCCGGCCCTCTGTTCCCGGACCACAGTCGCGGTGCTATTTACTCTATGTGACGTCAACATGGCAAAGTGCTGCCGATCACAATGTGGAAGCAGCAGCACAATGCAAAGCAGCGTGCATGGTTGCAAGGCAACAGGCACAATTGCAAAGCAGCAGGCCAAGACCGCCTGCTCCAACAGCGAAATGGAACCATCATGCCGATCCTGAACCGAGCCGCCGAAATGCAGGACGAGGTGGCCGGCTGGCGCCGCCATTTGCACCAGACGCCGGAGCTGAATTTCGACGTCTTCAAGACCGCCACTTTCGTCACCGAGAAGCTGAAGGCTTTCGGCTGCGACGACATCGTGACGGGTTTGGGCAAGACCGGCGTCGTCGGCATCATCCGCGGCCGCCACGGCGAAGGCTCGACCATCGGCCTGCGCGCCGACATGGATGCCCTGCCGCTCAACGAGATCACCGGCAAATCCTATGCCTCGACCGTCCCCGGCAAGATGCACGCCTGCGGTCATGACGGCCACACCGCGATGCTGTTGGGTGCCGCCAAATACCTCGCCGAAACGCGCAATTTCGCCGGCTCCGTCGCGGTCATCTTCCAGCCGGCCGAAGAGGGCGGCGGCGGCGGCAACGAGATGGTCAAGGACGGTATGATGGAGCGCTTCGGTATCTCCAAGGTTTTCGGCATGCACAACATGCCGGGCCTGCCGGTCGGCCAGTTCGCCATCAGGCCGGGCCCGATCATGGCGGCGACCGCCGAATTCACCATCACCGTCAAGGGCCGGGGCGGCCACGCGGCGATGCCGCACGGCACCATCGATCCGATCGTCATCACCAGCCAACTCGTCGGCGCATTGCAGACGATCGCCTCGCGCAGCACCGATCCGGTCGAGGCGGTGGTCGTCTCGGTGACGAAATTCCACGCCGGCGATGCCTATAACGTCATTCCCGAGACCGCCGAGATCGCCGGCACCGTACGCACGCTGAAGAAGGAGGTCGCCAAGAAGGCCGAAGAGCGCATCCGCGCGCTTTGCCAAGGCCTGGGCGCTGCCTTCGGCGCGACAATCGAGGTTGATTACAATGCCAATTACCCGGTCACCTTCAACCATCCGGAAGAGACGGTCTTTGCCAGCGACATCGCGGCCGACGTCGCCGGCGACAGCTATGTGCACCGCGCGATCCAGCCGGTGATGGGCGGCGAGGATTTCTCCTACATGCTTGAAGCGCGGCCGGGCGCCTTCATCTTCATCGGCAATGGCGATACCGCCGGCCTGCACAACCCAGCCTACGACTTCAACGACGAGGTCATCCCGCACGGCATGAGCTATTGGGTGAAGCTGGCGGAAACAGCGCTGGCGGCGTAGCCGTTCGGCATTGGCTTACGGCCCGCTCTTCGGATCCTCGACCTCCAGCGCTTCCATGACCGGCGCCAGCTCGTTGTCGTCGGCGGGTTGCGGTTCTTCGCCTGTCCTCGCCTTCTTCAGGGCTGCCTCGATCGCCTCCTGGATATTGCCGAGTTCGTCTTCGCGAACCTCGTGGCCATAGCCGGCAGCGTCGGCGTCCTGCTCGAATTGCTGCGCCAGAACGGCGACGCTCACCTCGCTCTCGGCAGGCAAATTGCCGACATTCTCCTGCAGCCACGTTTGAAAGAACTCTTTGGTGGCGCTCATGCGGTGTCTCCTTCGGGACACTAAAGCGCGCCGGCGTCCCGAAAGTTCCGCTATCCCGACCTCTTTGGGGCCTGCTCCCACATTCGGCCAGGCGGCGTTGGCGCCGCCTGGCTCGGCTGCTTACTGGCTGACAGCAGTCGTCGGTTCGCACGACACGTTCGGGTTCATATCCGCGAACGCGCCGGTCGGGTTGCCCTTCCAGGCCCAGACATGCAGCTCATAGAACGGACCGAGGCCATAGCGATTGGGCGCGCTGTTGAAGTTGAACAGATGCCCATCGAGCGAGGCCGGGCCTTTCGAGGTGATGTATTCGACCGCGATCAGTTTTAGCGTGCCGTCGGCCATCGGCTCGTACATCACCGCTTCCGGCTTGGCGACATCGACAGCGTCGTCCTTGAGGTAGCCGGGATTGACGTAGTGGATGCCCATGGCGCCGCCGGTGATGCCGCTGGCGCAGGGGATCGGCGCATAGCCCTCGGCGGTCGCCGCCGCCACATTCTCGAAGCGGCTGTTGGCGGCGGTACCTTGTCGGCCAGCGGATTGGGACCGGACGCGGGCGCTGCCTGATGCGCCTGCGCCAACGCAGTGCAGGCCGACAGCAGCGCCGCGGCAGCGAGAAGTCTATTGCGAAAGTTGATTGTCATAGTCATTCCATTCTTCTTGAAAAGCACAGCCCGGCTGGCCGCCGGAGGTAAGGAGGTCCGGCAGGTGGGCGCTGTGGCTGTTGTTGCTGGGAGATCCCTATCCCGATGCGACGAATGCAGGGGAAGATCATCCCTTCGGCAGATACGGGATCGTCCCAGCCAGATCGGAGTTGTCGATCAGCTGGAAACGGCTGTCGCTGCCGCCCTGACGGGCCGAAACGAACGGTGCGTAGGCAGGATCGTCGGTGAAGGCGCGCGCCGCTGCCTCGGTCGGGAACGCCATCAAGGCAATCAGCGTCGTGTCGAGCGGCTTGCCTTCGAGTGTCTTCACATTGCCGCTGCGCGACAGATATCTGCCGCCGTGCTTGTGAACGAGGTCGTGGACCGACGCGGCATAGGCCGGCATCCACTTCGGGTCCCTCACCTTGATGTCTGCGATAACGTAAGCGGTCATGGGTCATGTCTCCTGGTCGTGCACAGGGGTATCCCGTGCAGCGGCAGAGGGGTCGCACGGCAAGGGTCGCGCCAGCCAGTCCGCGATCTGTACTGGTGTGGTACAGTTTCTGTACTCGCCGCGTCGCTGGGAAAGGCCTATGGTTCCGGCGGAGTTTGAGGGGAAGGCAACATCGTGACCCAGTCCGGATACAAACAGTTCTGCCCGTTATCGATGGCCGCGGAGGTGCTGTGCACCCGCTGGACCATGGTTCTGCTTCGCGAATTGGTGGCGGGCTCGACCCGTTTCAACGATCTGCGCCGCGGCGTCCCCAAAATGTCGCCGACCCTTCTGTCGCAACGCCTCAAGGAGCTCGAGCTGGCCGGGATCGTCGAGCGCAAGGAGGTGCGCGGCGAGAAAGGCATCTTCGAATACCGGATGACCGAGGCAGGCAAGGATCTGCGTTCCGTTGTCGAGGCGATGGGCTTTTGGGGGCAGAAATGGGTCGAGTCGCGGTTGTCGCTGAAGAACCTCGATCCGTCGCTGCTGATGTGGGACATGCGGCGCAACCTCAATGCGTCGCCGCTGCCCGATGGCCGCACGGTGATACAATTTCTGTACCAGGAGCTCCCCGCCTCGAAACGGTCGTGGTGGCTGATCGTCGAGAAGCACGGCGAGGTCGACCTCTGCTGGTACGACCCGGGCTTCGATGTCGATCTCTACGTCTCGACCGACCTGCACACCATGACCGAAATCTGGATGGGACTGATCACCGTCGAGAAGGCCGGGCCGAAAGTCATCTTGACTGGCGACCAGGATATCGCGCGCAAAATGCAGACCTGGCTCGGCCTGAGTCCGTTCGCGGTGGAGCCGAAGCGAGCGGCCTAACTGCCTCTTGGCGAAACGATCCGAAGCGGTTATGTGTCGGGCCGCGTGGTCCCGTAGCTCAGTAGGATAGAGCGGCAGATTCCTAATCTGTAGGTCACAGGTTCGATTCCTGTCGGGATCACCACTCGCAAACCCATACAGCACAAGGCTTTGCGGAGATTTGGTGGCTCTTAAAATCTGATGATTTTATGTTGCACGCCTACCGGCTACTACCGCGCATTACCGCGGTTTTGCACGTGCTAGCTGCGCTTACATGCAACAAATCATGCAACACCGATTCGGACCGTAGTACCGCGAACTTTTACGCACTTGCACGCACTTGCGATAATTACGCGGGCCGCTATAGTTGCCCCACGCCCATCCCTTTTGGGCGCCCAGACAGTCATATGGCCCGCTTCGAGCAAGGCCGCGCAACCCGAGCGCTGACTGTCTCAAGCCAGAACTGTCAGTGCTCAATTTCGGAGTACCGACACATGGCAAATACCGACCTTGATATTATCTGGGGTGCGAAGGCGATTGCCGACCTCCTCAACTGCGACGAGCGCAAAGCTTTCTACCTGCTGGAGAGCGGTTCGATCCCTGGCGCTCGCAAGCTTGCTGGGCGCTGGTGCGTCGCCCGCCAAAAGCTGCACGACTTGTTCCTCGGAACGGAGGCGGCGTGATGGACGCCAACGACATCAAACTTATGGATCGGCTGTTAACAATGTCGGCTGACTTCGACGGCCATTTATCCATCCTCAAGTTCACCACCAACTGGCGCATTTCGTTTGCTACGCCAAGCAGCCGAGAGGACATCGACGAGATGGTAGTTGGCGATACGTTCGAACTCGCCGCCCGAGCAGCGTTGCTTGGAGGGCTGTGGCTACCTACGCCAAAGAAAACGCCGATTCCTGACTGAACAGGAACCGGCGTTCTGGAGAAGCATGAGCACTTAAAAGCACGTCCCGAGCTTGGGCAATGCTCGCAAAACGCTACCCTACTTCAACCTTGCGTTGCAACAGATTTTATTGGGTAGGGTAATGACACAACAGCCACTTGCCGTGGATATCGACGAGGCTGAGCGCTTTCTGAATATCATCGATCCAGAGGCAACATCCTTCACCTTCCAGACAATCGACGACAGTCCAAAGAAAGACCCAAAGTTGGGGCGGGTGCTGAACGGATCGCTTCACCAGTGCGCCCCTGAATTAATCAAGCTCAACAAGCTGGGTGCCGGTGTCTTCGTTACCATCAACGAGACGAATGGCGAGGGGCGCAAAACGGAAGACATCATCCGTGTCCGCGCTGTCTTTGTCGATCTGGATGGCGCGCCACTTGACCCAGTGCTGAAGGATGTCTGCCCGCCGCAGGTGGTGGTAACGACATCCGAGGGCAAATGGCACGCGTACTGGTGCGTCGAGGGAATGGAGCTTGACGAGTTCCCTGCCGCCCAGCGCAAGCTCATCGCAAAGTTTGATGGTGACGAGGTGGTGAAGGATTTGCCCCGCGTCATGCGTCTGCCTGGCTTCTACCACCAGAAAGGCGAGCCACAGCTTGTCCGCATCTACAAGACATGGCTTGTCGAGACATACCCAGCAAGGCAGTTCAGGGGCGATCCGCCTGCCGCAGCCATCCCGCAAGTTGTGGACGCGGCGGACGATGATAATGGCGCGGCCATGCAGCTGGTGGAGAGTGAGTGCGCCAAGGTGGCGGCAACGCCAGACGGCAGCCACAAGCGCAACGACAACTTGAACAAAGCTGCCTTCACGATAGGTGGGCTAGTCGCCAACGGCTACATTGATGAAGAGGACGCTCGGAAGCGGCTTGAAGCAGCGGCGGATGAATGTGGCCTCGCTCGGAAAGAGTCGAGCAAATCAATTCAATCCGGACTGGCGGCTGGCAAGCAGCGCCCCATCACGCCCCGCTTGATCCTAGATCCGACAGACCCGATGCGCAGCGCGAGGAGCATGGTGCTTGCGCGCTACACCGACGACAAGGGGCTGCGCACGCTACAGCGCCACCGCAGCACCTTCTGGGTATGGAATGGCTCGCACTATGCAATTGCCGACGACGAGCAGATCGAGGCTGATGCGTGGGGCTTCCTCGCCGTCGCCTTTCAACCGGGCAAAGAGGGACTAGCACCGTTCAAGCCAAACTCTGCCCGCGTAGCTGATGTAACCAAGGCGCTGCGCGCCGCCGCGCGCCTACGCAACGACATTTCAGCGCCTGCATGGATGGATGCTGATCCCGACAAGCCGGCGTCAGAATTTATGGCAGTGAAGAATGGACTGCTTCACGTCCCGAGCGGCGAGATGTGGCAACCAACTGCCAGCTTCTTCAACACCAGTTCATCGGAAGTGTCGTTCAATCCCGACGCCTCCGCACCCAGCAGATGGCTGGCATTCCTGAAGCAAGTGTTTGTCGACGATCAGGAGGCGATAGACGCGCTGCAGGAGTGGTTTGGCTATACGCTTCTGCCTGACACATCGCAGCAGAAAATACTCCTCATCGTAGGACCACGCCGCTCGGGCAAAGGCACTATTGCCCGCGTGCTGACGCAACTGCTGGGACGCGACTCGGTCGCCGGCCCGACTGCATCGGGGCTTGGCGATACATTCGGGCTTGAATCGCTCATACCAAAGCCCCTCGCCATCGTGCCTGACATGCGGATTGGCGCAAGGACGGACAAGTCCACAGTGGCGGAGCGACTGCTGTCCATCTCCGGCGAGGACACGCTTACCGTCAATCGCAAGTTCAAGGACGCGTGGATTGGACGACTGAATACCCGCATCATGATCCTGACAAATGAGGTGCCCGCGTTCTCCGATGGTGCAGGCGCCCTCGCCAGCCGCTTCCTTGTGCTGATGATGGAGGTGAGCTTCCTCGGCGAAGAGGACAGAGGGCTGTTCGACAAGCTCAAGACTGAAATGGCTGGCATCCTGAATTGGGCGATGGAGGGCTATGAGCGTCTGCGAAAGCGTGGGCACTTCATCCAGCCGTCACGCAGCGAGGCGGTGGTGGACGAGATGGAGATGCTTGCGTCCCCTGCCCGCGCCTTCGTGAAGGATTGCTGTGAGGTTGGTCCGGGGTTTGAAGTCACCATCGACGACTTGTTCGACGAGTGGGAGGCGTGGTGCCAGCGCTCCAATATCGACAGGGCAGGCACAAAGAAGTGGTTTGGACGCAATCTGCGCACAGCAGTTCCCGGACTGGGCAGTGGCGACACTGGCACGGGCAATGAACGCACTACCATCTACAAGGGACTGAGACTGACAGATGCTGTCGTGGAACGGCGGCACAGTGCCCAGCAGGCGCGATTAAATCGGGACGCGGTTGACAGTGGGAGGGACCCTTTCCACCCAGATGGCTATGGGCGGTGACGGTACACACCTCACAAACCGGGACATTTACACACCCCGTTGCGGCTTGCGCTTTTTCCCAGTGCAAAATTTCCCACTCTAGGATCGGTAAATGTTGGGTGTTGTGCGGTGAGATGAAAATCTGGTCACCTCGCGCTTTTTATTGCAGCACTGGGCTTGATGCAGCTGGGCTAAAAGCTCTTGCTCGACCTACAGTTTTTGTATCCGTAGTACACATGTAAGCGATTCAAACTATTGCGGAAAAAGGTTCATGTTGCGTCGATGTTACAGCGCGCCCTAAGCATTGCACTACTTCAATCCACAGGCAAACTACACGGCAGATGCATAGTGGGCACACCCTATCCAGTCCCTAAGAAGACAAAAGGCAAAAGCGGCGTCGCAAACGGCAGCGCCCTGTTGCCTGGGGTCGATGGCCGGACGGCATGGTCCAAGCGCCTGTATGACGTCATCGCGCAGCACGTGGCTGATCTGGGCGGCCCCGACGCTATCGCCCAGAGCCAGTACATTATCATCAAGAGTGCCGCGCACATTGCCCTCGCACTGGAACAGATGGAAGTGCAGTTCGCCAACGAGGGCACGGTCAACACTGATGACCTCATGAAGTACCAGACCAGCGCCAACTCGCTCCGCCGCCTACTGGAGTCGCTGGGCCTGAAGCGAGCAGCCAAGCCGCCCAAGACCATCGAAGACCACTTGGCGTCCAAGCGGCAGGGCGCAGCATGAAGCCTCTCATCTCCATGCGCGAAGCCCTTGCCGACCCGGACCTGTTCGGGACCATCCTCGAAGGCGACAGCTGGCAGGCATGGCGGATGCTCCTGATCGCCTTGATGGGCGAACCGCTCACGGACGAAGAACGATCACTCTTCACGCAGCTGACGAAGCGCCACCACGAACCGCTGTCCCCTGTCGAGGAGTTCTGGGGCATCGTCGGACGCCGTGGCGGCAAGACGAGGGCGATGAGCGTCCTGAGCACCTACCTAGCCGGACTCTGTGACTGGAGCGACAAGCTGGTTCCCGGTGAAACCGGCAAGCTCCTGTACATGGCCTATAACGCCAAACAGGCCGGCATCGCTTTCGGCTATGCGCGGTCGACCTTCACCGACCTACCCCTGTTCCGGGAGATGGTGGAGAACGTCAGCGCCGATGTCATCAAGCTCAAGACCGGCATTGAACTGGAAGTGCGCGCCGCGTCGTGGCGCGGGCTGCGCGGCGTCACCAGTATCGGCGCAATCTTCGACGAACTGGCATTCTTCCAGTCCGAGGAAAATAGCGCGAACACCGATACGGAAATCTTGAATGCGGTGCGCCCTTCGCTCGCGACGACATCTGGGCCGCTGATTGCGATTAGCTCGCCGCACGCAAAGTCGGGTGAAGTGTTCCAAGCGGTTGAGCGCGACTTCGGTCCAAACGGTGATCCCCTTATCCTGGTCGCGAGGGGCGCGAGCCGCACCTTCAATCCATCATTGGCGCAGCGTGTCGTTGATCGCGCACTGGAAAAGGATGAAGCCAAAGCGCGCGCCGAATATTTGGGCGAATTCAGGAATGATCTTGAGGCCTTTGTGAGCCTTGAAACTGTGCAGGCCTGCGTAGTTGCGGCACTGGCGGTCATCCTGCCCAACGCCCTGCGGCAACCTTACAGGGCATTCTGTGACCCGAGCGGCGGGTCAAGTGACAGCTTCACGCTCGCAATCGGTCATGACGGCTTAGACGACCAGCAGCTGGGCAAGGATCTGATAGTTTTGGATCGGCTTGAGGAAGCGAAGCCGCCGTTTAAGCCTGAAGAAGTTGTCGCCAAGTTTTCGGCTATCCTGAAATCCTACGGCTGCGACAGCGTCTATGGCGATGCTTACGGTGGTGAATGGGTGACGGCTGCCTTTGAGCGGCATGGCATCCGATACCTGCGGTCGCCAATGACCAAGACCGAACTATTCCTCAACTTCCTGCCGATGTTGAACAGCCACAGCATTCAATTGCTGGACCACGGGAAGATGGTCGCGCAGCTCGTTGGTCTTCAGCGCCGCGTGACCAGCGCGGGGCGTGAGACAATCGATCACAAAGCCGAAGCGCATGACGACGTGGCGAACGCCGTCGCTGGGTGCCTGGCAGTGATCGCACAGGCTCGGCGTCAGACGAAAACCACCACCATAGCAATTCCGATGTGAGAACAGAACATGCGCAGCGGCGACATCATAACATCAAGGCGTAAGCACAAATGGATCATCGGCTATGCGGTCGAGGAAGGCGCCTACGAACGCGCTCTCGGCAAGGGCCGTCACTTTTTCCTGATTCGCGCTATTGACTGGAATGGCACGCCCAACTTGCTGTTCACACTGCGTCCCCAATCCGACATCCGGAAGGGTTGGCAGCGCAACGACTTTGAAGTGGGTTACACGTCAGCTGGGTACCTGAATGGTTCGGTGTCGCTTGTGAAACAGGACACGCTCCATTTCGCGGTGCCCGCTACGGCAGAAGTTCACCCCTTCATGGAGACGCATGACGGCAAGATGCTGGTCAAAGCGTCGGGCTTCAACGACCTGTTCGTCGCGGTGCAATATGATAGCGACAGCGGCGGCTCAGACCACCTCATTTTGTGGCGTTGGCAATTCGCGTTGTTGGTGCAGCGTGACCGCGCCGGCTTGCCGCCCATCGATTTTTCGCAAGCGCAGGGCCGCATAGCGCGCGCGGAGGAAATCTGATGACCGTAGCGGTCGGCGACATCGTTGCCCTGTCCGTAGCAGGATCAGGACAGCTTCGCTGGGTCGTGAGCGGGTTTCTCAGCAACCCGAGCGGGAGACGTGAGGCAAAGTTGGTCCGCAAAAACATGTACGGAACATACAGCAGCTACCAGCGGAACACGGAAGGGCTAATCCCGATAGAAACACCTGTTTTCAATTCGGGCGACAAAGTGTGGGTCGATGGAAATCGCGGCGAGTACATGAGTCGTGATGGCGACATTGCGAGGGTCATGCTGGCAGTGCGCAGACGGCAGTTTACCGGCGTCGGGTTCATCGAGATCAGGCCGGCCATTGCGACGGTCAGCTACCACTTGCTCGTAGTCGAAAATAGAAAAGTGTGAAGGAGAAAATCCATGGCAGTCAATGCACCTGTGTCAGTCGATGAAAGGCTGATCGAACAGTTTCACGCTGTCGATCCTGTCAGCCGCGAAAAGGTCGAGGACGACGATCTGGATGACCTCGCCAACTCGATCAAAGCGGCTCGCGAGGCGGCGCAACGCATCGTAAAGTTCGCTGACGTGACAATGCGCGACAGAACGCAGGTGCCTGAAGTCGGGCTTCTGCAAGTTCGAAACCACGCGCTGTCGTCGTCCGCCGCCGTGGCAACGAAACTCGATGCCGCCCGGGCGAGAATCGCTGGCGGACTGGAACAGTTCGAGAAGGACACAGCGGCTCCGGCGTTGTCGCCGGTCAGTGCATCCGTTGAAGCTGAGTTCCGCGCCGCATTCAAGACGATGACGGAGGCCCAGCGCAAGGCGGCTATCAACGACGCGTTCAAGACGCAGAACAAGACAGTGCTGGGTGCCGTTCTGCGCTGGCCGCCCTATCTCTCGGGCCTGACGCCCGGCTACATGGGAATTGTGCGGCATCGTTACCGGAGCCAGTTCTTCGCTGCCCAGTATGAGCGGTCACGTCGCCTGAAAAAGGCGCTGGCACTGGCTGAGGCGCAGGGCGATGCATTCGTTGGCTTCGTCGAACGCGTCGCGAACTCGCCAGCCATTACGCTCGCTGAAGCCGCGATGAAGGCGCGTGAGGAACTGCAAGCCCTCTACCGGGACGCGGCATAAGGGAGAACGACCATGGCAAAGCCGTACGTGGACGAACATGGCATGTTCAGCATGCCAGTGTTGGTCAACTCGATGGACGACGTGCCCGACGACTTCAAGGAAGCTTATCGCGTCCACCCCAAGTACCCAGACCGCTTCATCCTGAACGACGAAGGGCGCGAGCTGAAGGCATGGTATGAGGGGGAAAGGGATCGCCTTTCAACCGAGATCGAACGCCTGTCCGCCGGGCATGCGAAAGCCAAGCGGGATAGGGAGACGGTAGAGCGCTCGCTCGCCGCTGAAATTGCCAAAGCAGGTATCAAGCCGGGGCTACAGGAAGGTGTGGCAGCACTGCTCCAGCAGCGGAACAAGTTTGTGGTGCAGGCGTCAGACGACGGCAGCGGCGCGGTCGTGATAGCTACGTCAGCCTACGGTGGGTTCCCGGTGGAGAGGGTCGTCGCTAGCTTTCTGGAATCCGATGATGGGGTGGGCTACCGGCAGAAGCGCAGCGCGCCAACGGCGGGCAAGTTCACCCAGAGGATCAACAGGCTGCGCGGCTGACATCAGCAACGGGGGCGCGGAGCTGTCGCCCAGCGCCCCATCGTTACCCGAGTCAGTTGGCTTCGGCGATGATCAGCACATAGGGTTCGAAGGCGTTGGCTTCCTGAAAGACAACCTGGGCCTCAGCCACGGAATGCGACCGCCACTTACTTCCCATGCGGACTTCAATGTCGGCGCCGTTCACGTCGCGAATGGCGGTCAGCGCTTCAATGAGTTGCTGAATCGTCATTCCTTCCCCTCCGACGGGGCAGCGCTGCCGCTCGCTCCCTTGCCAAAGGCGGCTGCTTTGGCCTTTCCGCGCTTTGGCGCAGTAACGCTGTAGCACATCACGCCGTCCTTGAGGGCACCGGCAATTTCAACGCCGGCGCGCTTCAAATCGCCGATCAGCGAATAGGCGGCCTGCTTGCTAATCGAAAGTGCGTCGGCAATTTCTGCGACGCTGACGGCGCCGGCAGTCAGCATTTCCTGCACGCGGGATTTCTTCGTCTGCGGCTTGTCGGTCGCTACGTCTTTGCTCTTGGGCATGTGATGTCTCCTGTCTGGCACGTCCTTGTTGGACGAAAAGCAGACTAGGACAACATTCCTAGTTGGTAGAGCGACTGGTAGTTGTCATCGGACGTTTTCATAGCCGAGCCGGCGCCTTCGACTGTGTGCAGCTAAAGACGCCAGCCCGGTCCGGGTTTCTAGTTTCTGATGAGTCGGATTATTTGCTGGGCTAATGGCGACAGACTGTAGACGTTGGCGGCAATACCAAGCATCGTCAACCCGACGGTAAGCCAGCGCCTTGACATCGTCATGACGTTAACTCCGATATCGATTTGTTCGTTGAAACGGTTTCGATTTGGGTGATGACGGGCGGGGCTTGCTTCCGCACATCTGCGTTGACGAATCGCTTTTTAGAGCCTGCTTACGTCAATTATCAATCTAGCAGTCTGACACAAAAACAGCAAGCAAAATGCGGCGCCTACAGTGCAAGGCGCGCTGCCCACACACTTGGGGCGATCCGCATGCTTGTCGCGCTACAGGGCCCGGCTTTGGCCGGCGTCCCATTATTAACCGCGTTAGACCCGCCTCGTTGCTGACCAACGGATTTTCTGCAACATTGTTGCTCCAGACAGGAGCACAGAGACATGAGTATTCGTAAGCGCACATGGACCACCAAGAAAGGGACGTCCGAAGCCTATCTCGTTGATTACACCGACCAGACCGGCCACCGGCAGGTTCGACAATTTACGCGCCGCAAGGACGCTGTGGCGTTTCGGGACCAGACGGGGGTGGAGGTACGAAACAACTCACACGTCCCGCTGTCCGCTGACATCACCGTAGAAAAAGCGGGAGAGTATTGGCTCAAGCGAGCGAGGGACGATCTGGAGACAAAAACGGCGGATCAATACGAGCAGCACCTCCGCCTCCATATCGTGCCGTTCATCGGCAAAGAAAAAATCTCGTGCATCGGTATTCCAGAAGTGCGCAAGTTCATGGACAAGCTGAAGGAGGCAGGCCGTTCGGGCGCGATGGTCAAGTCCGTCCGCACAAGCCTAAGCGGGATCATTTCCGAGGCCCAGGAACGCGGCCATTCCGTGCGCAATGCGGTGCGTGAAATGTCACAGCGCCGCAAGGGCAAGGAGGCGCGGCACGCTGCACGCCGAAAGGCCAAGCTTAAGATCGGTGTTGATATCCCGAGCCCAGCGGAAGTCCAAAGCATACTGGTGGAACTCAGCAAGCCTAATGCCGCCTACCGGGAATTGATCATCACCGCCATTTTCACGGGTATGCGAGCGAGCGAGTTGCGGGGCCTGCGCTGGACTGATGTCGATCTCAAGCACAAGAAGATCCACGTCACGCAACGCGCCGACGCCAACAACGAGATTGGCCGACCAAAGTCCGAAGCCGGCGAGCGGACTATCCCTATGTTTGACTACGTCGCCAACACATTGACCCATTGGAAAACGCGCTGCCCGAAGGGCGAGCTTGGCCTTGTCTTTCCAACACAGAACGGCACCGTGCAGCGCCATGAGAACATTGTACGCCGCGGCCTTTGTGCGCCGCAGATCGCTGCCGGCCTCACAAAGCAGAAGGTGCTACGGACAAAGGGGCGCAAGCCGGTGCTGGATAAGGACGGCAAGCAGCAATTCATCACGGTCGCGAAGTACGAGGGATTGCACGCGTTGCGGCACTTCTTCGCCAGCTGGTCCATCAATTCCAAGTCGCGCGACGGAAGGGGCATGAACCCGAAGGAGGTGCAGGACGTGCTGGGCCATTCCACTCTCGCCCTGACAATGGACACCTATGGCCACCTGTTTCCCGCCACGGACGACGCAGCGGCTATGGCAGCAGCGGAAGCTGCGCTGCTTGGCCCCCTATCTGCAACAAAAGTGCAACAAATCAGCTAGAGCCCGCGCAAACGCTGGGGTTCCTACATCTTCCTAATCTGTAGGTCACAGGTTCGATCCCTGTCGGGATCACCACGTGTTCAAGAGGTTACCTGACGGTTGCGTCGGTGCTCGGCTGTGAACGCGTGCGAGGAAGTCGCGCACCAACGCAAGCGCCTCATCGAAATGGGTTTCCAGTAGCCAGTGGGCGGCGCCATCGAGGAGATGGAGCTCTGCTTGCGGCAAGTCGCGCTTGTAGGCGCGGGCCGATGCGGCCGGCATGTAGCCATCCTCAGGACCCCAGACGATCAGTGTCGGTGGTTGCCGTTCGCGCAGATAAGCCTGGTATTTCGGGAACCAGTTAAGATTCGCCTCCAGCTTCTCCATCAGGCCGACCGCGAGCCGCCGACGGGGCGGCGTGTCCATCAGAGGCCAATGGAGTTTCCACAGATCCGGTGGCACGCGCTCGGCCACGACCTCGCCAACCTCACCGATGAACTCGTGCCGGAAGCCCTCCTCGCTCACCGCTTCTTCCAGCGGGCGATGCTTGTCGGGCGTCTTGTCGTTCCAATACGCCTTGATGGCTGCGTATTTCGGGCCAAGCACGTCTTCGTAGATGTCGCCGTTCTGGATGATAAGCGCGGCAACGCGCTCCGGATAGGCGATGGCGTGGCGCAATCCGATCTGCGAGCCGTAATCGTGCAGCCAGAGCGCATAGTGGGACAGGCCGAGCGTGTCCGCGAAAGCCGCCAAAAACCCGGCATAGGTCTCGAAATCGTAGCCGAATGCAGCCATGTCGGGCGTAGCGCTATAGCCGAAGCCAGGAAAGTCCGGGGCGAACGTGTGCCAGTGATCAGCCAGTCCGGGCATCAGCCTTCGAAACTGATAGGAGGAACAGGGATAGCCGTGCGGCAGCAGAAGCACGGGAGCGTCGGCCGGCCCTTCCTCGCGAAAGAAGACAGTAATTCCGTCAACTCTGATTTGGCGGTGTCGCAACTTTGCCTCCTCGATTGAAAGGCTCCGAAAATGACTGGTAACCTCCCGCATCCCGTTGTGAGCGCCTGGACCCGAAACTCATGATCGGGTCGAGGGTTCCCGGTCGCGGCCGGTGGAAGCGACCAAGGAACCCCGCCGCCGATCAGATCGTTTGGCGATATCTGGCCAGATCAACCTGAGGCAGATATGCCGCATGCTCGCAATCGCATGGAGCCGAACATCGGCAAAGTCTGCCGTGGATTCGGGGCTTGGCGCAATGCTGCGTGACGTCGATTATGTCCTGCAAAAACTCGACTGGATGCGCGCCGAAGGCATCTGGCCCAACGGCTTGCGATATCTGTGGACCGATGCATTCGGGGTCGTGCTCTACGTCTCGCTTTATGCGGAACTTGGCGAAGAGCGCTGGCTGGACGAGGCCGAGCGGCTGGTGGTGGATGTCGAGCGTGTGCTCGGCCGCCGGCGCGGATTGAGGATCGGCGAAGCGGCCGATCGCGACGGCCAGTATTTCCACTATCTGGCGATGTGGCTGTTTGCCCTGGCGCGTCTCGGCGATCTGAAGCCGGAATACCGCGAACGCGGCATTGCGCTGGCGCGGGACATTCACCCGGCGTTTGTGGTCCCCGGCCGCGGCGTGATCTGGAAGATGCAGGAGGATTTGAGCGGTCCTTACCCCGGCTACGGCCTCGGCAGCATGGATGCCTATGACGGCTACGTCTCTTATCGCATGCTCGACGAAGAGGAACTGGCGCCCGAGATCGCGCAGATGCGTGACCTGATGGAGCGCGATTGGCGCACACTCGACGTCGACCAGGACCTCGGCCTCGGCATGATGCTGTGGCTCGCCCATTTCTTTCCCGACGAGCCGTGGGCCGAGGCCCAGACGAGGCGTTCGCTACGAACCCTGGAAACGATGTGGGTCGACCCGCCCGGTTATTTCAGCCGCGCGCCATGGCTGCGCGATACCAAGTTCGCCTTCACCAATTACGGCGTATCGCTCGGCCTGCAAGCCGCCGGCATCTGGCCGGGGCGTGTCGATAGGCTGAATGCCTTCTTCGAGGACTGGCGCTCCGGCGACGAATACGACCGCGAGGCGATCACCTGGGTGATGGCCTGCACCTCGCGCCTTCCCGGTGCTTTTCTGACCCGGGGTGGCGGGACAATGACTGAAAGAAGCAACCAAGCTCGGGAACGTTCCCCTGCTGGCGCGGTTGTCGATGGAAGTGCATCGAGACGCAAGGAGCGCGGTTGAAATGGCCATTCTCTTGGGAAAACCGGGAAGCTGTTGGGCAGCGGCAGCCAGATCCACGAACTATCCCCAGCTCGAAGGTTCGATCCGTGCGGACGCCGTTGTCGTGGGTGCTGGAATTGTCGGGCTGACGACGGCGCTTCGCCTTTGCGAGGCAGGCCGGTCGGTGGTCGTCGTTGAAGGCCTGCGCACGGGCGGCCAGGTGACCGGCCGCTCGACGGCCAAGATCACCACGCAGCATGCACTGATCTATCGTCATCTCATCGACACTGTCGGCCGGGAGTTGGCCCAGGTCTACGCCGATGCGAATTCCGCCGGCGCCCGACAGATCCGCGATTGGGTTCGCGAGTACGCCATCGCCTGCGATCTCGAGAGCAAGGACGCCTACACCTACACCTGCGATGAAAGCCGGCGCGCGGAGGTCGCGGCCGAGGCGGAGGCCGCCCGCCAGGTCGGGCTGGAGGCCGAGATCCTCGACCACGCGCCGCTGCCTTTCGAAACGGCCGCCGCGCTACGGTTTTCTGACCAGGCGCAGTTCAATCCGGCGATGTATCTGGTTGGCCTGGCGGAAGCGGTGACGGCCCATGGTGGTCGGATCTTCGAAAACAGCCGCGCCACGTCGATCGACGAGGCAAGCCGCTGGCGCATCGTCACCGATGGCGGCGCCGTTGATGCCGGGCATGTCGTCGTCGCCACCAACATGACGGTGAAGAGCCCCATCGGCATGGCGAACCGGACGCAACCGCGCTGCCACACCGCCATGGCCTTTCGGATCGACGATCCCCTCACTGTCGACGGCATGTTCATCGGCATCGACGATCCGACGCATTCCATCCGCACGGGCCACGATGCCGAAGGGCCGCTGCTGGTCGCGCTCGGCCCCAAGTTCAACACCGGCTGGGACGGCGACGTGGCCAAACGGTTTGTCGAACTGGAAAAATGGGCAAGAAAGAACCTTTCGGTCGGCGACGTCGCGTGGCGCTGGTGCAATGAGGATTATGATACGGCCGACAGGATTCCATATGCCGGCGAGCCCGATCCCGCCAAGGCAGCCGGCTTCCACATTGCCACCGGCTTCAACGCCTGGGGCATCACCAACGGGACGGCCGTGGGCACGATGATCGCCGACCTGATCTGCGGCCGCCCGAGCCCATGGCAAAAACTCTACGATCCGGCCCGGGCCTATCCTGAGGACTTCCACAAGAACGGCCGCAGTCAATCGATCGTCTCGACCACCCACGACATTGCGCCTGGTATGGGGGGCGTGATCGTCAGGGGAGACGAAAAGATTGCGGCGTGGAGAGACACCGAAGGTGCACTCCAGGCGGTTTCGGCGACTTGCACCCACAAGGGCTGCACCGTAACCTGGAACACTGCGGACCACACCTGGGATTGTCCCTGCCACGGCTCGATCTTCGCGGCCGATGGTTCGGTCATCCACGGCCCTGCCCGAAAACCGCTTGCCCAGATTACGTTGTGAAGGCGGCGACCGACGCCGCCCGCGTCACGCCGGCCGTTCGTAGGTTCCGACCAACTCCGTCTCCTCCAATGCGTGTTTCTGGGCTTGCTTCCAGACCTGATGCACGCCCGCCTGTCCCGGTACGCTGAGGCTCGGCACATCAAGCGCGGCCAGCCGGAAATGGTAATGATGGACGCCATGGCCTACGGGCGGCTGCGGGCCATCGTAATAGGCATTGCCGAAATCGTTGGTGCCTTGCCTGAGTGCCGACGGACCGGGCTTGCCGTCTGCTGCCTCGGCGAGTTCACCGGCATCGGGTGGGATGTTGAATACCGCCCAATGCCCGAAAGTCCCGCTTGGCGCATCGGGATCCAGCACGACAAGAACAAGGCTCTTGGCACCATCCGGAACACCGGACCACTTCAGTGGCGGCGAGACGTTCTGGCCGTCACGCGTATACCTTTCGGGAATTTTTCCGCCTGCCGGGAACGCCGGGCTGATAAGGGTGAGTGGCATTGCTGTTTCCCCAAGAAGATTGCGACCAAGAAACCCGCGCCGGCGCCGTTCACGCCGCTTGCTGAGCTTCGGCGACGCGTCTGATCTCTCCTGGCAGGGATTCCCAGACCTTGTGCATCTGTCCTTCTCCGACATGATGGGCAAGCACCTTGGACACGGCCCTGAATGCATCCTTGGAATCGACCGGACGGGTGAATTCAAGCTCCGCCTTGATCTTGGCCAGAAACTCGTCGAGCGACCGCACCTTCTCGGGAGCCTTGGAAGGCTGATATTGGTCATAGAAGGCGCCACGCACCAGAATCGGCAGCTGCGAGCCGAGGTGGGCTGCAAGATCCGGCTGCATACGGTCGCGCAGGGCGTGCAGCACCGCTCCGAGAACGTGCCAGGCGACCTGCCGATCCGGTCCGATCTCGTCCATGATCTCGTCGAGCCAGATGTTCGTGGTCTGCAGTGTCTTGTCGAATACGTCGAGTCCGGTGGCGTTCATCGAATCCTCCTTCCGTTCAAATCCGATTACGGCGGATGTGACCAAACAGTCCTACCTGCCGGTTGTTCCCCGATGCGCATTCCGCGGTTTTTCGGACCGCCTTTCCCGGCCGGCGTG
Organism: Mesorhizobium sp. M0048; assembly: GCF_040323405.1. NCBI lineage: Bacteria > Pseudomonadati > Pseudomonadota > Alphaproteobacteria > Hyphomicrobiales > Phyllobacteriaceae > Mesorhizobium > Mesorhizobium sp. M0048. The sequence goes on along the minus strand of NZ_JAMYUV010000001.1, from coordinate 287,053 downwards.
CGGAACATCCTCATGGGCGGACGAGTTTTATTTGCTGTCGCCGATCAGCCATCCCACGGGATGTAGCCGCAGGTTGGTTAAAGCACATCCACCGGGAAAACAGATGCACGCGGATTGAAGGTCATGGCCGTCATATTTTCAGATCGCCGCGAGGCCGGGCGGCAACTCGCCGGGGAGCTCGTTCGCTTTGCCGGCCGCGACGACGTGATCGTATTGGCGCTGCCCCGAGGCGGCGTGCCGGTCGGCTACGAGGTCGCGCAGGCACTCAAGGCACCGCTCGACGTCTTCGTCGTGCGCAAGCTCGGCGTCCCCGGCCACGAGGAACTGGCCATGGGGGCGATCGCGCCCTCCGGCGTACGTGTCCTGAACGACGAAATCGTCAGCGGTCTCGCGATCCCGCCATATGTCATCGACGCGGTCGCTGCAAAGGAGGAAAAAGAGCTTCTGCGCCGCGAGCACCTCTATAGGGCCGGGCGACCCCCACCGCAGTTGAATGGACGGACCATTATCCTCGTGGATGACGGGCTTGCGACCGGATCGACCATGCGGGCCGGAATCAAGGCGCTGCGAAAAAACCACGCCGCCCGTATCGTCGCGGCCGTTCCCGTCGGTAGCCCCGACACTTGCGACGCGATGCGGGCGGACGCCGACGAGGTCGTTTGCGCGACGACACCAGAGCCGTTGCTCGGTGTCGGGCGCTGGTACGTGGATTTCTCGCAGACGAGCGATGAAGAGGTCCGCGCGCTGGTCGCCAGGTCCGTGCCCAAGCCTGCAGCTTCCGACAAGCCTGCCGCTTCCGAAGAGGAGTTGGCTGGGCACGCGGGCGCGGGTCCGGCGCGCGGCACTAGATCGCCATAGCGGAGGTGGATATGGACCGGCATAGCGAGCACGTCGTTCATGTTCCCGCGGGGCCTGTCACGCTTGAGGGCAATCTTTCGTTGCCCCCGGATGCTCGCGGCCTCGTGCTCTTCGCCCATGGCAGCGGAAGCAGCCGCCACAGCCCGCGCAACCGCTACGTGGCCGCAAGGCTGAACGAGGCGAACCTCGCCACCTTCCTCGTCGACCTGTTGACGGCCGAAGAGGAGCGGATCGACCAGGTCACGGCCGAGTTGCGCTTCAATATCGGACTGCTCGCCGATCGGCTGGTCGGCGTCACGGATTGGCTCGGCGCCTCGCCGGACACGTCGGGGTTGCGTCTTGGCTATTTCGGCGCGAGCACGGGCGCCGGTGCCGCCCTGGTGGCGGCGGCCGAGCGGCCCGACCAGGCCGCGGCGGTGGTTTCGCGTGGTGGCCGGCCCGATCTCGCAGCGCTCGCCCTGCCGCGCGTCCGGGCGCCGACCTTGCTCGTCGTCGGAGGCGCGGACACGCAAGTGATCGCACTCAACCGCTCGGCGCTGGTGGCGCTCCGCGGCGAGAAGGAGCTCGCCATCGTCCCTGGCGCGACACATCTGTTCGAGGAGCCCGGCGCCCTGGACGAAGTCGCGGATCTCGCTACTCAATGGTTCTTGCGCCATCTGATTTCGGACGGATCGGCGTCGACGTCTTGACAGCCGGGGCTTGGATCACCAGTCCCGGGATCATTTGCGTCCTCAACGCGTTATGATCCTCATAAGATCGTGCGCCGCTGCAACCTGAATGGCTGTCGCAACCCATATGTGGGAGAAAGACAATGCCGGAGAAGAAAACCATCGAGAAGGCCCGAAAGGATAAGCGCGAGGGCAAATCGCCGAGCACCCAGGCCGGCGAGTTCGTGCACGAGGAGATCGATAAAATCCGCCGCGGCGAGCACGGCGCGCGCTCGACCCAGCAGGCTATCGCCATCGGGCTTTCCGAGGCGAGACGCGCAGGCGTAGACCTGCCCCCGCCCAAAAAGGGCAAGGTGAAGGAGAGCACGCGCAAGAGCGCCGAATACGCCTATGAGGCCGGCCAGGGCGAACGCACGCCGAAACGCCGCCCGCGGGTCTCGAAAGCCGTCTCCAAGGTGCTCGAGCATGAGCCGAAGAGCACGGCGTCGCACGAGGCGCTCTCGCAGCAGGCCAAGCGTGCGGCCTCACGCCGGACGGCTGAGGAGCGCTCGGCCGCCGCAAAGAAGGCCGCCGAGACGAAAGGCGCCAGCGGAAGGAAGGCGGCGGCGCAGAAGGCCGCCAGAACGCGGGCACAGCACGCATAGTTCAAGACGGCAGTTCGCCTCCTGGAAACCCGATATGGCCCAAACGACCTGCGAGAACGCCAGTCATAAACGCTTATCCCCGCCAGACCCCTTCCCGGCGCAGATCGTCCATCGTGCGCGAAATGCCTTGGCGCAGGATCGACACCATGTCGTCGATCCGCTCGCGCGTGATGATCAGCGGCGGGACATGACGCATATGACGGATATCGCATATATTGATCAGCGGCCTGACCAGCAGGCCGAGCTCGTGGCAATGGGCGTCAATCCCGCTCGGCAGCTCGATCCGCCTCGCTCATGACCCCGAGGCTCTGCTGTCGATGGCCGACTGAATAATTTTTCGGGCAGCAATGCGGCCGGCGACGATGGCGCCCTCGACATAGCCTGGAAATGACGGCGACAGCTCCGACGAGGCGAAATGAATCGGCGACGCGCCGGCGCGGATAATGCGTTCGGCATCAGTTGCCGTCACATCCACGATCAGATCGCTGTAACCGCCGCCGCTCCAGCGATCCCCAGTCCAATCGCGATAACTGAGATCGATAATGCCGGCCGCCTCGATACCGAGCGCCTGTTCCAGCTTTGACGTCACCTTTGCGCGTAACGCCGCGTCGTCCAAATCCCGCCAGCGCTGCGCCAGCGGCCCGCCGATGAAGACGACAAGTGCTGCATGATCCTCGTCCCTGCTGGCATCGCAGGCAAAAAGCCCGTGCGGGTCGCGCCACATCACCATGCCGCTCAAGCCCCTGTCGCGCCAGAAAGCCGTGGGATAGCGCACCAGCATCTTGATCACCGCGCCGCTTTGCCAGACGCCGAGGGCCCTCTTCAGCACAGCCGGCAGCGGCGGCACGAAATCTACTCTCGAGGCCATCATCGGCGGTACGGCGACCAGTACCGCTCGTGCCTCGATCGCGCCGGCAGGCGAAACGACGCGAACCCCTCCCGGCCCGTGCTCAATGGCCTCGACAGCTGTATTCAGCCACAGTCGATCGCCGAGATCCCGCGCAAGATCATCCGCCAGCGAATGCATGGTTTCGCCCACGAAATACTGCAGCTCCGACACCTCGTTGGTGATGCGGCGATCATTGTCGATCAAGTACCACAGCGGCAGCCTTTCCATTGCCAGGCACCACAGGCCCTCGATCATCGACCGAAAGGCGGCCTTCGCATCGTCGGGATCGGCCTGGCGATCGAGCCATGCCGCGACCGTCAAGCCGGCAATGGTCGGGTCGTTCGGTGCGATCGCGTTCATCCGCTCGCGCATTCGCATCGCGGTGCCGTAAGTGCGCCCGGCTTGCGCCTCGCCCATTCGCGGCTGCGTGACGAATTCGCCTGCGATATGGGTCTCGACCAATGTCTTGCCGCGCGCTTGCACCAGCGCCATCAATTCCGGCATGTCTTCGCACAGGAACTGGCCGCCGCTGTCGATCCGCTCGCCGAGCCCGTTCTGCACGGCTTCGACGCGGCCGCCGACACGGTCGCGGGCTTCGAGCAGCACGACATCGATGCCGGCGTGGTTCAATTCACGCGCGGCCGACAGGCCGGTGAAGCCGGCGCCGACGATGGCTACATCGGCTCGTTCGATCTTGAACTTCATTAGCCGGCCTTGATCTTCTCGAATGTCAGGGGCCGGATCATTGTCTTCATTGCTGGTCCACCCTCTTTTTGATGGTTCACGCCGGCCTGGCACCGCGGGCTGCGGAGTTCGGATAGTGCTTGGGGAATGCCGCAGACAGGAACTCGTTCGCAGCCTGCAGCGCCGTCTCGCGTGTGGCGTCCTCGATGCCCATCATCAAATGCAGCCACAGACCATCCAGCATGGCGCTGAGCGCCAGCGCCATGACTTGCGGCTCATAGGCATAGAAGCCGTTCTGCTTGAGCGCCGCGCAAAGGTCGATGAAGATGTTCTGGTAGACGGCATCGCGTGCGCTGCTCAGCGCCTGATATTTCGGTCGCGATTTGGCCTCGCCCCAGAAGGCACACCAGGCAGCCAGCTTACGCTTGTTGCATATCGAGCGGTCGAAATCGGCCGCCACCAATGCCTGCAGCTGGCGGGCGGGATCATCGCCGGCCCTTTGCAAGGCGCTGCGCCAATGCGCCGAATACTCGTCATGCATGTATTGCAAAGTGGCGACGAGCAGCTTCTCCTTGCTCTCGAAATGGAAATTGACGATGCCGCGCGACAGGCCGGCGCCGTCGGCGACGTCGGCCATAGTCGTTTCCGAATAGCCGCGCTTGGCCAATGAATCGATAGTCGCTTCGATCAGTTGAACCTGCCTTGTCTGCTTCGACGCTTTGCGGCCGCGCTTATCGGAATCGCTTTTTCGCGCCGGTTCGAGGAGGGCTTCGCGCGCCTCTGTTGTCTTCATCGGGTAACGGTCTCCAGCATCGCCGGCTAGCCGACCGGCTTCGGCCGCGAAGATCAGTGGGACGGTGTTTGGCACTGTCAAGCACCTTCTGCATGGCTGCCCATATTCGAATGTTCTCGTCGAGACTGCACCCTTATAGAAAACGACGTCGAAGGCGCCGTCGGCGAAAGGCAACGATCCCGGCACGCGGACCAGATCAGCACCGCCGAGTCCGCCTGTAGCGGATCTTGGGTCGAGATCTACGCCAGGCGCGAGCTGCAATATCAAAAGCTGCTGAAGCGTGCCAAACTGGTGCCGCGGCTGGTCATCAAGCTCGGCCGCCGCACTGCCAATCGCCTGCGGATTTCTGAATATGGCCGACGACATCGACAGTCCCGAAATCGACGCCGAAGCCGCCGAACAGTGGCAGCTGGTCAACACGCCGCTCGGCGAAAAATGGTCGGGCCGCACCCGCTATGCCGCGGCCATGTTCTTCTACAAGCGCGGCGAGATGAGCGCTGAAACGCTGGAGGTCTACCGCATTTGTGCGAGGCTGGATTCGACCGATCCGCTGCCGATCATCCGCGACCGCGGCATTGGCCAGGACTGGCTTAAACGCATGGGTTTCGAATAGTCCGCCTCCAACCTGTGTTCCGGACAAGCCGGCATCACCCGCTTAGCCGATGGTCTTCTCCAAGATGCCGAGCCAGTTGCGATAGGCGATCTTCTCGATCAGCGCGCGCCCGAAGCCGCGCGCCGCGAAAGCGTCGAGCAATCTTGGCAGGCCGGCAACGTCGCCTATCACGGCCGGGATCATAGCGCCGTCGAAATCCGAGCCCAGGCCGACGCCGTCTTCGCCCAGCGCCTGCAGCAGTGAATCGACATGGCGCACCATGATGTCGAGGCTGGTGTCGGCGTTCATCCTGCCGTCCTCACGCAGGAACCCGGTGGCGAAGTTCAGCCCGACCATGCCGCCGGAGTCGCGGATCGCGCCGAGCTGCCATTCGGTGAGGTTGCGCGAATGGCCGCAGATCGCGTGCACGTTTGAATGGGTCGCGACCAGCGGTGCGTCACTGATCTCGACGACGTCGCGGAAACCTTTTTCGTTGAGATGCGAAAGATCGATCATGATCTTCAGCTGGTTGCACGCTTTCACCAGCGCCTTACCGGCATCGGTCAGCCCCGGCCCTGTATCGGGCGACGAGGGGAAGCGGAACGGCACGCCGTGGCCGAAGGCATTGGGACGGCTCCAGACGATGCCGAGCGAGCGCAGGCCGGCTGCGTGGAGAACGTCGAGCAGGGTGAGCTCAGGGTCGATCGCCTCGACCCCTTCGATATGAAACACCGCCGCAATCGAGCCTTGCGCCATCGCCTTTCTCACATCGCCGGCGCTGCGGCAGACGGTAAGCGCCGAAGCCCGCTCCAGCCTGAACAGGATCGAGGCCATCGCTACGGTGGAGTTGAGCGCATCGGCGCGCGGAACCTCGGGCGGCAAGGGCTCGCTGTCGCTCGGCGCCAGCGGCACCGCACCGCGTTTGGATTTCTCGGCAGGCGGCGGGAAGATCGCGAACATGCCGCCGGCAAATCCGCCTTTCTTCGCGCGCGGCAGGTCGATATGGCCACCCGGCGTCCCCTCGACGAACAGCTTTTCGACGTCCGCATCCTTCGACTGGTAGAGCCTGAGCAGCGTGTCGTTGTGGCCGTCGAAGACGGGAACGAGATCGGATTCGGTCATGGGGGGCCATTCGGTTGAAGTGGTCGGGCCGCAGAAGGCGAGCCGGTTGTTGCCAATACTTAGGCAAGACGGGCGCTCTGCGCAAATCCCGCATGTTTGCCTTGTGTTTGTACGCCGCCAATGGTCGAAGGGGCACGCGGTAAAGCCGCGCACCCTTTCTCCTGTCACTCATCGAGGGGCTGTCTCTTACCGCTTCAGCACGTCCGCCCATTCCGGATGGCGGCGGAACTGAGCATTGGCGAACGGGCAAAGCGGGATGATCGTCTTGCCCGCCGCACGCCCATCCTCGACGGCACGGGTGACCAGGCGAAGTCCCGCGCCCTGGCCGCGAAATGCATCCGGCACTTCTGTATGGTCGATGATGATTTGGTGCTCGCCGATCTTGGTGAAGGTCATCTCCGCCTCGGCGCCGTCCGGCCCACGCAGGAAGTAGCGGCCCTTCGAGCCGCGGTCCTCCAGTTCAATTTCCGGCAATAGGTCAGACATGGCTTGCGGTCCTTTCATCCGACGCCACGGCGAACAACTGCCGCGCCGCCTCGATCTCGCCCGGCCGCACCTCATGGCCGCCGTCATGCCACTCGACTGTGACATCGGCGCCATCGGCGCGCAAATAGGCTTCGAGCCGCGCCGTCAAATTAGGCGGACAGATCGGGTCTCGCCTGCCGGCGGTGACCAGGATGCGGCTGCCGCCAAGGCTGCCCTTGACCTCCGGCTCGAACGGGATCAGCGGATGCATCAGCACCGTTGCGTCGAATAGCGACGGCTCGGCAAACAGCACCGAGGCCAGGATGTTGGCGCCGTTGGAATAACCGAGGCCTAGCACCGAAGATGGCTTTGCCGCCTCGACATGCGCCTTGACGAAGCCGGCCATCTTGTCCGTCGCTCGCGTGAGGTCGCCCATGTCGTAAACGCCCTCGCCGGTACGACGAAAAAAGCGTGCGGCGCCTTGTTCCGAGACATCGCCCCGCGGGGCAACGATCGTTGCTTGCGGCGCAAGATCGCGCCCAAGCGACAGAAGCTGATCCTCGTCGCCGCCAGTGCCATGGAAGACGAAGAGCAACGGTCCGCCCGGCGAACCGGGCAGCACCTTGTGAATATACGAATCCTTGCTCATAACCTTGCCCTCAGTCTTCCAGTTTCTGCAGATGCTGCTCGAGATAGGGCCGCAAATGCTGGTGTTGCGACGGCAGTTTCAGCGCCTCGCCGAGATGGGCGGTATCCTCGTCGCGGTCGAAGCCCGGCTCGTTGGTGGCGACTTCGAACAGCACGCCGCCCGGTGTGCGGAAGTAGATCGCCCAGAAATAATCGCGGTCGATCACTGGCGTCACCTGATAACCTGTATCGAGCAGCGCCTTGCGCACTTCGAGCTGCTTGGCGCGGTTCTCGACGGCGAAAGCGACATGGTGGACCGAGCCGGCGCCGAGATTGGCGAAGCCGGCCCCTGGCAGCGATTCGATATCGACCACATCGGCGCCGTTGCCGTTCTTCACCGCCAGCCGCCTGACGTTGCCGGATTTGTCGACCTCCTCATAACCCATGAATTTCAGCAGCTCTTCGGTGGCGCCGCCATCTTTCAGCCTGAGCGACACCGAGTGGAAGCCGCGGATCGCCTCGTCGGTGGGGATGCCACCCTTGGCCCATGGCGCACGGCTGTCCGCTCTGTCCTCGACCAGCGCAAACCCGTCGCCGTCGGGACCGGCAAACGCAAGACGCTTCTCGCCGAACGTCTCCTCGCGTGACAGCCCAGTGACACCTTGCTCGGCAAACCGTTTCTCCCAATAGCCGAGCGTGCCCTCGGGCACCGAATAAGCGGTGGTGCCGACTTCGCCGACTCCATGGCGGCCTTTGCCGATGTTCGGGAACGGAAAGTAGGTCATCACCGAGCCGGGCGTGCCGACCTCGTCGCCGTAATAGAGGTGGTAGACGTCGGGTGCGTCGAAATTGACGGTTTTCTTGACCCGCCGCAGGCCGAGCGTCCCTGTGAAGAATTCATTGTTCTGACGCGCATCGCTGGCCATCGAGGTGACGTGATGCAGGCCTTTGACCTGGTCGAGCATATCTGTGGCTCCCTTCCTTGTGCCGGTGCGGCGCTTGCCGCTGTCCACGCAAATATGAGCATCCGCCTCCTGGCCGCAAAGGCGGCAAACACAGAATGGACTGTGCTGTTAAAGTGAACGACGAAGCAGGTCTTGTTCACCATTCGGCAAACTGGACCGGCTTGCATACTCGCCGAAATTGCGCTCCATGAGCGACGCATGTAGCCAGCATGAGGATACAGCGGTTGAGTGGAAAACGCCCCAACATTCTCCTGATCACCTGCGACCAGTGGCGCGGCGACTGCCTGTCAGCTGCTGGCCACAAGGTGGTAAGGACGCCCAATGCCGACGCGCTGGCTGCCGAGGGCGTTTTGTTCCGGAAGCACTATGGCGGCGCCGCACCTTGCTCGCCGGCGCGCGCCTGCCTCTACACCGGCCTCTATCAGATGAACAATCGTGTCTGCCGCAACGGCACACCGCTCGACGCCCGCCACGGCAACATAGCGCTCTGGGCGCGCGCTCTCAGCTATGATCCGACGCTGTTCGGTTATACCGACACGGCGCGCGACCCGCGCACGCTGGCGCCTGGCGATCCGCAGCTGAAGAGTTGTGAAGGCGTGCTGCCGGGCTTTACCGTGCGCCAGCTTCTGCCCGAGCATCAGAGGCCCTGGCTGTCATGGCTCAAGGCGCGCGGCGTCGATGCCGGCGCCGGCTCCCCCGACATCCACCGCCCGGCGGGCGAAATCCTGGAAAACGACGGCGAGATCAGCAACGCCCCGCCAATCTATTCGAAGGACGAGACGCCGTCGGCCTTCCTGGCTGGCGAATTCATCCGCTGGCTCGGCGAGCAGGAGCACGATGCGCCGTGGTTCGCGCACCTTTCCTTCATCAGCCCCCATCCGCCCTTCATCGTGCCGGCGCCTTACAACACCATGTACGATCCGGCCGTCGGCCCAGCTTTTGACGGCGCTGAAAGCTGGCAGGCCGAAGCAGCAAGCCACCCCTATCTCGCCTATGAATCAGACCGGCAGGAACGGTCGAAATTCCGCCCCGGCTCGGAAGGTAAGGTGCGCGACTGGAGCGACGATAGTTTTCGCCGCATCCGGGCGCTCTATTACGGCATGATCTCGGAGGTCGACGCGCAGCTTGGCCGTGTCTGGCAAGCGGTCAAGGCGGCCGATGCATGGGACGACACCGTCATCGTGCTGACCTCAGACCACGCCGAGATGATGGGCGATCATTTCATGCTGGGCAAGGGCGGCTTCTTCGACGGCAGCTTCCATGTTCCGCTGATCATTCGCGATCCGCGCCGCCGCAAGGCTGCCGGCAGCAGTGTCGACCGCTTCACCGAGGCGGTCGATTTGGCACCGACCTTGCTCGAGCTCACTGGGCTCGAGCTCACCGGCGGCGAAGTGCTGCCGCATCTCGACGGCCGCTCGCTGGCGCCTTTCCTGGACGCAACGGAGCCGGACGATTGGCGCGATGCGGCGCATTGGGAGTTCGATTTCCGCTCGATCGCCGATGGTGATGCAGAACGCTATTTCGGTATCGGTCCGCGTCAGTGCAATCTCGCTGTCATCCGCACCCAAAAGTTCAAATATGTGAATTTCGGGGGCGGCCTGCCGCCCTTGCTCTTCGACCTGGAAAAAGATGCCGGCGAGCTGACCAACGTCGCTGACGACCCAGCCTATCTGCCGGTGCGGTTGGAACTTGCCGAAAGGCTGCTTGCCTGGCGGGCCGAGCATCTCGACCAATCTCTGGCGCTCGCCGAATTGACGGACAATGGCGTTGCCGGTCATGTCGCCGGCTTTCCCTCGCCATAAACAAAGCCCGCGCCTGGGCGGGCGCGGGCTTCTATCGACCTGTGTGCTGCTTAGCGCATGATCATGCGCTGTTTGTCGCGGTTTTGCGCATAGGTGGCCTTGTCATAGGGGGCCTGCGCTTCGAGCTGCTCCTTGGTGAAGTTCGTGTAGAGATAGCGCTTGCCGTTCTTGTCGGTCATGAATTTCAGGTTGTCCATGCCGACCGCCACCTCCTTCTCGCCGACACCGAGGAACCCGCCGACATCGATAATGACTGCATCGACCTTTTTATCGGCGCCCAGCACGATATCGCCGATCTCGCCGACATTGACATCGTTGGCGCCATAAACGGTGGTGCCAACCAGATCCTCGGCCCGGATCTGGCCGATCGGCATTTCAGTCAACGTCGACTTGTCGATCGACCCGGTCTTGGTCTGGTCGGCCGTTGCGGGCGCTGGGGCGTTTTGAGCCGTCTTGCCGGCCTGGTCGGCGTTGTTGGTCGTCGCGGTGTTGTTGGTCGGCGCGGTGTTGCTGGCCATCACGGTAGGCGTGACGGTAGCAGGCGCATTGGCATCGTTCGACGCAGTGGATGCCGGCGCCGGATCATAGGCCTTGCGGTTGAAGTCCGGCTGCGCCTGCAGCTCTTCCTTAGTGGTTTGCGCGACCAGCCAGCGATCGCCGTTCCTCTCGGCCCACTGCGCCTTGTCGAAATCATAGGCGACGTTCTTTTCGCCGATGCCGAGGAAGCCGCCGACGCCGATGATCAGCGATTGCGCTTTGGCTTCCTTGTTGATGACGATGTCGTTTACGTCACCGATGTTTTGGGCGTCGTCGCCGGTGCCGTTATAGACGGTCTCGCCGATGATATTGGTGGCGAGATTGCCTTCGGCGCGCTTCACTGGCTCAGCCTGCGCGGCAGGCGCTGGCGTTGTATTTTGCGCGCTGGTGGAAGCCGAAGGGGCGGCGGGTGCCGCGTTATCGGCCGAAGCTGGCGGCGGAGGCGGATCGTAAGGCTTCCGGTCGAAATCCGGCTGAGCCGTCAACTCATCCTTCGTCGTTTGCGCTATCAGCCAACGGTCGCCATTTTTTTCGGCCCATTGCATCTTCTTGTAGTCGAAAGCGACGTTTTTGGTTCCTATGCCAAGAAAACCGCCAACGCCAATGACGACGGATTTTACCTCGCCGCGCTCGTCGAAGACGATGTCGCTGACATTGCCGATATTCTGGGCATCGGCGCCGGTGCCGTTATAGACGGATTCGCCGATGATGTTGGTAGCAAGGCTGCCCTCGGCCCGTTGCACAGGAGCGGCTGGAGCAGGGTTCTCTACTGCGGGTGGCTGCGCCGGCGCCGGGGTCGTCGCTGACTGCGCAAAGGCACCCGTCGCAATCAATGTTGCGACTGCTGTCGTGGTTAAAAGGGTGCGGATCATCTTAGTGTCTCCTCGTCGGTGATTTCGTGCACGCCCTGCCCGCCTGGCGTCACTGCGGGCGCAGCGTCTTCTGCATGTTCACAACGTTGTGACCACACTGTTGTTCCGAAAAAAGCCGTGGTGCACCCGGTATGATGTCAATGGTTCTCGGATTCACCGCGCTGGTCGAAAGGAACATTTTCTCGACCGCGCCGTTCCACTCCCGGCTGGGACCCCGTCCCGGCCGGATAGGTGCTGGAAAAAATGGAACGGCCATGCGGTTTGCAGCGGTGCTGAACAAGGACGGCGGCACCCTGCGCACCATCGATCTTGAGGCCTTCGCCAGTCGGATGCGCAGCACGCTTGAGACTGCCGGCCACTCGATCGATATCGAAATCGTTGCCGGCAAGGATATCGTCGCCACGCTGGACGGCGTAGCTTCCAGGCGCGACATCGACGTCGTGCTGGCCGGCGGCGGCGACGGCACCATTTCGGCCGCGGCAGCCCGTTTGATGAATGGGGAGAAGGCACTGGCAATTCTGCCGGCTGGCACAATGAACCTTTTTGCGCGCGGCCTCGGTATTCCGCAGACCCTCGATGCGGCGCTGAAATCGTTTGCCGACGGCGGGGTGATGGCGATTGACATTGCAACAGCCAACGGCCGGCCTTTCGTGCATCAATTTTCGATCGGCATGCATGCCAGGATGGTGCAACTGCGCCAGAAGATGGAATTCGGCTCGCGGCTGGGGAAGATGCGTGCCTCGGTGCGAGCCGCTTGGGCAACGATCAACAACCCGCCGGCGATGAACGTAACGCTGACGATCGGCGAGGCCGAGATCAAAACCCGGACCACCGGTATCGGCATCACCAACAATCTGTTTGGCGAGGGCCACCTGCCCTATGCCGATGATCCGGCAGGCGGCGTGCTGGGCATCTATGTCACCGTGGCACGGCGGCGCGGCGAATTGATCAGGTTCCTCTTTGACGTCGCCCGTGGGAAATGGCGCGGCAACGAGCATGTCGAAATCCATCAGGCAAACCGCGCCGTGTTGAAAATCCATTCGACGAACAGGAAAGTTCAGGCCGTCATGGACGGCGAACTGGTAAAGCTCGATCGCGAGACGACCGTCGAAATCCATCCGCGCGCGTTGAATGTTCTCGTCCCGGCGCGCGCCGCCGAGGCAAAGGTTGCCTGACGTGGGATGCCTGATGTGGGGTTGCGTGATGCGAGCTGGCACGAGCGATGGGGAGAACCTAGCCGCTGGGCGTGTTGCCCTGTTCGGTCTTCGGCGTCTCGATCATCCAGCCGTAGATTTCGGCGACGCCCCAGGCGATAAAGGCCAGCAGCAGCGCGGCGATCAGGATACGAAGGACATGCCGACCCCGCCGCCCTTGACGGGCTTTGTTTTCAGGAATGGTTTTTGGCATTGTCTGGCTCCATATTTGGCGCCGGCAGGCGTAACTGGCGGGGCGTTGGCTGGTAACGGTCCCCCGCAGCGAAAGTTCCGGCTCTGCAAGGCGGCAAACGGGCCGGTTGGCCTGATCAATCAGCGGAGCCGGCCACTGGGGGCATAGTGGACGACAATAGCCAGAACACGCCGGGTCTGCCGGCCGATATTCGCCGTGTGGTGGGCGCCGCGGACCGTCTTGCCGTGCTGCACGGCCTCGACGCGCTGGACAGGGCTGCCGACCCTGATTTCGATCGCATCGGCGGTCTTGCCGCTTCGGCGATGCAAACGCCTGTCGCACTGATCACGCTGCTCGACGCCGAGCGGCAGTGGTTCAAGTCCTGTATCGGCCTCGACCAGACCGAAACCGCGACCGAGACATCGTTCTGTGCCTATGCCATCGCAGCCGGCAACGTGCCGATGGTGGTGGCCGACGCGGCGGCCGATCCGCGGTTCAAAGCCAATCCGCTGGTCACCGGCGAGCATCATATCCGCTTTTACGCAGGCGTGCCGATCATGATCGACGGCGCGCTGATCGGCACGCTGTGCGTGCTCGACCGGAAGCCGCACGCGCATCCCTCCTCTGTCCAGCTCGACCAGTTGTCGGCGCTGGCTGGACTCGCCGCCAGCCTGTTCACGCTGAAGGATGCAACCCGCAGCGCGGCGATCGCCAAGGCCGCATTGGTTCGAGAGGAAAAGCGGCGCGCTATCGCGCTCGACGCGGCTTCGCTTGCCAGCTGGGCATGGGATATCCGCAGCGACATGATCGACTGCGACGTCCTGCTGCCCGAATTGTTCAACCTGCCGAAGTCGAACAGGCTGAGGGCGCGCGACATCCTGACCGCCATCGACCCGCGCGACGTTCACCAGACCGAAACACGCTTTCGCGACGCGCTGACCGGCAGCGATGACTATTTTGGCGAATACCGTGTCAGAGGCCTCGATCCGCCACGATGGGTCGCAACGCGCGGCCGCGTCATAGAGCGCGACGGCGAGGGCAAGCCGACGCTGATCTTCGGCGTCAATTACGACATCACTGAACGCAAGCTAGGCGACGAACGCCAACGGCTGTTGCTGCGCGAGCTCAATCATCGCGTCAAGAACACGTTGGCAACTGTACAGGCGCTGGCCACGCAGACCGTTCGCCATGCCCGCCAGCCAAGCGAATTCCTCGGCGCCTTCAGCGCCAGGCTGCAGGCACTGGGCGTTGCGCACAGCCTGCTGTCGGACCGCGAGTGGCGCGGCATCGGCATCCGCGAGCTGGTGCAGATCGAGGTAAAGCCGTTCCAAGCCGCCGGACAATCGCGGATGGCGATCTCCGGCGCCGATGTCTTGCTCTCACCCGACCAGGCAGTCGGACTCGGGCTGATCCTGCATGAACTGGCAAGCAACGCACTGCAATACGGGTCGCTCTCGGTTTCTTCCGGAAAGGTCGATCTCGATTGGAAGGTACAAGGCAGGAAGGGTGCACGGCGTCTGTTGCTGGCCTGGCGCGAAAGCGGCGGCCCGCGGGTTGCGCCGCCCGAACGCCATGGCTTCGGCTCGATCCTGATCCGCCGCAGCCTGGCCAAGGTCATTTCCAGCGAGGTGACCCATGAATTCCGGCCGGATGGCGTGGTCGCGGAAATATCGATTCCGCTCGAAGATTTGTAACGCCGGCATTTTGCGACCGGCGCCAGAACCGTTTGCCCTGAACTATCCCCTCCGAACTATTCGGGTTTGCCGGTATCCGGATTATCCGAGCCGCGCTTCACATTCTCGCGGTAGATGGCGTAGGCAGCGAGTGCTATCGCCGGGCCGAGAATGGCGCCCAACCCGCCCTTCGCCAGGCCACCTTTGCCCTTGAGCAGCGCCGGCAGCACGGCGAGTGCCGCAGTGATGCCGATAGCCTTCATGTCGGCGTTGCGTCGCTTCGCCCGGCGCCTGGCGCGCGAGCCGGCCGACATCCGGTAGACGAGCAGGATGAGACCGGCGATTGCCAGAAAGCCGATCCCGAAGCTCAGGCAAGCTGCCATCGGCCCATAGCGGGCCGCCGCCCAGATATAGGCCGCCCCGACGAGGAACCCGAGGCCGCACAGCGCCGCGAGCGCTGCGACCGAATAGACAATCGCAGCGACGCGCACGCGTTGCACCGCCGCAATGGTTTCGCCCGAGGCAAGGCCCGAGATCAGCGATGCAAGCATTCCCATGCGTGCAGAACTAGCGGCGCGCGAGAAGCGCGAAGAGGAATCCGACGCCTGCGGCGATCGCCAGCGAAGTCACCGGTTTTTCGCGCATATGCGCTATCATCTGCGCCTCGATGTCCCTGGCGTTGGCGCGCAAGCTATCGAAAGCTGCCTCGCCCTGGGTTCGCAACTGCTCGACGCCTTCGGCGGCGGCTCGCCGCGCTGCCCCGTAGCCATGTTCGCCAGTTTTGGCCAACAGCTTGGTAAGTTGATCGATGTCGGCCTTCAATTGTGCGATGTCGGCCTCAATATCGGAATTCGTGCGGGCTTCGTTCCCGGCCTTACCTGCGGCAGTCGCCATTGCTTCACTCTCCATGATTTTGCTCGGTCGAAACGCCCGACAGACCCCAAGGTTCCGGCGCGAACCTCTTCTAACCCCATCTCCGGCAGCGCGCGTTGCAAATGCCTTGCATGGGCCGAGGCCGACGCATCCGCGCCGGCACGTCTTTTTTAAATGACAGCATGCCAAATAACGATCATGACTTCCCTCGTTTCACGATACGCATTTAAGGAGATATTGCTGCGTGCGCGCATCACTTGACGGTTTGCGGATTCTTATCCTGGAAGATGAGTTCCTGATTGCCATGGATATCGAGCAGCTTTGCCGCGACTACGGCGCGCTCAATGTGGTCATCGCCCGTGATCTGACTGAGATCGAACAGCAAGACGTTGCCGCGCAGTTCGATGTCGCCATCGTCGACCTCATGCTGAGCGGCGTTTCGACGCTCCAATTTGCTTCGCGGCTGCGTGAAGCGGGCATCCCGTTCGTCTTCGCCTCGGGCTATTCGGATACCGATGAGATCAAGAAATCCTTTCCCGGCGTCAGGCTGGTCACCAAGCCCTATTCGGGAGACGATCTCCTCGAGGCAGTGGCGGCGGCCTGCAGGCGAACGCCTCTCCGCTGAGGCGCGGAGCGGTTCGAACACGCCGCGCCTCACGCAGCCGTCGACCCGGTTACCTGAGCCGAAATTGCGTCCGGGCCATACTCGTCTTCACCGGAGATCTTCAGGATTTCCTGCAGCCGTGTGCGGGCGCGGCTGACGCGGCTCTTGATCGTTCCGACGGCGCAGCCGCAGATCTCGGCCGCTTCCTCGTAGGAGAAGCCGGACGCGCCGATGAGGATAATGGCTTCGCGCTGGTCTTCTGGCAGCAATTCGAGCGCGCCGCGAAAGTCCTCGAGGTCAAGCTGGCCGTGCTGGGCCGGGTGAACGGCAAGCCTGGCCGTCATGACGCCATCGCTGTCCTGCACCTCGCGGCCGCGCTTGCGCATCTGCGAATAGAATTCGTTGCGCAAGATCGTGAACAGCCATGCCTTCAGATTGGTGCCGGGCTGGAAGCTTTCATGCTTGTCCCAGGCCTTGACCAATGTTTCCTGCACCAGGTCGTCGGCCTTGTCGGCGTTTTGCGTCAGCGACACGGCAAAAGCCCGCAGGCTCGGGATCGAGCCGAGCAAGTCGGTCTTGAAGCCCTGGGAGACGGCCGCCATGCCTCAGTCCTTCTTTTGTACAGGTTCGGCCTTTTCCAACTGGCTGAGCAGTTGGGCGAAGCGATCCGGCACATTGTCGGAGACCAGCTCGTCGTAGTATTGTTTGAGTTTGCGGCCGATTTCCGAGTTCGGCCCAAGCGGGTCGCGGGAAGCAGCCCGGCGCCCATTGCCAACGCCACCCATGGTAGCTTTCGTCATGTTCTTCATTCGCCCTTTTGTCCCAGCCTTAAGCCGCCCTTCAACACATAACGCAAGGCAAGCGGCAGCCTCGTCTGGTTGCCCAACCCGCCCTTAAACGCCAGCCCATATACTTAGTTCCGCATGATCGGAACTTTTTCGCAGAACCTGCGTTTTCACCCTTGGGCCCTGCGAACCGTTTTTAGCTGTAACATGCATCACGTCATATGAGGGAGACGTCCAATATGAGCCTATCAGCAACCATCGCTCCGCACCTGCCGTTCCTGCGTCGCTTCTCGCGCGCTGTATCCGGATCGCAGGAGAGCGGCGACGCGCTGGTCGCCGCAATGCTCGAGGCCATCATTGCCGATGTCGACATCTTTCCGAACGCATCGAACGACCGCATCGCGCTCTACAAGGTCTTTGCCAAGCTCTTCACCTCAGTGGCCATTCGCGTTCCGCAGGAGCATGCCCAGTCGGCATGGGAACAGCGTGCCGCGGCCAATCTGAATGCAATTGCGCCTCGTCCCCGCCAAGCCTTTCTGCTGGTCGCGGTTGAAGGCTTCAGCGAAGACGAGGCGGCGGAGATTCTCGACGTCGACGAACAGGAATTCTCCGAACTTCTCGCGCAGGCGAGCAACGAGATCTCCCGCCAGGTGGCAACCGATGTGCTGATCATCGAGGATGAGCCGCTGATCGCCATGGATATCGAGGAAATGGTCGAAAGCCTCGGCCACCGCGTCGTCGGAACGGCGCGCACCCACGCCGAGGCGGTGGCGATGTTCGGCAAGACGCGGCCAAAGATGGTGCTTGCCGATATTCAGCTTGCCGACGGCAGTTCGGGCATCGCGGCCGTCAATGAGATCCTGTCGTCCACCTCGGTGCCGGTGATCTTCATCACCGCCTTTCCCGAGCGCCTGCTCACCGGCGAGCGGCCGGAACCGGCTTTCCTCGTCACCAAGCCGTTCAACCCGGATATGGTCAAGGCTCTTATCAGCCAGGCCCTGTTCTTTGACCGGCACGCGAAAGCCGCGGCATGAACAGCGGGCGGCCGAGTTGCCGCCGCCAGGGTGTGGGATAGCCACTCTTCTTGGACCCGAGGGGGCGTGACGCCGGCTTAACATACGCAGCCAACTGCTGCCGAACCTGACGAGGACCTTTTCGCACACATCGCAGCAATTCGGGCCGTAACGATTTTCAGCATCGTCTTTTTCGGGAAATGGTGGAACAAACGGAGGCGAATCACGTTTTCACCGCAGCATTGGAAGGAGATGGATCATGCTTTACTGGGCGCTCGTATTTCTAGTCGTGGCGATCATCGCCGGTGCGCTTGGTTTCGGCGGCATCGCTGGCACTTCGGCCGGCATAGCGCAGATATTGTTCTTCATCTTTCTCGCCTTCCTGATCATATCGCTAATTGCCGGCCTGATCAGACGGGCGTGAATGCCAGCGGCCATTCAAGCGAACACTGGAAGCCGCACCCCTCAAACGGTTTCCAGCCACCGCCGGGCAGTGTCCTCCAACGGGATGCCGCTCGGCGGACCGCTTTTAGGGCTTGATCCGCAGCTCCTCCTTTTGGAACCCATTTTTCCGTGAGCCGTTCAGCCTGACGTGGGTTGAGCAAAATTGACCGATGCGTTCCAGAGTCGGAAAAATGAAAGACCGCGGCCGGAGTGATGAGATCATCGCTTTGCATCCCGGAATGCAGCTTGGCCGGGTCCTTCTCCATGCACTGCACAATACCGGGATTTCCGTTCTATACCAGGATCGCGAGATGAAAACTGTGTGGGCGCGCAACATGCGCGCACCATGGAATTCCGATGCCTCCGACAACAACGGCATCTTGCCACCGGCGCAGGCAGAGCGTATCGGCGCCGCCAAGCACGACGTCATCGTCTCCGGCAATCCTCAACATCTCGAACTCAGCGTGCCGGCCGATGATGGCGCCCGCTGGTTTCAGGTGTGGATCGACGCCGACCGCAGCGACACCGGCGCGGTGCAGGGCGTCGTGACCACCATGGTCGAAACAACCGAGCAGAAACGCCGGGAGCAGACGCTGAAGGCGCTGCTGCGTGAAGTCAGTCATCGCTCCAAGAACCTTTTGGCCATCATCCAGAGCATCGCCACCCAGACAGGCCGTTATTCCGGCAGCATTGATGATTTCCTGACGCGTTTCCGTGGCCGATTGCAGTCGCTGGCCTCCTCGCAGGACCTAGTCACGTCATCCAACTGGCGGGGCGCAGCGCTGCGCGAGCTGGTTTCCGGTCAGGTCGGCAGGTACGGCGCGGACCCTTTACACAGCCTGCGTTTCCGCGGCGCAAATCCATATCTCAACCCCAATGCCGCCTTGCACATCGGCTTGGCCATGCATGAGCTCGCCGTCAATTCGGTCAGCTATGGCGCGCTGTCGCGCAGCGACGGTTTCGTCGAGGTGACGGCCGATCTGACGGCAGCTTCCGCTGGCGAGCCTGCGCTGTCGCTGACATGGGCAGAAGCGATCGGAGCCAACGACAATCAGCGCAGCGAGAAGCGTTTTGGCAGCGTCGCGCTTGAACGCGTCGTACCCACATCGTTGAATGGAACGGCGACACTTGAGATCACCGGGAACCGCCTCGAATACCGCCTTCTTGTTCCTCACGGCAATTTCGAGACGGATTGAACGAACGGCGGCCGCCGCGAGAAGGGTTCTGCGCATCGCCAACTTTAACCGACTGTTCACCATAAAGTCCGATCCTGTCCGACGTGTCGATCCATCGATTGAGTTTGGCACAAAATGAAAGGAATGGGCCTTGACGGCTGCCGACTTGAACAGACTGGAACAGGCCGCTCGTGTCTCGATGGGCGGTTTTCAGGATCCCGAAGCGTCCGCAGCGCCCGCGCCTCGTGCTTCGCCCCTCCGCTTCGCCGCCGTCGCGCTTATGGCCGCGATCGTCCTGACCGCAGCGTCCCAGTTGATCTGATCGAGTTCGCCTCTGCTTGATCGCTTTGAAACCACTGCCCGAGTACTGGCCGTGCCCATTCGCGGTCACCGACCTGCAAGGCCAGGCCCAACATCTCGTCGCCAAATGCCTTGCCGTCGATCCGGCGCTCGAGGACGACTATGACAGGATCGTCTGGAACGTGCGTCCCGACGGCACGCTCGATGCGTCCTTGGAGATTTCCGGGTTCGTGGTAGCATCGAACGGCGCACGCCCCGAAAAAGACTATCTTAATCAACAATGAAATCGTGCGGGCAAAGGCCGTACTTTCATGCTAAATGGCGGCTGGAGCTTATTAAAGTGAGGACAAAAGTGAGGATGACTTCATGCGGAAGATGATTATTGCCATGGTTGCCGTGGTTGCGGTCAGCGGCTGCACCACCACGGAAGAGAACGTGGGTATCGGCACTGTGGGCGGCGCGCTCATTGGTGGCGCTGTCGGCGGCGGCAAGGGCGCTTTGATCGGCGCTGGCGCTGGTGCGATTGGCGGTCTGCTGGTTCGCCGTCTGCAAAATGGCTACTGCCAATACAGAGATCGTCACGGCCGGATTTACACAGCTCGCTGCAACTAGTTTCGAGCTCCAGGCGAATAGCAAACGCGGAGGCAGGCCACCTGTCTTCGCGTTTGCCCTTTGAAGCGCTGTTGCGACGCGGCCCGCGAGAGGCGTTTCAGGCCGGCAGCGGAACCCTGATTTCCACGTTCAAACCATCTTCGCGAAAATCGCGCCTGATTGTGCCACGCAATTCGCGTGTGATGTTGAGATCGATCAGTCTGGTGCCAAAACCGCTCTTTGCCGGTGTCGCGAGCTTCTTCTGACCGGCCTCGCGCCAGTTGAGGGCCAATGTCCGGGCGCCGCTACGGCCTTCGAGCGACCAGTCGACCTTCAGCGCACCGACTGAATTGCCGGCTTCGCCATGCTTCAGCGCGTTAGTCGCCAGTTCGTGAAAGACGAGGCCGAGTGCCTGCGTCGTCTTTTCATCGAGAAGAACCTGCGGTCCCGACAGCAGCCCTTCAGGAAGCTCACTGCCGAACACCTGGCCTAGCTCGATGCGCAGCAGGTCGCCGAGATCGGCTTTCTGCCAGCGTGAGCGCGTCAGCATGTCCTGGGAAGCCGCCATCGCCTGCAGCCGGGCCGAGAAAGAAGCCGAGAATTCCTGGACGTCGGTAGTGTGCGATGCTGTCTGGCGCGCGATTGCCAGCACCCGCGTGATCGAGTTCTTGATGCGATGCTTCATCTCCTGCAGCATCAGGTCTTTTTCCAGCAGGCTCTTTTCGGTCGTTTCGTGAAGCAGCGAGATCGCCTCATAGGCCCGCTCCTGATAGCGGGCCACCAGCGCGATGGCGCCCGCAAGCAGCAGTCCGAACAATCCGAGCATCACCGGGATGGCGCGCGAGGAAGGTTGCGAGAAAGCACTTGTCGGCCTGAACAGGACGACCCACGGCCGGCCGGCGACGGTGATCTTGCGGGTGACCAGCAGCCTGTCGCCGAGGCTCGAAACAGGCGGCGTTTCCGATTGGAACAGCAGGTTGTCGCTGTCAACTGTGCCGTCATAGATCTCGGTGTTGACCGGCAGCAATGGTGCCCGACTGAGCGCAGCCTGGAACAGGTCACGGGCGCGGAAGGCCGCATAAAGGAAGCCGGCAGTCGAGGATCTCGTCGCGTTCACGGCGTCCGGCGCGGTTTCGACATTGAGCCGGACGAAGACGAGGAACCCGGTAAAGGTCTGCGCGGCACCCGTATCCTTGCCGAGCTGCACGAGCCCGCTGGCGTGCTGCTGATCGTCGGCCATCGCCTTTTCGATCGCCTCGCGCCGCGCCGGCCCGGTGAACATGTCGTAGCCGATGCTGGATTGGTTGGACGGATCCAGCGGTTCGAACAGCACGATGGGCGTACGCCACGGTAAGTTCGTGTCGGGGTAGATCGGATGGCTTGCGCCGTGATCGTGCAGGATGTCGCGCTCGACCGCCGCCTCGTTGCCAGTTTTCGCCAGGCGGAGGAAACCGATGCCGCGCAGGCCGGCGAAATTATTGTCGATGTCGAGCGCGTTGAAGAAAGCCTTGAACTCGCCTTGCGAGATACCGCCATTGCGAGCGTCGAACAGCGCTCGCGTTGAGCGCAGCAGCGACAGGTCCAGGTCGATGCGGCTTTCGATCCGGTTAAGCGCGTCGTCCGCCGTCGCCTCGAATTTTATGCGGGCCGCCTCCTGGGTGGCAAAATAGGCAAAGCCCGCCATCGTCAGGCTGATCAGCGCGACGGCGATAAAAGCGACGGTCGGAAACAGCTTCTTCAATTGCTGATACGTCCCGTGGACGGTTCGGCATCTTTTATGGGCAAGTCCCGACGCCAACACAATGCCCAGGCCAAAGCATGGTGACGGCTGGCACATTTTGGCGGCTTGTGATTAGCCGGCTAATTCTCGTTCATGCGGCGATCTTCAGCGCGCCCGGCCCCGGAATGGCGCCGGGTGGGCACTTGCCGAGGATGATCATGCCGAGCACTTCGTCCTGGGTGACGTCGGTTGTGCGCGCCGTGCCGACAACCCGACCGTTCTTCATGACGCAGACACGGTCGGCAAGCTCGAACACGTCGTGAATATCATGGCTGATCAGGAAGATGCCGATGCCGTCGGCCTTGAGCTGCTTGACCAGTTCGCCGACCTGCGCCGTCTCTTGCGGCCCGAGTGCCGCCGTCGGCTCGTCCATGATCAGAATGCGAGCATTGAACAGGATGGCGCGGGCGATCGCCACCGACTGCCGCTGCCCGCCCGAAAGCTTTACCACCGGCTCCTTGAAGCGTTGGAAACGCGGATTGAGCCTGCCCATCACCTTGCGCGCCTCGGCCTCCATGGCGACGTCGTCGAGCGTACCCCAGCCGGTCATCAGCTCGCGGCCGAGAAAAAGGTTGGCGGCCGCATCGACATTGTCGGCCAGCGCCAGCGTCTGATAGATCGTCTCGATGCCGTACTTCTTGGCGTCGCGAGGGTTGGAGATCGAAGCCTCCTCGCCGTTGACGAAAATCTGGCCCGCATCGCGCTTGTAGGCGCCGGACAGGATTTTTATCAACGTCGATTTGCCGGCACCGTTGTGGCCGAGCAAAGCCATCACCTCGCCCGGGAAAAGATCGACCGAGGCATCGTCGACGGCGCGAATGCCGCCGAAGGCGATCGAGATGTTGCGCATGTCGATCAGCGGCGTGCCCGTGGGAGCGGTCTTGTCGGCCATGATCGTTCCTCCTCCCTAAACGCGTTTGCGATAGACGGTATCGAGCCAGACCGCGAGCACCAGCACGGCACCGACGACGATGCTCTGCAGCGGTGAATCGATGCCGAGCAGCACCATGCCGGATTGCAGCGACTGCATCAAAAGGGCGCCGAGCATGGCGCCGAGCACCGTGCCGGAGCCGCCTGCAAGTGACGTGCCGCCGATGACCGCGGCGGCGATGACCAGCAGTTCGTCTAGCGTGCCCAGCGCATTGGTCGACGAGTTCTGCCTGGCTGACGAGATCGCCGCGGCGATCGTTGCCAGCACGCCCATGATCATGAACACCTTCATGGTCACCCAACGCGTGTTGATACCGGCAAGGTTGGCGGCTTCCGGATTGCCGCCGATGGCGAAGACATAGCGGCCGAAACGGGTACGCTTGGTGATGAAGGTCATGATCAGCCCGACGGCCACAGCCATCAGCACGGGTATGGCGATGCCATGGGCGATGAACAGCCCGCCTTCGGGAACTGTTATATTGTTGGCCGCCGCGTATCTGTTCACGATGCCGACCGGCCAAGGATAGGAATTGGCGAGCCATATGGCGCCCATGATGACAGCGCAGGTGAGGACACCGAGGAACGTCTCGGCCCAGATCGGGCGCAACGGAAAGCGGAACCGCTTGCGCTGCACCCGTCCGTTGAGCAGCATGAACACAACCGCCAGGCACGCGATAATTCCGACGATCCAGCTCCATCGCGCGCCGATCGAACCCGCCGGCCCACCGCCCATCAGCTGGAAAGTGGCATCAAGCGGCGCAATCGTCTGACCGCTGGCGACCCACCATGCGGCACCCCGCCAGACCAGAAGGCCGCCCAGCGTCACGATGAAGGCCGGCACCTCGAGGTAAGCGATGATGTATCCCTGGAACGCTCCGATCAGAAGGCCGAGCGCCAGGCCAATGGCCAGCGCCAGGATCCAGATCCAGGGGTTGCCGAGTTGTAGACCGATCATTCGCACCAGGAAATGCACCTGCGCAAAGCCCATGACCACGCCGATCAGGCCTTCGGCGGAACCGACCGACAGGTCGATATTGCGCATGACGATAACCAGCACCATTCCGGCGGCCATTATGGCCACGGCGGAAGTCTGCACCGAGAGGTTCCAGAGATTGCGTGGCGTCAGGAAAGTCCGGCTGTCGAAGTCGAACGGATTGACGCCGAGCCGTACGCTGGAAACGACATGCAGGCCGACCCAGATGACCAACAGCGCGCCGACCATGCCGAGCATGCGGGTGTCGATCTCGGTTGCCTTGAGAAACCGGGCAACGATGCCGAGCTCGGATTCCCGCGCCCGGTCTGCCGTGCTGTCGACCGGCGTGTTGGAAGTCGTGTCGGTCATCATGTTTCTCCCGCCGGGTTGCCGTCTGCCGCGGATGCCGGAAGCAGCCTAGAAGTTATCCGCCGGAAGCGGAAAAACAATTCTTTTTGAAAAAACGCCGCGGCGAGCGGCCGCGGCGTTCGGACTTCTCGGAAACGTCGGCTCAGTTGCAGACCGCAACAGTGCCAGCCGCCACGCCGGCGCAGACCTCTTCTTTCTTGATCCAGCCGGCGTCGATGACGACGTTGAGGTTATCCTTGGTGATGGCGACCGGAGTCAGGAACAGCGACTTGACCGTGTTGCCGCCGGGCGTGGTGAAATCCTTCACGCCGGCAATGTCGGTCATCTGCTTGCCGTCGGCAAGCTGCGAGGCGATCTCGGCGGCGTTCTTGCCGAGCTCGCGCGCGTCCTTCCACACCGACACGGTCTGTGTGCCAAGCGCGATGCGGTTCAGTGCGGCGTGGTCGCCGTCCTGGCCCGAGACCGGAACCGATCCGGCCAGCCCTTGCGCCGTCAGCGCGGCGACGACGCCACCGGCGGTGCCGTCATTGGCCGCGACCACGGCATCGACCTTGTTGTCGTTGGCGGTCAGGAACTGTTCCATGTTCTTCTGAGCGTTGGCCGGCAGCCAGCCGTCCGTATAGGCCTCGCCGACATTCTTGATCTTGCCGCTGTCGATGGCCTCCTTCAGCACCTCCATCGAACCGGCAAACAGGAAATCGGCATTCGGATCGGAACCCGAACCCTTGATGAAGACGTAGTTGCCTTCCGGCTTCACCTTGAAGACTTCGCGGGCCTGCATGCGGCCGACTTCCTTGTTGTCGAAGGTCAGATAGAACACGTCCTTGTTCTCGATCAGCCGGTCATAGCCGACGACCGGGATGCCTTCGTCCAGTGCCTTCTGCACGGCCGGCCCGATGGCCGAGGCATCCTGTGCCAGGATGATCAGCGCATTGGCACCCTGCGAGATCAGGCTCTCGACGTCGGTGAGCTGCTTGCCGGGGTTGGACTGTGCGTCGGCGGAAATATACTTGTCGCCGGCGGCCTCGATGGCCGCCTTCATTGCGGCCTCGTCGGTCTTCCAGCGCTCTTCCTGGAAGTTCGACCAGGAAACGCCGATGACCTTGTCTTTCGCCTGCGCCACCGACGCCAGCGCCAGCGTCATGGCGACACCCGCCAGAATGGCGGTCGTGAATTTCTTCATCATATCCTCCCTGCGCCGCGTACGGCGTGACCAATTGCTCAACGACCAGCTTAGAAGCTCTAATTTTTTCGAGCCTCGAAAAAATACTGGCCCGATCTCCGGCTGCTGTCAACATCGATTGTGATGGATTTTGATGACTGTGCGAGTTTTTTCGAGCGTCGGAATAAACGATGACAGCGCCACCTGCATCTGACACTATTTGCCGCATCCGACACTATTTGTCGGACATTACCGACGGCTTCCGGTTCATGAGCGGCCGCGGCAACCGGGAGGAAAGCAAAACGATGTCGGTCGGAATCCGCCACGACGATTTGCGCCGGCGCAACCGGGCGATGGTGATCTCGGCGGTGCGCCGGGCCGGCCAGCCGTCGCGTACGGAGATCGCAGCCACCACCGGCCTCAGTCATTCAACCATATCGGCGATCTCCTCCGACCTGATACGGGAAGGCATCCTCGCCGAGAGCAAGGCAAGTGAGGCCGTTTCGTTGAAACGCGGTCGTCCGCAGGTCGGCCTCGCCCTCAACCCGGAAGCGGCGGCGGTGCTGACCGTGGTGTTGTCACTGAATTTCCTGTCGGCCGCCATTATCGACTATGCGGGACAGGTGGTCGCCGAGGAACAGCGCCGGCTGGACACGCTGACCATGCCGCGCGACGAGCTGATCCGCGAATGCATGGCCATCGTCCGGCGCCGGCTCGAGGACCCAGACCTTGACGCCCGCAGTGTCGCCCGCATCGCCCTGGCGATTCAGGGCATTACCGACTCCCCTGCACGCGCCATGCTGTGGTCGCCGATCACGCCGCAGACCGACATCGCCTTTGCCGACATGCTGGAAGACGAATTCGGTATCCCGGCCACGGTGGAGAACGACTGCAATATGATGGCGGTGGCTTTGCGCTGGCGCGATCCGGATCGCTATCGCGACGACTTCATCGCCATCCTGCTTTCGCATGGCATCGGTATGGGGCTTGTGCTGAAGGGCGAACTGTTCACCGGGACGCATTCCTCGGGCGGCGAATTTGGCCACATGATCCATCGTCCGGGCGGAGCGCTCTGCCGTTGCGGGCGGCGCGGCTGCATCGAAGCCTATGCCGGCAACTATGCCATCTGGCGCAACGCCAGGCAGATGAGCGAAGACAGCGAACCTATCGCCGACGTCAGCGACGCCGACATGCGCGCGCTGGCCGCCCGCGCGCGCGAGAAGGATGGGCCGGAACGCGAGGCCTACCGCAAGGCCGGCGAAGCGCTGGGTTTCGGTCTCGGCTCGCTGTTCGCGCTGATCGATCCGGCACCGGTCGCGATGGTCGGCGCCAGTGCCGCCGCCTTCGATCTGATCGAGCCGGCCTTGCGCAAGGCCATCGCCCAGACCGCCGGCGGCCAGCACTCGGGCTCGATCTCCTTCGATACCGAGCCGAACGAATTGCCGCTGATCCGCGAAGGCTGCGCGATGCGGGCGTTAAGCTTCGTCGACCAGGAGATTTTCGCGCCGGGCGCGCAAATGAGGCCCGGCGTCAGAAAGAACGTCGCCTGACCAGGCGGGTCAATCTTCCCTGATCGCATAGCCGGCACCGCGGATGGTGCGGATGACATCCGGCATGCGGCCGTTATTGACGGCTTTACGCAGCCGCCCGACATGGACGTCGACGGTGCGTTCGTCGATGTAGATCGTCTCGCCCCAGACATTATCGAGCAACTGGCTACGCGAGAAGACGCGGCCCGGATGCCGCATCATGAACTCGAGCAACCGGAATTCGGTCGGCCCGAGCCTGATTTCGCTCTTCTTGCGATAGACCCTGTGCGATTCGCGATCGAGCACGATGTCGCCGACCTTCAGCACGCTGGACAGCACTTCCGGCTTGGCGCGCCGCAGCAGCGCCTTGACCCTGGCCATGAATTCCGGCGTCGAAAACGGTTTGACGAGATAGTCGTCGGCGCCGGTCGAAAGACCGCGCACCCGATCGCTCTCCTCGCCGCGCGCGGTCAGCATGATGATCGGCAGCCGCTCGGTTTCGGGGCGCACGCGCAACCGGCGGCAGAGCTCGATGCCGGAAACCGCCGGTATCATCCAGTCGAGCACCAGAAGGTCGGGCACATTCTCCTGCAAACGGATCTCGGCTTCGTCGCCGCGTGTCACCACCTCGACCTGGTAGCCTTCGGATTCGAGATTGTAGCGGAGCAGCACGCCCAACGGCTCCTCGTCCTCCACCACCATTATGCGTGGTGCGATCATCGGCTGGGCACCCCCATCATGTCACCGGCGCGGACATTGTCGTTTCGTCCTGCTTCGGACGATTGACCGGCAATTGTTCGCCGGTCAGCACATAATACGCATTTTCGGCGATGTTGGTGACATGGTCGCCGATCCGCTCGAGATTCTTGGCGCAGAACAGCAGATGCGTGCAAGCAGTGATGTTGCGCGGATCTTCCATCATGTAGGTTAACAGCTCGCGGAACACGGACGTGTATTTGACGTCGATACGCTCGTCGGCGGCGCGCAGCTTGGCCAAGGCGGCCGCATCGCCTGCAGCATACTCCTCGATGACGCCCTGCACCTGGATGAGCACTAGCTGCGCCATCGCATCGATGGAATGCGATAGGTCGCGCGGCGTGGCGCTGAGGCCGACCGCGCTCACACGCTTGGCGATATTCTTGGCAAGGTCGCCGATGCGTTCGAGGTCGCCGGCCATGCGGATCGCTCCGACGACATGGCGCAGATCGTGAGCCATTGGCTGGCGCTTGGCGATCAGGGTGATGGCGCGATCGTCCAGTTCGCGTTGACGCGCATCCATGATGGCGTCGTCGGAGACGACGCGTTGCGCCAGCACGTTATCGGAATTCAACAGGGCCTTGGTCGCCCCGCCGACCATCGAACCGGCGAGGTCGGCCATGTCGCGGATCAGCTTGCTGATCTGCTCGAGATCCTCGTCGAAAGAAGCGACTGTGTGTTCGCCCATGGTCCTGTCCTCATATGCATGATCGGAACGGCTCAGCCGAAGCGGCCAGTGATGTAGTCCTGCGTGCGCTTCTCGCGGGGCGACGTGAATATCTTCTCGGTCCGGTCGAACTCGACCAGTTCACCCAGATACATGAAGGCGGTCTGGCGCGACACGCGCGCCGCTTGCTGCATGTTGTGGGTGACGATGACGATCGTGTAGTCGGCTTGCAGCTCGTCGATCAGTTCCTCGATCTTGGCCGTCGACAGCGGGTCGAGGGCCGAAGCCGGTTCGTCGAGCAGAATGACTTCCGGCTTCACTGCCACGGTGCGGGCAATGCAGAGCCGCTGCTGCTGGCCGCCGGACAGGCTCAAGCCGCTGGCGTTTAGCTTGTCCTTGACCTCGCTCCACAGCGCGGCCCGCTTCAACGCTTGCTCGACGCGGCCGTCCATCTCGGACTTGCCGAGATTCTCGTAGAGCCTGACGCCGAAGGCTATGTTCTCGTAGATCGACATCGGGAACGGCGTCGGCTTCTGGAATACCATGCCGATCTTTGTCCTGAGGAGGTTGAGATCCTGCGACCGGTCGAGAATGTTCTTGCCGTCGAGCAGCACCTGGCCCTCGGCGGTCTGTTTCGGGTAGAGCTCGTAGATGCGGTTGAAGACGCGCAGCAGCGTCGATTTCCCGCAACCCGAAGGGCCGATGAAGGCCGTGACGCTGCGCTCGGGCAGCGACAGGCTGATGTCCTTCAGCGCCTTGCTCTGGCCGTAGTAGAAGTTGAGGTTCTTGACCTCGATCTTCGTCTTCTCGGTGACCGTTTCGGTCATCGTCATGTCCGGGGACAACATCTGTGTCATCTGTCCTCTCTGCGTCCGGTAAGGCTGCGGGCGAGGATGCTCAAGCCCAGAACCGTCAGGGTGATTATGAGTGCGCCGGTCCACGCCAGTTGCTGCCATTCCTCGTAAGGGCTGAGAGCGAACTGGAAGATGGTCACCGGCAGGCTGGCCATCGGCGCGTTGATATTGCTGCTCCAGAACTGGTTGTTGAGCGCGGTGAAGAGCAGCGGCGCCGTCTCGCCGGAAATGCGTGCTATCGCCAGCAATATGCCGGTGACGATGCCGGACAATGCGGCGCGGTAGGCGACCGAACGGATCACCACCCAGCGCGGCGCGCCGATCGCGGCACCGGCTTCACGCAACGCGTTCGGCACCAGGTTGAGCATGTCTTCAGTGGTGCGCACGACCACCGGAATGACCAGGATGGCAAGCGCCACGGCGCCGGCAATGGCCGAGAAATGTCCCATTGGCCGCACCATCAATTCATAGACGAACAAGCCGATGATGATCGACGGCGCCGACAACAGGATGTCGTTGATGAAGCGGACGACGGTGGTGATGCGCGAAAAGCGTCCATACTCGGCCATGTAGGTTCCCGCCAGCACGCCGATCGGCGTGCCGACGACAACGGCGATGATCGTCATCAGCAGGCTGCCCGCGATGGCATTGAGCAGGCCGCCGGCCTCGCCCGGTGGTGGCGTCATCTCGGTGAAGACCGCGAACGAAAGCCCGGCTGTGCCCTTATAGACCAACGCACCGAGGATGAGCGCCAGCCAGGCAAGCCCGATGCCGGCGGCGACGACGCAAAGCGCCATCATCACCGAATTCCTGGCTTTGCGGCGGCTGTGGAGCGATGAGGATGTCGACATCGGTCAGGCTCCCGTACGGGCGTCGATCCGCATCAGCATATAGCGGGCGGCGGCAAGGATCAGGAAGGTGATGACGAACAGGATCAGGCCGAGCGCGACCAGCGAGGAGGTGTAGAGGTCGCCGTCGGCCTCGGTAAATTCATTGGCGATGGTCGCCGAAATCGTCGTGCCCGGTGCGAACAGGGAGGCACTGATGCGATGCGCGTTGCCGATGACGAAAGTCACCGCCATGGTTTCGCCGAGTGCCCGGCCGAGGCCAAGCATGACGCCGCCCATGATGCCGATGCGGGTATAGGGAATGACCACGCGCCGGGTCACTTCCCAGGTCGTGCAACCGATGCCGTAGGCCGATTCCTTCAGCACCGCCGGCACCGTATCGAAGACATCCTTGGTGATCGAGGTGATGAAGGGCAACACCATTATGGCGAGGATCAGCGCCGAGGTCAGAAGGCCGATGCCGTAAGGAGGGCCGGCGAAAAGGCTGGATAGTCCCGGCACGCCGTGGAAGATGTTGATGATGAAGGGCTGTATCGTCGTCTGCAGGAATGGCGCGAACACGAACAGGCCCCAGATACCATAGATGATCGAGGGAATGCCGGCCAATAGCTCGACCGCTATGCCGATCGGGCGCCTGAGCGGGCGCGGGCAGAGCTCGGTGAGAAAGATCGCAATGCCGATGCCGATCGGAACCGCGATCAGGATGGCGATGGCCGCCGTTACCAGGGTGCCGTAGATCGGCGCCAGTGCGCCAAATTTTTCCGTGACCGGATTCCAGCTCTCAGTCGTCAGGAAAGAAAAGCCGAAGGACGACAGCGCCTGCCATGAGCCGGCAAACAGCGAGATCGCGACACCGCCGAGGATGACCAGCACAAGGATTGCGGAAGCGCGGGTGAGTCCGCGAAATATGGCATCTGTGAGCGCGAAGCGCCGCACCGTAGCGTCCCTGGCCCGGGCTGCTGCAGATGATGGCATGGCATCGGAAGCGATGGTCATTGGGTCCTCGCGATTAAAGGCAACAGGGAGGGCGCCGTCGACGCCCTCCCTGGAGGAGATTACATAGCCGAGTAGAGCGGCTTGCCATCGTCGCCGACGACTTCCTTGGCCCACATGGCCTTGACGCTCTCAACCACCTTGTCGGGCATCGGAACGTAGTCCAGCTCGCCGGCCATCTCGTCGCCCTTGTCATACGCCCAGGCGAAGAATTTGAGCGCTTCGCCGGTGGTCGCGGCGTCGTCCGGCTTCTTATACAGGAGGATCCACGTCGCCGCCGTCATCGGCCAGGACTCGGCGCCCGGCTCATTGGCGAGGATCACCCCATAGCCCGGCTGCGAGCTCCAGTCGGCATTGGCCGCTGCCGCCGAGAACGCGGCTGCGGTGGGCTCGACCTTCTTGCCGTCCTTGTTGATCATGTCGGTGTGGGTGAGCTTGTTCTGCTTGGCGTAGGCGTATTCGACATAACCGATCGCGCCGCCGGTCTGGGAGACGTTGTTGGCAACGCCCTCATTGCCTTTGGCGCCGATGCCGACCGGCCATTCCACGGCCTTGTCGACGCCAACCTTTTCTTTCCAGTCCGCGCTGACGTCGCCGAGGTAATAGGTGAAGTTGAACGTCGTGCCCGAACCATCGGAACGGTGAACGACCGCGATCGCTTGCGAAGGCAGCTTGACGTCGGGATTGAGCTTCTTGATCGCCTCGTCATCCCAGCTCGTGATCTTGCCGAGGAAGATGTCGGCCAGCGTCGGGCCGTCGAGAACCAACTCGCCCGGCTTGATGCCTTCGAGATTGACGACCGGAACGATGCCGCCCATCACCATCGGGAACTGAGCCAGTCCGGACGCTTCAAGCTCGTCGCCCTTGAGCGGCGCATCCGAAGCGCCGAAGGTAACGGTCTTGGCCTTGATCTGCTTGATACCGCCGCCGGAACCGATCGACTGGTAGTTGAGGCCAACGCCGGTGTCTTTCTTGTAGGTGTCGGCCCACTTCGCATAGATCGGGTAGGGGAAGGTGGCGCCGGCGCCGGAGATGTCCGCGGCGAGCGCGGCGGACAGAGTGAGGGTGGTCGTCGCCGCCATTGCAATCGCAACGGCCGCCGAGCGGATGAAATGTCTCATGTGGCCTGCTCCTGTTCGGAATATGGTCTCTCGGCGCCATTCCTCCGGCGCCCGCTGAGGCCAATAGCCCCCGATTATTACAGTCGCATGACAGTTTCATGTCGCTCCGGTAACGTCGTCCAGCCGGGTTAAGAAGGAGCGGCCGCGGGCTTTGTCGGCATGGGCCGCGGTTTGCCGCTGGAATCAGCAGCTTGCGTGATTTCCGGCCGGCATCGTCGGCTCGGCGATCGCAGCCACCGGCTTTAAAAGAAAAAAACCGGACGGGAGCGCGTTGCATGCAGCCAGAACGTGTCATGGCCGCGCCATCGCCGAAACAGGTCCGTTGGGGTAAATCTGACCCTGTTTCTTGCCGGCGGTCGCTGCTCCCGCCCGTAACTGGAGGAGCGGAACTTCGAACATCCCATTGTCGCCACTGAGCGCGGCTTTGGTATGGTGCGATCGCACCATGGCCTTACGCTGGAAGCGTTGACGAATCGCAAGTTTCTAACTCGCGCTGGATCCCCATTCGCGCCCGACTCGGCGCTCGATCTTCGAGCAAGGCCTTCGACGGGAAGCGCGACGACTTCTACTTCACGGTATCTACTCCCTTCGCCCTATTCCGCCGGTTGTCGGTTAGGCCGAAGCGGCGTTATAAGCTTGCAGGGGTATTGCTGATGTCTCGACGGATTCTGCCTGTCTTCCTGTGCCTGGCGCTGCCTCTGGGAAGCGGCTGCGCTCGCAGCTATGACGGCACCGTGATCATTCCCAAGCCGCTCGATGTTCGCCGGTTCTGGGACCGGCCTTCGCCGCAGGCGCAAGCCGAACAGTCGCAACTGGAGACCGACGTCTTTCCAGTGGCGCCGCAAACGACGAAAAGGCCGGCGATGCGCAGGAATGCAGCTTCCGTTGCAGCGCCACGGAGGAGGGCCACCAACAACCCACCCGTGCTGTCGCCGGAGCCGACGAAGGCGCTAACTTGCAGGAACGTCAGCGAGCCCGGCAAACGTGCCCGCATGGTCTGCGAATAACCAGCCGACGTCGGTCGACGGCCCTACGCCTCGAAGCGGCTATCCGGTCAAAAGTTCGCCGTCTCGGAACATCGCCCGCCTAGGTCAGTTCGCCGGGAAAAAGGCCGGCCCGACCACTCTCACCGGCCGCGCGCCGATCGCCCTTTCGATCGACTGATGCTGGGCAGCGCCTTGCACCTCGGCAACCGGCGTTTTTGCCTCTGCAGGAACGGCACCGGCGGTTTCGATCCCGGATTCAGGAATTTCCGCGACGATGCCAAAATCCGGCTTTGCCGTCGGCAAAGGAATGATGGCGTTGGTCATGTTGGCCGGTGTCACGGTTCGTGCCCTGAGTTCGGCGACGCGCCGATAATAGCGCTTGACGTCGCAGGCCTTGAAGTTCGCGTCGTCGCGGTACCGGAACGCGGCAGGTAGCTCCACATAGGGTTTTCCCGACTGGAGCGCGACCATCTCTTCAGTCTCGCGAGTGGCGTCGCTCAGCGTGTAGAGGTCGACGCCGGCATCGTCGCAGATATAGCGGCACTGATCGACCGTTTCCTTCAGATCGTCGCTCTTGGCGAACTGCGATCTTGGCGCGGGGAAGAAATATCCGTCCGACAAGCGAACGCAAAACAGCATCCGATTGCCGCCCATTGTTGCGCCTGCGAATTGGGGTTTGGCTGCTGTGCGCTGCTGCGCCGGCTGTTTCTTGGCAGCGGGGGCGGCGCAGCCCAGCGCGACAAACCTGGCCTTCAATCCGGACGTGTCCCTGCCCGAATTCGACAGTCTGACGATCTGGCGTTGCACCTCCGCCTTGCCGGCGACCAGGTCGGCGCAGGGGTTGAAGAAGAAGCCGGCCGTTTTCGCCGTGCATCGGCGTTGTCTCTCCAGCTTTTGAAGCGCGGCGAGTTGCCGGCGCAGTCGGGCAAGCTCGGGGCTGGTCCCGCCGCTGCGCCCCGCCGAAAGCAATTGGCTCCTGATAGCACGGCAGCTATCCGCGTAGGAGAAGGATGTGCCGAGCGCAATGGCTATTGCCGACACCAGCATCAGAATCGTGAGGAGCCAGAAGCGTGTCATTGGAACGACCATTGTCCTTGTTGCACCGAGAACAGGATTTCTTTGTCGACTATGGATAAGTGCTGGCTAAATCATTTATACCTAATTGAAGTAGACCACAACACCATCGGAGACTTCAGTTCTAGTGTAGTAAATCCACTCGCGTGAATTCAATATTACATTTTTATTTCAAGATTGAGACGAACCGGCAGCAACGACGCCCGCCACGGCGAAATTTGAAGCGCGCGGCTGGTTCCGCACCGCGATCAATCCGGCGTTGCCGGCCGGCCGTTGCTGAAACCTTAGCCCCAGGTTCGGCGTTGAGCGGCCAAAGGAGGAGACCGAAGATGTCGATCCACTTCACTGTCGCGGGGCTGACCAGGAATCTGTTCCATTCACTTGGGCTGGACCATGAACGCGCACCAAGGCCACTCGATCACGAGCAGAGGCTTTTGCTGGAGTGCTATCTCGCCGGCCAGATTCCGGAATCGGCCTGGAGCGACTATGTCTTCGAGATGCCGGAACTGGCGCGACATGTCGAGGCCAGACGAAGCCGCCACTAGATCCCGAAAAGTGGAATCCGGTTTTTGGAAAAGATCAAGGCGAAGCCTTCACTCGCGGTGCAGCCTGTTCTTGTTTGGGCGAGTTGAATTGCAGAGTGAACACCTTGCCCGGGATGCCTTGAGCCAGCGCCGGTGAAAAGCTCAACGGCAGGCAATGGTCCACGGCCGCGACCGCCGCGTCGACAAAAGCTTGGCGCGCCTTCTCCTCGCCGGCGACGCGGATGGCGGTCGGCTTGGGCCGGCCGATCAGCGTGCCATCGCGCCTGAAGCTGAAGCTCAGGGTGACGGTGGAATTCCCGGCATTCGCCGGAGGGGTCCAGCACGCCTGGATGGCAGCCCCGACCTCGGGCATGGTGTTGAGCGTCGCTGCATTCGATTGACCGGTTGCGCCCACCAGCATGGCGCCTGCAATCACGATCATTCCAGCAATGCTTTTCATGGCAGGGCCTCTGTCCTTGAACCGCCCTCGAGGACGGGACGAACTTCGATGGTAGGGCCGACAGCGGCGATGACAAGATGGCGGCGACGCGTTTCATCAGCCATGCAGGCGTCGTGAAACGCCGTCTGGCGCAACTTCGGCAGGGGCTGAAATAAGCAAAAGGCCGGCGCGCAGCCGACCTTTGCTTCCCATCCGCGCCAGTACATCCGTGGTCGCGGGCTGGAAGTGGATTCAGTAGAAAGGGTTTAGGTTAACGAAACCTTAAGCTCCCCACATCGTGCAAACAGGGGAGATTAAAAAAATCCCCAATTCATTACCGGCTCCTGCAGACGTGCGGACGACCGCTATTGGCATGTGCCTCAGGCGTTGGCCTGCGATCTCACATAGGCGATATAGCCGCGCACGTCGCCGGCCGGCTCGGCATAGGCCTTGCCGAGCTTCTTCTCGATTGCCGCCATATAGTCTTTTGCCCATTGGGGCAACGCGTAGTCGATGACGGCGAGGAACTCGAGCGTCGCCGCCAGACGGATGTCGGCGATCGACGGGTCCTTGCCGCCAATGAACGGCTTGCCGTTCCTGAAGAAGGAGTGAAACACCTCCAGCGGCTCGGCTATCGCTTTTATAGCGGCCTTCTGGGCTTCCGACTTCTTGTCGGGATGAGCGTCGCTGTGGCCGACCTCGCCGGCATATTGCGGGAAATTCAGTGCAGGATAGGTGGCGCGCGCCACATAGGGGTAGAGCGTGCCGATCAGGTAGAACATGGCGCTGTCGATCATTGCCCGCTTGGCCGGCGCCTTGGGATATAGTTTCTCCAGGCCGTGCTTGTTGGCGAGGTACTGCATAATGGCGCAGCTTTCCCACAAGACACCTCTCGGCAGGCCCTTGTCCTCGATCATCGGCGTCAAATGGGCCGGGTTTCGCGCCATGTATTCGGGCGAGCGCGTGAGGCCCCATACGTCGGTCTCGGAATGGTCGAGCCCGGCGGCGCGTGCAAACACCCGAACGCTCATATTGTTGACGCTCGGCTTCAGCATGCTGAGCGTGAGCGCCGGCTTTTTCGCCGGTTTCGCCTTGGTCTTCGCGGCCTTTTTGGCGGAGACCTTCGTCGCCGGCTTTGCCACTTTCGCCGCTGACTTGGCGGCGGCTTCGGCCGCCGGCTTCGCTCCTGGCCTGGCTGCCTTGGCCGCGGGCTTCTTTGCACTCTTGGTTGCTGTCTTTGCCATTAAATCCTCCCTTTGTTCGGCGTGCCGTCAGTACGGATTTTTCGGTGCGCGATCCTCCGACAAGGTCGTGCGCGAACGCTCGACAAGCGCCTGGATCGCATCGGCAAGGTGCACCTCGGCGATGTTGTAGTCGCCACGCGCGACACGCAGCTTGTGCGCCTCCATCAGCACGTCGGCATGGCTGAAGCCGGCCGGCGGCTCGAAGCGGTAGGAGGCGAGCTCGATCAGCAGACCGAGCGGATCCTCGAAATAGATCGAGTCCATGAAGCCGCGATCCTTGACGCCGCTGTGCTTGATGCCGCGCTCGTCGAGCCGGGCGACCGCCTGCAGGAAGGTGACGCGCGACACCGCAAACGCGATGTGATGCACGCAGCCCGTATCGGTCGGCGTGCGCCGTTTCTCCGGCGTGCGGCTGTCATCGGTGAAGACGGTGATCAGCCGGCCATCGCCCGGATCGAAATAGAGATGGCTTTCGGTGGCTTTGTCGAGGTTGGGCTGCTCGAAGATGAAAGGCATGCCGAGCACGCCCTCCCAGAAATCGATCGAGGTCTGACGCCCGGCGCCGACCAGCGTGATGTGATGAACGCCTTGTGACTGCAGCTTCTGCATCTGACTCCTCCCGGCCACGCCGTCTTGCCGCCGAACGGAAGTTCGGATGCCCAGTCGCGCTTGGATCAGCGCCCGGCATGTGACCGCGCCCGGCCTCGCTCGCCTGCGCTCCGCATTCCGCATCCTGCAGGAGTGCGGCCGGAGCTTTGATGAACGGATGCTAGTTCAATCCGAGGCGTTGCGCCAGAAGCGCTGAGTTTCAAGAACTCCACGCAGGCGCAAGAGCGCGGACGCCTTCGCCGAGCTCGCCGAAACGATCCGTCGCCGGCAGCTGTAATGGTGCGGCAGCCCGCAGGTCGCTGGGTTCCCGAGCAGCCGGTTTGGCGACGGCCGGTCAAAGGGGCCTCGTTGACGCATGCCGCGCCTGGTTCGGATTACCGGCATCCGTGGCCCCTTAGACGAAAATCACATATTCTCCATCGGCACATCGGGATCGACATGTCCCCCATCGGCAGTGATCTTCAGCCTTGAGAGGTAGTGCTCCCATCCCCTTCGGTGGCTGTCACGCTCCTTTGCGTTCGGCAGTCCGCTATGCGTGAAGCGGATCAGTGTCCCCGCATCCCTCGCGATCAGGTCGATCTCGACATGGCTGGAGCCGGGCGGCACGGTCTCGTTGTCTTCCCAGCCAAAACTGTAGGCAAGACGGTGGACCGGGATCACCTCGGTGAACTCACCGCGCGCCATATGGCGACCACCGACATTGACGAGGAACAGACCGCCCGGCGATGCATCCAAATTCGCTTCGGTCCCGATCCATCGCACGATCTGGTCCGGATCCGTCAAAAGCGCGAACACGGTCGCTTGTGGCGCCGCGACCTCAATCTCTGTGTAAACCGATTCCGCCATCGCTCACTCCAGGTCACATCCGCATCGAATGCCGTGCAAGCGAATATGGGGAGTTGCAAGAAGATGTTCGAGGCGTAAGCATAAGCCGGTGCCGAGTGACCTTCTACCGATGCTTCTCGCAAACTCGCTTTCATTCCTTCTGGACGACGCCGCGCATATTGACGACGGTGGGCGACTTCTATTGCAGCTCTCAACGCATTTGATGGAAGACGGCCTGCCGATCGTCGCCGGCGCGCTGGCGCAGGATGCTCCCGACCCGATCATTTCACGCCGCATCTGGCTCTGGCGAGCGCCTGGGGGTGAAGTGGTCGAGGCTTTGGGGATAGGCGCCGACCGCCAGAATGCCGATCCCCGGCTCGTGCTGCGGGAGTGGCTTGGCACGACGCGGGCGATCGTGTTCGACGAGCGAGCGGGCGGTGTCGCACCGACTTTGGTGTGGGCGTTCGATCATACTCCGGATGATGCGCAGTCAGAGCTGCTGCGGCAAATCTCCCGGTTTGCCGCGGCTCCGATGACCGCACTCGCAGAACGGTCCGCGAAACGCGCATTGCTCGAAGCATATTTGGGAAAGC
The DNA here is from genome assembly GCF_040323405.1 of Mesorhizobium sp. M0048. Taxonomy (NCBI): domain Bacteria; kingdom Pseudomonadati; phylum Pseudomonadota; class Alphaproteobacteria; order Hyphomicrobiales; family Phyllobacteriaceae; genus Mesorhizobium; species Mesorhizobium sp. M0048. Next base: position 248,415 of record NZ_JAMYUV010000001.1, on the reverse strand, counting down.
GCAGTGCAGCACATGTACTCAACGGTCATTCTCGTCGAGTAAAGGGAGAGACGATACGGGCTGCGCTTCTGTGCGCGGACCTTCGAGGTTTCACTGATCTATCCGAGGTTTATGATGCAGACGAGATCGTATTGGTAATTGATGCCTGGTTCGATTGCGTCGCCGGCGCGGTGCACGCATTTGGTGGTGAGGTTCTCAAGTTTATAGGTGATGGCGTCCTCGCGATTTTCCCGATTGGCGAGCGCGATGCAAATGCCGCATGTGACGCTGCGGTCCGAGCCGTGAAGGCTACGCGCGCCGGGATAGATCATCTCAACCAAACTCGGCGCCGCAATGGCGGCCCTGAGCTCGGATATGGCATTGGCCTGCATGTCGGCGAGATACTCTGGGGGAATATCGGCACTGCCGGCAGGTTGGACTTCACCGCGATCGGCAAGGCTGTAAATCTTGTCAGCCGCATCGAAGGGTTGTGCAAGCCGTTGGGACGGACGGTGCTCGCGTCGACAGTGTTCGAAGCAGAAACTACCGAGCCGATGATCGCCATGGGCAGTCATCCGCTCGGAGGAATAGCAGGCGCGCAAACACTTTTCGGCTTGCCGGAATAGATCGAATGGTTGAGCGCGCCGTGGATGTGTCGTTCGCAGCACATCTTGGTATCGTGCGAAACCATGAGAGAAGTTCGAACGGCAAAGAAACTACGATACTGCAACTGGAGTATGGCGCGTTTAGAGCCCAGCCATGCGCGTCGCGCGCAGCTTCGCTGGCCGGTGCTAAGGGCCGAGTATTCCCGGCATCCACCCTTCAAGGGAGAGGCGCCTTCGCCGAGCTCGCCAAAACGATCCGCCGCCGGCCGCTGTAGCTCAGGTCGGCTCCAGGCAGTGCCGACCAGCGTGATGGACGCCTGGCGATTGTAGTTTCTATATCTGGCTCCTCCCCGCGTGGCATCGACTGCCCTGTTCAGCGCGACGTTCTGCGCGCCGCTAATTCTGTGCCGCAAGACCCATGATGCAATACTAATGCAATCGGCTCCGCTGCGTCAGAAGCGGCAATGAGCCAAATCCGCCGCGACCTAAGGCGATGGATCGGATTGATGGTTTGCCGAGAGCTTGGAGAGACTTGGTACGCCCAAGGGGAATCGAACCCCTGTTCCCGCCGTGAGAGGGCGGTGTCCTGACCGCTAGACGATGGGCGCGTTCAAGAACCGGCGATATAGGCTGACGGCTGGGAAAAAGCAACTAGGCTCAGGGCCACTGCTCGCACAGACGAAAAATCCGCTGCAAGCCTATCGTTTTGGCTCGATCAGGTCCCAGAGATTTCCATAAAGGTCGGCGAAGACCGCGACCGTGCCATAAGCCTCATGGCGTGGCGCTTCGCGGAACTCGACGCCTTTTTCGAGCATCAGCGTATGGTCGCGGGCAAAATCGTCGGTTTCGAGGAACAAAAAGACCCGCCCGCCGGTCTGGTTACCGACGGCGTGCCTTTGCGCATCGCCGGATGCTTCGGCGAGAAGCAGCCGCGCGCCCTGCCCTTTGCCCGGCGTGATCGTGACCCAGCGTTTGCCGCCGCCGAGATCGATATCTTCGGTGAGCACAAAACCCAGCCGGTCGACATACCAGGAAATCGCCTCGTCATAATTTGCGACGACAAGCGCGACCGTGGCAATGCTGCGGTGTTCGGCAAAACCGGTCATTTGTTCCTGATCGAAAAACGGCCGACGATGCGGCGCTCGGTAATGTCATAGACGAAGATGGCGCGGCTGCCGTCGGGCAGCTCGGCGTCGATCGAAAGGTGATTGCCGGAGAGCGATTGGCTGACCACCCTGGCGCCGACCGGCAGCACGATGTCGCCGTTGACCGGCTCGCCTGCCGGCACCTGGAAGTCACTGGTCAACGGCGGGGCGGCAGGCGGCGCGTTGCGCGCTTTGTAGACAAGTGCTGCTATCACCACCATAAGGGCGAGGAACAGCAGGCCGAGATTGATGGCGACGAAGCGAACGAGCTTCGTCCGCACCTTTTCGACCTCGGGGTCGAGTGGCTTTTCCTCGTCTTCGTCGGCAAGCGGCCGGGCCATGGCAGCAGATTCCGGAACTGTTTTCGATGAGCGCTCATAACGAAGAGGTCAGACAATTAATAGGGGCCGGACCGATCGTGCTGGAGGCGGGCGCCGATGCCGCCGGCCAGCGGCTCGACCAATGGCTGGCGGCCAGGCTCGGCCCCGACATGTCGCGCAGCCGGGTGCAGATGCTGATAAAGCAAGGCGCGGTCAGGATCGGCGGAAGGCAGGTCGAAGAGACGAAGCGCAAGATGGCACAAGGTGACAGCGTGTCGGTCGACATGCCGGAGCCTGAACCGGCGGCGCCGCAAGGCGAAGATATTGCGCTGGACGTCCTCTACGAGGACAACGCGCTAATCGTCATCAACAAGCCGGCCGGGCTGGTCGTACATCCCGGCGCCGGCAACTGGACCGGTACGCTGGTCAACGCGCTGATCCATCATTGCGGCGACAGCCTGTCCGGCATCGGCGGCGTGAGACGGCCGGGCATCGTCCACCGCCTCGACAAGGAGACCAGCGGCGTCATGGTCGTCGCCAAGACCGACCGCGCCCACAAGGCGTTGTCGGAGGCCTTTGCCGACCACGGCCTGACCGGCGATCTCGAGCGCGCCTATCTGGCGTTGGTCTGGGGCATACCGGCAAGGCCGACCGGGACGGTCGACGCGCCGCTCGGCCGCGCCGCCGACCGGGTACGCCGTGCCGTGGTGCCGCAAGGCCGCGACGATGCGCGCCATGCCATAACGCATTTCACCGTCGTCGAGCGCTTTGGCGAGCAGCAGCAGGAATTCGCCACGGCGAGCCTAGTCGAATGCCGGCTGGAAACCGGTCGCACTCACCAGATACGCGTCCACATGGCCCATATCGGCCATCCGGTGATTGGCGACCCCGAATACGGCCAGGCTTTCCGCACCAAGGCCAATCGGTTGCCCGAGCCGCTAAAGAGCAAGGTAAAGGCGTTTCCGCGACAAGCTTTGCACGCCCGCCTCCTTGCATTTCGCCATCCCGATACCCATCTAACGATGAGGTTCGAAGCACCGATACCGTGGGACATGGAGGAACTCGTCGACGGCTTCCGCAAGCTCTGAACCAACCACCTGAAAACCTGACCGGCGTTGTTCACTTCAGCGTGACACACTGTTTCGTGTTGAACAAATGCCTGTCTTTCTGGTTTTGTTCCTATATATGTCGGTTGGCGCGAATGTGCCTTTGGCATTCGTGCCACATGCCCGCCGCGTTTCGGGGGCATCACTCCAATAGAGAGGGGGCGCTATCATGGCCCAGTCATTACCCAGTATCGTTTCCGGCGAAGGCGGTCTCAGCCGCTACCTGGAAGAAATCCGCCGCTTTCCGATGCTTCAGCCGCAGGAAGAGTACATGCTCGCCAAGCGCTACGCCGAGCATGAGGACACCACGGCTGCGCACAAGCTCGTCACCAGCCACCTTCGGCTCGTCGCCAAGATCGCCATGGGCTATCGCGGCTACGGCCTGCCGATCGGCGAAGTGATCTCGGAAGGCAATGTCGGCCTGATGCAGGCCGTCAAGAAATTCGAACCGGAGCGCGGCTTCCGTCTCGCCACCTATGCGATGTGGTGGATCAAGGCCTCGATCCAGGAATACATCCTGCGCTCGTGGAGCCTGGTCAAGATGGGCACCACCGCCAACCAGAAGCGCCTGTTCTTCAACCTGCGCAAGGTGAAGGGCAAGATCCAGGCGCTCGATGAAGGCGATTTGAAGCCCGACCAGATCACCGAGATTGCCACCCGGCTGAACGTCTCGGAAGCGGAAGTCGTGTCGATGAACCGCCGTCTGTCGGGCGACGCCTCGCTCAATGCGCCCATCCGGGCCAGTGAAGGCGAGTCCGGCGAATGGCAGGACTGGCTGGTCGACGACCACGAAAGCCAGGAAGAGATGCTGATCGAGCAGGACGAGCTGGAAAACCGGCGCGGCATGCTGTCCGGCGCTCTTGCCGTGCTCAACGACCGCGAACGTCGCATCTTCGAGGCGCGCCGCCTCGCCGATGAGCCGTTGACGCTGGAAGAGCTGTCGGCCGAGTTCGATATCAGCCGCGAGCGGGTGCGGCAGATCGAGGTGCGTGCCTTCGAGAAGGTGCAGGACGCGGTCAAGGCCGCGGCCAAGCGCCAGACGCAGGCGTTGCGCACGATTGAGGCGCAGCCGGCGGCATAAGGCCTCCAAGAGAACCAAAAAAACGGCGGCGTCAGGTAACTGGCGCCGCCGTTTTTTCCAAAGCGGCGTCGCGTTCGACCGGCGGCGCCTTCGCGGATGTCCGATCCGCCGCCGTAACTGCCGTAGCCTCGCCATGGCGTCCGCAGACGATCGCATTGATAACGGCATTACCGCAATTTTCCCCAAGCCCTGAAAACCGTAACGCTGCAAGCTGTGGCGTCGATATTCCGGCGCCGACCGGCGCATTCCACAACCCGGCGCTCGCAGCAAGTGGCGCGATAACGGGCCGCTGATAACGGGCCGCTCGGGCTGCCTCAGCCAGTTGGAGCTCGTCTGTTGGAAACGAAAGGCAGTATGACGATGACGATTTCCCCGTTTCTGACCGCTCTTGGATCCGAAGGCCCCCCAGCCGATCGGGCGAAAGACATGGCCCTCTATGGGTGGCTAATTGGAAGCTGGGAAATGGACTCGGTCCACTACCTCGACGACGGCACAATCCAGAAATGGGATGGCGAATGCCATTTTGGCTGGGTGCTCGAAGGCCGCGCGATTCAGGACGTTTGGATCAGGCCCAGGCGCCCTGCGCCGTCCACGATGTACGGCACGACCCTGCGCATCTTCGACCCTGGGATCGATGGCTGGCACATCATATGGAACGACCCGCTCAACCGGGATCACTCGCGCCAGATCGGCCGAGCCGAGGGTAAGGACATTGTCCAGCTCGGCGATGACTCGCGCGGTCTGAAAACTCGTTGGCGTTTCACAGAGATCACTGCCAACAACTTCCATTGGATCGGCGAGGAAAGATCTTCCGAGGGCGACCCTTGGCAAAGCACGTATGAACATTTAGCCCGCCGAACAAAACCCTGACGCTGAGTAAACACCTAGCTGGCGTTCTGCGCCGCTCCTCATCCGGCTGCCGCCACCGTCTTCCCGCATGGACCTATCGGATTCAAACATCGCAAAAATCGAATCAGGATCAATAACGATCAATAACTTGGATGACCGTCGCAGAACGATGAGGGCGGCGCCAAGTTTGGATGGCACTGTAGTGCCAGCGACCCATCTCCTCACAGGCAATCGAGCGGAAACTTCAGATAGCGCCGCCCGTTGGATTCCGGTTCCGGCAGGCGTCCGCCGTTCATGTTCACCTGCAGCGCGTGCAGGATCAGCCGCGGCATCGGCAACGTCCTGTCGCGGGCTTGGCGGAGCGCGACGAAGTCGGCTTCCGTCTTGCCGCCGGCAACATGGATGTTGCCGGCTTTCTGCTCCGCGACCGTGCTTTCCCAGCGCGCTTCACGACCGCCCGGCTGGTAGTCGTGACCGACGAACAGACGTGTCTCGTCCGGCAGCGCCAGGATGTCCTCGATCGAACGCCAGAGCCGCTCGGCACTGCCGCCCGGAAAGTCTGTCCTGGCGGTGCCGCTGTCCGGCATGAACAACGTGTCGTGGATGAAGGCGGCGTCGCCAATGACGTAAGTGATCGAGGCCAGTGTGTGGCCCGGCGAGAACAGCACTCTCGCCGGAAGGCCGCCGACCGAAAAAGTTGCGCCATCGGCGAATAGCCTATCCCATTGCGAACCGTCGGCGGAGAATTCCGGCCAGTTGTAGATCACCTTCCACAATTTCTGGACGTCGATGATCCTTTCGCCGATTGCCGTCGGCGCTCCGGTTCTCCCCCTCAAATAATGGGCGGCGGAGAAATGATCGGCATGCGGATGCGTGTCGAGGATCCACTCGACCTCCAGCCCGCTTTCCCTGACGAAGTCGAGCAGGGCGTCGGCGTTCTTCGTTGCCGTTGCACCGGCCCTTTCGTCGAAGTCGAGCACCGGATCGATGATGGCGCATTTGCGGGTCGCCATGTCGGCGACCACATACTGGACGGACCCGCTCGGCTCGTCATAGAAGCCGGTGACCTGCGACCTGGCCGATAATGCGTCCAATCCCAGCCTCCTTCGCCCCTCACCACGGCAGGAAGGATTTTCTCTGCCACGGCAAATGAAAGGCATGGTTGTCCGTCAACCAAGCGCCGTCAAGCACCTCATGCTCATAGGGTCAGGAAAACCGAAAATTCTCCGTGCCGCCCCTGCCTGCTCAGGCGGAAGGCTGCTTGGTCTTCCTGAGATATGGCAGGATCGTCTCGTAGGCACCGAAGCGCTTGATGGCATCCTCATTGGAGACGGCAGCGGTGATGATGACGTCCTCGCCCTGCTTCCAGTTCGCCGGCGTCGCCACCTGGTGTTTGGCGGTCAGCTGCATGGAATCGATGGCGCGCAGGATTTCGTCGAAGTTGCGGCCCGTCGTCATCGGATAGGTGAGAACCAGCTTGATCTTCTTGTCGGGCCCGATGACGTAGACCGAACGCACCGTGGCATTGTCCGCCGGCGTGCGGCCTTCCGAGCTCTCGCCGGCACCCGCCGGCAGCATCTCATAAAGCTTGGCGACCTTGAGATCCTTGTCGCCGATCAGCGGGTAGTTCAGCGAATGGCCGGTCGCGGTCTTGATATCGTTCTGCCACTTTTCGTGGCTTTCGACGGGATCGACCGAGATGCCGATGATCTTGACGTTGCGCTTCCTGAACTCGCCTTCGAGCCCGGCCATCGTGCCGAGTTCGGTCGTGCAAACCGGCGTAAAGTTCTTCGGATGGCTGAACAATACCGCCCAGCCGTCGCCGATCCATTCATGGAAGCTGATCGGTCCTTGCGTGGTCTCTGCGGTGAAGTCCGGTGCGATGTCGTTGATGCGAAGGCTCATGGCGTGTCCCTACCTGTTTGGCTTGCCGCTGGCATTGAACGCCCCACCGGCGTTGCTTGCATTTCTAACACTGCGGCGTCATCCTTCAAGTGGCTGTTGACGCTAGGATAGTGGCCGGCCTCAAAAAAATTTTTGTCACTTAGGCGGGAAATACAGCAGTGATTTCCGCGCTGGCGAAAAAGCACCGGAGGTTGGTTGAACGCGCAGGCATTTCCGCCGATTGTTCGGCTCAGATGCTGCCCATTCCGCCGTTAAGTGGCGTCGGGTCGATGAGGCGACGCGACGCGCTACGCCTTGTTCACTGCCAGCGTCGTCGCCAGGTCTTCCATGCGCTGGGCCAGCGCGCCGAGCGCCCCGGTCAGCACGGAATCGTTCTTATCGGCCTTGGTCAGTGCATCGTCGCGCGTCTTGCGCAGCGTCAGCACTTCGCTTTCCATGCCCTTGACGCGCTTTTGCAGTTCCGAAAGCTCGTCCATGACCATGATGCCGGCCATCACAGTCAGCCGCTGGTCGCCGATCTCGCCAAAAGAATCCTTCAGATGCGAGACATAGCGGTCGAAGCGCTCGGCAAGATCTATCAGATGCTCTTCCTGGCCCTCGTCGCAGGCCATCCGATATTGCTTGCCGTCGATGGAAACCGTGACTTGTGCCATTAGCCTACCTGTCCAGTACCGCGCGGATGGTCTCCATGGCTGTCACCAGCCTTCGCGACACTTCTTTGTTGGCATCTTCCAGCCGTTCGGCGCGAGCTTCGGAATTGTCGAGCTCCTGCGCCAGCCGCGAGCGGTCGGCGTTCATCCGCTGCACTTCGGCCTCGGCTTCCGAATAGTCCCGCTCGTGCTCGAGCTTGGCCGCGACGGCGTTTTCCAGCCCTTCGATGGCCTTACCCAGCCTGGCAATGACTTCCTTGAGGGTCGTTTCCCCGGTCATGGCTTTCGTCCTGCGCCCTGCCCATCACCGAATCATCCACGTTCAGAACGCGTTATCCTTGAAACATTACGCGTCGTGTAAACCGCACGTCAATAAAGCTGTCGCGACTGTCCCCTGCTAACGCTAATGTAAGTCGCGCATGGCCATCACAAGACCGGCAAAAGCACACCGATTTGTTGACTAAAAGGCCGCGCCTGTTATGTGTCGCGCACCCTTTTCAAGGGCTTTCCCAAGGCCCAAACCCCCATTTTGGAGGAAGCATGACCTCGCGCGAACAACATGACCGGCTGGCCAATGCGATCCGTTTTCTCGCCATGGACGCCGTCGAGAAGGCAAATTCCGGCCACCCCGGACTGCCCATGGGCTGCGCCGACATCGCCACGGTGCTGTTCACCCGCTTTCTCAAATACGATCCGAAAAACCCGCATTGGCCGGACCGCGACCGCTTTATCCTGTCGGCCGGCCACGGCTCGATGCTGCTTTACTCGCTGCTCTATCTGACCGGCTACGAAGACATCACCATCGACCAGATCAAGCAGTTCCGCCAATTGGGGTCGAGGACGGCGGGCCACCCGGAATACGGCCATGCCGCCGGCATCGAGACGACGACCGGCCCACTCGGCCAGGGCCTTGCCAATTCGGTCGGCTTCGCGCTCGGCGAGCGCATCATGAATGCCGCTTTCGGCAAAGATCTCGTCGACCACTACACCTATGTGCTGGCCGGCGACGGCTGCCTGATGGAAGGCGTATCCCAGGAAGCCATCGCGCTTGCCGGGCATCTGAAGCTGAACAAGCTGATCGTCTTCTGGGACAACAACAACATCTCGATCGATGGCCCGGTGTCGCTCGCCGATAACACCGATCTGGTCGCCCGCTTCCAGGCGTCCGGCTGGAATGCCAGCCATATCGACGGCCAGGACCCGGAAGCGATCGCCTATGCCATCGAAGCGGCCCGCCACTCCGACAAGCCGACGATGATCGCCTGCAAGACGACGATCGGCTTCGGCGCGCCGACCAAGGCCGGCACCAACAAGGCGCATGGCTCGCCGCTCGGCGCCGAGGAAATCGCTGGCGCCAGAAAATTCTTCGGCTGGGATTATCCGCCCTTCGAGGTTCCGGCCGATATCCTCGACGCATGGCGTACCGCCGGGCGGACCGGCGTCAAGGCGCGCACCGACTGGGAAAGCCGGCTTGCCAAGGCCGACGCCAAATTGCGCGCAGAGTTCGAACGCCGCATCAGTGGCACGCTGCCGGCCAACTTCGACGCCGTCATTGGCGACTACAAGAAGAAGCTCGCCGCCGACAAGCCGAAGGTCGCCACCCGTAAGTCATCGGAAATGGCGCTGGAGGTCATCAACGGCGCAGTGCCCGAAACCATCGGCGGCTCGGCCGATTTGACCGGCTCCAACAACACCAAGACCAGCCAGACCAAGAACATCACCGCCGACGATTATGGCCAGCGCTATGTCCACTACGGCATTCGTGAGCACGGCATGGCGGCAGCGCTCAACGGCCTGACATTGCATGGCGGCATTATCGGCTATGGCGGCACTTTCATGTGCTTTTCCGATTATGCCCGTCCGGCGATGCGGCTTGCTTCGCTGATGGGCATCCGCTCGATCTTCGTCATGACCCATGATTCGATCGGCCTTGGCGAAGACGGCCCGACCCATCAGCCGGTCGAGCATCTGGCAGCACTTCGCGCCATCCCGAACCACAATGTCTTCCGCCCGGCCGACGCGGTCGAAACCGCGGAATGCTGGCAGTTGGCCATTGAGTCGGAAAAGACGCCTTCGACATTGGCGCTGACCCGGCAGAACCTGCCGACGGTACGCAACGACTTCGTTGCGGAAAACCTCAGCAGCCGCGGCGCCTATGAACTTGCCGCCGCGAGCGGTGAAGCCGCGGTGACGATCTTCGCTTCCGGCTCCGAGGTCGAGATCGCGCTGGCCGCCCGCCAGGCGTTGGAAAAGCACGGCCATGCGACCCGCGTCGTCTCGGTGCCGTGCTTCGAATTGTTCGATAAGCAGAGCGCCGACTATCGCAGCAGGACGATCGGCAATGCGCCGCTCAAGATTGCCATCGAAGCCGGCATCCGCCAGGGCTGGGATCGCTTCATCGGCACCGACGGCATCTTCATCGGCATGACCGGGTTTGGCGCCTCCGGCACCATCGAACAGCTCTACCCGCATTTCGGCATCACCGCCGAAGCAACGGTGAAGGCGGCGGAAGCCCGTCTGCACGGCAAATGAAGGTGAGCCCGCCCGGCAAGGGCTGGCATAGCGGTTTTGCCGGGCGGTGGAGCATTAATCGATTTAAATCCAAGCCTCGGCGGCTGGATTCTTTGCCCGTCCGCCGTTATGAAGCTGCGGACTTGATCTTCGGCCTCCAGCTCCCAGGGAGAGAACAATGACCGTCAGAGTTGCCATCAACGGATTTGGCCGCATCGGCCGCAACATTCTGCGCGCCATCCATGAATCCGGCCGCAAGGATATCGATGTCGTCGCGGTCAACGATCTCGGCCCGGTCGAGACCAACGCGCATCTGCTGCGCTTCGACAGCGTGCATGGCCGCTTTCCGCATGAGGTGACGGTTGACGGCGACCAGATCATCGTCGGCAAGGAAAAATTCAAGGTCACCGCGATCAAGGATCCGACGCAACTGCCCTGGAAGGAGCTCGGCATCGACATCGCACTCGAATGCACCGGCATCTTCACCGCCCGCGACAAGGCCGTCGCCCATCTGACCGCCGGCGCCAAGCGCGTTCTCGTCTCCGCTCCGGCAGAGGGCGCCGACCTCACCGTCGTCTATGGCATCAACCACGACAAGCTGACCAAGGACCACATCGTCATCTCGAACGCCTCCTGCACCACCAACTGCCTGGCGCCACTGGCGGCCGTGCTGAATGAGGCGGTCGGCATCGAAACGGGCATGATGACGACGATCCATTCCTACACCGGCGACCAGCCGACGCTGGACACCATGCACAAGGACCTCTACCGCGCCCGTGCTGCCGCGCTGTCGCAGATTCCGACCTCGACCGGTGCCGCCAAGGCCATCGGCTTGGTACTGCCCGAGCTCAAGGGCAAGCTCGACGGCATCTCCATCCGTGTGCCGACGCCGAACGTTTCGCTCGTCGATTTCAAGTTTATCGCCAAGCGGCCGACCACCGTCCAGGAGATCAATGACGCGGTGATCGCTGCCTCAAATGGCAAGCTGAAGGGCATCCTCGCCGTTACCCGTCACCCCAATGTTTCGATCGACTTCAACCACGATCCGCATTCTTCGATCGTGGCGCTCGACCAGACCAAGGTCATGGACGGCAACTTCGTTTCGGTGCTGTCGTGGTACGACAATGAGTGGGGCTTCTCGAACCGCATGGGCGATACCGCCGTCGCCTTCGGCAGGACCATCGCCTGATCGCAGAACCATCTTCTCGACCTGGAAGACGCCCGGCTCAGTCCGGGCGTTTTTCGTTGCAGCACGAACCGCCAACGCACGCTCTGCTGCTCGGGGATGCCAAAACTTTCGACGATCGGCAGCGTGGGGCAAAAAGCCACGCTGCTGCCTTGCAGCGGCCATGTCTTCGCCCCACTCTCCCGTGATGCCGGAGCATATCGACTAGGGGCGACCAACGAATGGAGCATGGTATCTATCTGGTGACGCTTGTTGGAGCAGCACTTGTCGTTGCCGCCGCGTTTTCGAGCTTGATCGCCTTCCGTTTCGGCGCCCCTCTCCTGCTGCTGTTTCTCTGCATCGGCCTCGCTACCGGAACCGACGGTCTCGGCATCCACTTCGACAACGCCCGAGTTGCTTATTTTGCCGGCTCATTGGCGCTGGCGGTCATCCTTTTCGATTCCGGCTTCGGTACGCCGCTCAACGCCTTGCGGCAGGCGGCCGGGCCGGCGCTGTCGCTCGCGACATTCGGCGTCCTTTTGACCACCGGCCTGTTCGGCGCCGCCGCCTATTATCTGCTCGACCTGACCTGGCTGGAATCCTTCCTGCTCGGTGCCGCCGTCGCCTCGACCGACGCCGCGGCGGTGTTCTTCCTGCTGCGCGCCGGCGAGATCAATTTGCGCGAGCGCGTGCGGTCCACGCTCGAGGTGGAATCCGGCACCAATGACCCGATCGCCATCTTCCTGACCATCACGCTGGTCGAGGTCATCGCCGCCAACATCCACCCCGAGGCAAAGGTGCTGGTTACCGATCTTGCCGTCGGTTTCCTGGTCAACATGGGCCTCGGTGCGGTCATCGGCATTCTCGGCGGCATGGCCATTGTGCGTCTTGTCGATCGCCTCAATCTCGATCACGGCCTGCTGCCGATCTTCGTACTGACGCTGTCGCTGATGGTGTTTGCTGCCGCCGGCGCCGTCGGCGGCTCCGGCTTCCTGGCGGTCTATCTCGCAGGCCTGATTGCCGGCAATTCCGATATCCGGGCCGTCACCATCCTCAAGCGCTTCCAGGACGGCATGTCGTGGCTGGCGCAGATCATCATGTTCCTGATCCTCGGCCTGTTCGCGACGCCTTCGCAATTTCCGGCGATCCTGATGCCGGCAGTGCTGCTCGGCCTGTTCCTGATATTTGTGGCACGGCCAATCGCGGTCTGGCTGTGCCTAGTGCCGTTCCGGCTGCCACGCCCGGAAGTCGCCTTTGTCTCATGGGTTGGCCTGCGTGGCGCCGTGTCGATACTGCTTGCCATCACGCCGCTGCTCGGCGGCCTTGAGAACGGCCGCCTCATCTTCAACACCGCCTTCATCATCGTGCTGGTCTCGCTGATCATCCAGGGATGGACCGTCGGGCCGCTGGCGCGCCGCCTCGGCCTTATCGTGCCGGCCCGCCTGGGACCGCTCGACAAGGTCGAATTGGAACTGCCGGGCTCCGCCCATCATGAGCTTCTCGCCTACCGCGTGGCACCCGGCAGCCCGGTGGCGCGCGGCGAACGCATTCCGCGCTGGGCGCGGCCATCGCTTGTGTTGCGCGACGGACGCTCGATGCGCTTCCAGGATATGGGCCGGCTGGCGGCCGGTGACCACGTCTACATCTTCGTGCCGGACCGCTATCCGCGCCTGCTCGACAAGCTGTTCGCCAGCCGTGCCGTGGTCGATCCCGAGGATGCCGACTTCTTCGGCGCCTTCGCTGTCGATCCGTCACGCTCCGCCGAGGAACTGGAGACCGCCTATGCGCCGGGCCTGACCGAAGCGGAACGCAAGCTCAGCATCGGCGACCTGGTCACGACGCGGCTCGGCGGCCACGCCGAATACGCCGACCGCGTGCTGCTCGGTCCGATCGAGCTGATCGTGCGCGACGTCGACGACAAGGGCAGGATCACCGGCCTTGGCCTGTCCTTCGAGCCGACCGCGCCGGTGGCGCGCGTTCCGGTGTTCCTCAGCGCCGGCGAAATCCGCGACCGCATCGCCGCCTTCATCCGCAACCGGCGCAAGCCGGCCGAAGCGCAGGCGGTCGAGGCGGAGGCCGAGCTGGTACCGGTTCCGCAGCCCGTGGCGGAAAAGGCAACTGGCGAAGGCTGACCGCTGTCGACGCTAGCCGCGGAACCCTGCCGCCGAGGGTTGAAGAATGGCTCGGCAACTGGCGTGGCGAGCCATATGGTCCGACATCGCCGGAGTCCCGATCGGCTGCTCCAAGGCATCTGGCCGAACAGTCGGCAATTCTCCGTGACTGTACGGCGCCATGGGAGCGCTTTTAATTGTTGCGGGCTGCTACGAACTGCGCCGCTTGTTTCAGAAGCGCGGCTTGTGCGCCAAAAGGCTCGAGCAGCGCATGAGCCTGGTCGACGAGGCCCTGGAGCTGGTCCCGCGCCCAGCCCGGTCCGTGCAGCGCGACCAGCGTCGCCTTGCCGGCCGCGGCGTCCTTGCCCGTGGCCTTGCCCATCTGATGCGCGTCGGCGGTCAGGTCGAGCAGATCGTCGGCAAGTTGAAAGGCAAGCCCGATCGCCGAACCAAATTCGGCCAGCCTTTCGCGGTCGCCCGACGGCGCGCCGGCAAGCATGGCTCCCGCTTCGCAGGCAAAGCGGATCAGCGCACCGGTTTTCATCGCCTGAAGCCGGATGATGCCGGCCTCGTCCGGCCGGCTTTGTTCGGCCTCGAGATCGAGCATCTGGCCGCCGACCATGCTTCCCGCCCCGGCGGCACGGGCCAGTGCCAGCACCAGCGCTGCCCTGCGCTCGGCCGGCAGCATTGTCGCCTCGTCGGCAAGGATGTCGAAGGCAAGTGTCAGCAAGGCGTCGCCGGCAAGAATGGCGGTCGCCTCATCGAAAGCCCTGTGCACGGTCGGCTGGCCGCGGCGCAAATCGTCGTCGTCCATGGCCGGCAGATCGTCATGGATGAGCGAATAGCAGTGCACGCATTCGAGCGCCGCCGCCACGCGCAGCGCCGCCTCGCCGTCGGCTGAAAACAGTGCAGCACTTTCCATAACCAGGAAGGGACGCAGTCGTTTGCCGCCGTTCAGCACGCCATGTCGCATTGCCGCCATCAGGCGTTCGGGCCGCGCGACCTCGCCTGAAAGCGTGCGTCCGTCGAGCAACCGCCTCAGCAGCGCCTCGAGCGGAACTGCCCGGGCAATAAGTGCAGCTTCGAACGCCATTTGGTCGTCTTTCGTCATGGTCGGGAGCGGTAGCCGACACTCAGACGTTGCGCAAGAAGCCAAGCGCCATTATGCCGGGGGCAGGGAGTAGCGCGGACTGGGTGGCTTGGCGGAACCGATCGTCGATCACGAAACCGAAGGGTTGGACATGGCGAGACCGAGACGCGGCAGCCGCATCGGTCTTCAACGCTGGGTCCGGCGCGGCATCGCCGTCGCCGTCGTGCTGGCGCTGGTGCCGGTGCTGCTGACCTTCCTGTACCTGCCGTCATTCGTGCATCCGGTGTCGACATTGATGCTGAAGGACCTGGCGACGTTTTCCGGCTACGATCGGCGCTGGGTTTCCATCGACGAGGTCGCGCCGGTGCTGGCATATTCGGTCATCATGTCGGAGGACGGGCAGTTCTGTTTCCATCGCGGCGTCGATCTGGGCGAGTTGCGCGGCGTTGTCGACGATGCGCTCGCCGGCGAGATGACACGTGGCGCCTCGACCATCACCATGCAGACGGTAAAGAACCTTTATCTATGGTCGCGGCCGTTGGGCTCGGTCCGTAAGGTCGTCGAACTGCCGCTGGCCGTCTATTTCGATGCGGTGCTGTCGAAACGGCGGATCATGGAGATCTACCTCAACATCGCCGAATGGGGACCGGGCGTCTACGGCATCGAGGCCGCCGCCCAGCATCATTTCGGCGTCTCGGCAAAACAGCTGTCGCGCCGGCAGGCAGCGCTGCTTGCCGTCACCTTGCCGAACCCGATCGTGCGCAATCCAGCGAAGCCCGGGCCAGGACTGAGGCGGCTTGCCGCGTTGATCGAGCGGCGCGCGGGCCGCGCCGGCGCCTATGTCGGTTGCCTGCGATAGTGTCAAAAAAAACACGGCGACGCTGGCCAAAACGCCATCGGGCGTGTATAGGCAGCCGACTTTCTCAGATTCCGGCCCCTGATGTGGCCCTTTCACGAGGGCCGCCGGGGCGTTTTGACCATGTAGTGGAGCATATCCATGGCCGTTCCGAAACGAAAAACCTCTCCGTCGAAGCGCGGCATGCGCCGTTCCGCCGACGCACTGAAGGCCCCGACCTATGTCGAGGACAAGAACTCCGGCGAGATGCGCCGTCCGCACCATATCGACCTGAAGACCGGCATGTATCGCGGTCGCCAGGTTCTGGAGCCGAAGGAAAGCTGAGAGAGCTTTCGACGGTTTACAGGTTGCGAAGCGACCGGCCATTGGCCGGTCTTTTTGCGTTTGTGACAACTGATCGTATCAGCCGGGCCTGACATTGTTGTTTCACGCCGTCTTTGTCCGTGTTTATCGGTCGCACGAAAATTCTTGACGGCGAACGCCGGGCGCACTCTACAAAGATCAGTCCAACCGGAGCCGCCACATGTTCGGTGCCATCCCGCTGCTGATCGTGCCTTTCATCCTCTACAATCTCGGGCTTCTAGGAATATTCGGTAGCGGCGACGATCCGTGGGCGACCGAAATGTTTTCGGTCCGGATGATGTCGGGTGGCGTGTTCTCGATGACCCTGGGCGATCTCATCGTGCTGATCGCACTGATCTTCTTGTTCGTCGAAGTAGTGAAGTCGACGCGTACGACAAATGCCTCGATCATGGACCACCTTTTGTCGACCTTCGTCTTTGTGGCCTATCTGGTCGAGTTCCTGCTGGTGAAGGGCGCCGCCCATTCTGTTTTCTTCACACTGATGGTCATAGCGCTGATCGACGTGCTGGCCGGCTTTTCGGTGTCGATGCGGTCGGCCAGCCGCGACATCAATATGAATTAAGGATCCCGGCTCAGCCCGGGTCGGCGCCAAAGCCAGCCGCCTCGATGCCGGCGATGGCTGCCGTTTCGTCATTGTCGGACGTGTCGCCGGAAATGCCGACGGCGCCGATGATCGTGCCGGCCTCGTCGCGGATCAGCACGCCGCCGACGACCGGCAGGACGCGCCCGCCCGACACGTCGGAGACGCCGGCGATCAGATGCGGGCGCTCCTTGGCGAAGGCTTCCACCCGGCGCGAGCCCATGCCGATAGCGAGCGCGCCATAGGCCTTGCCGGCCGACATTTGCGGACGCAGGAACGACGCGCCGTCCTGACGCTGGAACGCGACCAGATGGGCGCCGGCGTCGAGCACCGAGACGCCAAGCGGCCTGAGCTTGAGCTCGGCACCCTTGGCAAAGGCGGCGGCGATGATTTCAAGGGCTTTGTCGAGCGTCAGTGCGGTCATGGCCGTCTCCTAAACGCCAGTTATCAACCGGCAGAACAGATCGCGGTGAAACTGTTTCGCGTACGAAAGGAAGCAGTGGGATCCAGGGAGCGCCGGCTTATTTCTTCTTGGCGCGAGGCTTCTTCACCGGCGCCGGAGGCGCATTGGCCAGGTCTTCCGCTTCCTTGGCGAGGCGCAGCGCCCGCAGCTTGTTGGTTTTGGCTTGGCGCGCGTCGCTCTCGGCGACATATTCCGCCATCGCCTTCTGGCGCACCGTGGCTGCCTCTTCCTGTTTCTTGAAACGCAAATCGGCCCGCGCACGGGCAGTGTCCTTAGAGTTCTCGACCAAGAGCGTTATCCAATCCCGTAAATTATCTTCAGTCCCTTGATAGCAGAGCCAGCCCGCAATTGGGAAAATAAGTTGGTCATGGCGCCGGATCGCAGCCGACTCGCTCCGCGTTGCGGGCGACCACCGCATCGTATCCGGCCTGCAAGATCGCGCGGACAGCGGGTCCAGTTGGCGCGGGAGATGTGCCCAGATGCTCGTAGCGTAACTCGTTCATGAACTGCTCCCACATCGGCGGGCCGCCTTTTTCCAGAAGCTCGGCACGGATCGAGAGCTCGTCGCTGACCGGCAGCCAGACGCGGCCCCAGGCGCCGAGATGGGCCAGGATCGGCACCAGCGTAATCGCCATTTCGGTCAGGCTGTAGATCGCCTTTTGCTTGTGGGAGGGATCGCCCGTCTTGGTCAGCATGCCGAGCTCCATCAGCCGCTTCAGCCGGTCGGCGAGGATGTTGGAGGCGATGCCCTCCATCGAGCCGTTGAGCAGTTCGCGAAAGTGGCGTCTGCCGCCGAAGATGATGTCGCGAAGGATGATCAGGCTCCACCGGTCGCCGAACACTTCGAGCGACAGGTTGATGGGGCATCCGGACCGACGATCGATGTTCATGCGAATCTCCAAAACCGGTTGCATTATTGTATCGGTTTTAATATCGTGCAACTGATTGCAATTTGCAATCGGATCGGAAGCCCACGGAGGAAAACCATGAAAAGCGCCGGACACCCCGAAATCGTATCGCAGACCTTCGGCGACCCGGCCCATCCGGCGGTGTTGTTGATCATGGGCGCGATGGCTTCCATGCTTTGGTGGCCCGAAGCGTTTTGCCGGAAGCTGGCCGGCGAGGGTTGCTTCGTGATCCGCTATGACAATCGCGATACCGGCCGTTCGACCAAATACGCGCCGGGCGAGCCGCCTTATACATTCGACGACATGGCGGACGATGCTATCAGCGTCCTTGACGACCATGGAATCCGAAAGGCGCATATGGTCGGCATGTCGATGGGCGGCATGATCGCGCAGCTCGTTGCGTTGAAATACCCGTCGCGTGTCACTTCGCTGACGGTGATCAGCAGCTCGCCCTTGGGCATCGATACGTCGCATCTGCGCGGAACCACCGAGGCCTATAGGAGACATTCGGCCGAAGGCGCGAAGGTCGACTGGTCGGACCGGGGCCAAGTGGTCGATTTCATCGTTAAGGACGCGCATGCGCTCACCGGTGCGGCGCACTCTTTCGACGAGCAGCGAACACGGGCTTTCGTCGAACAGGATTATGACCGGTCCGGCGGTTTTCTAAGTGCGACCAATCATTTCATGCTCAAAAGTGGCGAAGATGGGAGCGGCGAGGACTGGACCGGTCGGCTGCGCGACATGAAAATCCCACTCCTTGTTATCCACGGCACCGACGATCCCATCTTTCCAGTCGAGCATGGCGCCGCTCTTGCCGACGCGGTCGCCGGTGCAAGGCTGCTCCGGATCGAGGGCGGTGGCCACGAACTGCATCCCGACGACTGGGCTGCGATCATCGATGCCATCGTCGCCCACAGCCAGGCCAGATAGTTATCCGACCCCGACACCGCGAGACAGACCACCCAAGGAACGAAAAACAATGTCCCTGATTATGCACCTTCATCCACTGGCCTCCTTCTGCTGGAAACCGCTGATCGCGCTCTATGAGAACGGCACGCCATTCACATCCGTCGTTGTCGATCTCGGCAATGAACAGTCGCGCGCCGCGTTTCTGAAATTGTGGCCGCTCGGCAAGATGCCGGTGCTGCGCGATGAAGCGCTGGACCGGACCGTGCCGGAATCGACGATCGTCATCGAATATCTCAACGCGTATTATCCTGGGCCGGTCGAACTGATCCCCGCCGATCTCGATCTCGCTCGCCAGACCCGGCTCGCCGACCGCTTCTATGACTTCTATGTCCAGGAACCGATGCAGAAGATCGTTGGTGACCGGCTGCGGCCGGAGGGCAAGACCGATCCGTTCGGCGTCGAGCAGGCCCGCGCCCAGCTGCGCAGCTCCTACGCCATCATTGAACAGGACATGCAGTCGACGACATGGGCGGTGGGTGCGAGCTTCACCATGGCCGACTGCGCTGCCGCCCCCGCGCTGTTCTACGCCAACAAGGTCGAGCCGTTCGGAGACGAATATCCTGCGGTCAGGCGCTATCACGACCGGTTGCTGCAACGCCCCTCGGTTGCCCGTGTGATCGAGGAAGCGCAGCCGTATTTCAAGCTCTTCCCCTACAACAATGGCTAGAGTAGTTCATCGTTCACGGAAACGCCGAACCGCTCTGTCTCTTTGTTTTTGCGCAATTCCGCACGGAAAACCGTTTCACACTTTTCCTGGAATTGCTCTAGGCCCGATGCTGCATAGTTGCTCGACGCGCTGACGATGCCTCTCAGCTTCCGGGTGAACCGAGCTGCTCCGCATCCCAGAACTGGTCAAGCCAGATGTTGAGCTTCAGGAAGCCGGCATTGCTGACCGTATAGACGCGCCTGGTGCCTTCCGGCTTGGCGTTGACCAACCCCGCATCAAGCAGCACCTTCAGGTGCTGCGAAACGGCCGGGCGGGACACCGGCAAGCCGGATGCCAATTCGTTGACGGTCTTCGGTCCGCGCCGGAGCTCTTCCAAGAGATGGCGCCGGTTGGGATCGGCAATCGCCATGAAGGCGTCGGAAAGCATCATGCCTTATTTGTGGGGCAAAGCGCCTCGAATCTCAACTGTCGGCTTCAGCTTTTCTACGCGGGTCGAGCCGCAACGCTTCCGGCGTCACCGAGCGATCGGCGGGCTGGGTCTTGAAGGCATCGCGGCCTTCGATCGGCACCGGCGCGCGACGGCTGATGCGCAGCAGCGTATAGCCAGCCAGGCTGAGATGCGCGAGCGCAGTGGCCAGGAACAGCCCCTCAGGGCGCATCCAGCCCATCAGGCCGGCGGCCACCAGCGGACCGATCATCGTGCCGAAGCCATAAAGCAGCAGCAGGCCGCCCGACACTTTGACGAAGTCCTCCGATCGCGCATGGTCATTGGCATGCGCCACCGCGATCGAATAGAGCGTGTAGGCGAAGGCGCCGTAGGCGGCGGTGCAGACGATGACGAAGACGCCGGAGCGCGGTTCGAACAGGAAGATGGCGATGGCAAACAGCGCAGCGCCGAAGGCCGCGCCCGCCAGCACGAAACGACGGTCCGTCGTGTCGGAGAGCCGCCCGGCCGGAAGCTGCATGGCAGCGCCGGCGATGACCACGAGGCTCATCATCAGCGCGATCTCGGCTGTCGAGATGCCGATGCGCGCTCCATAGACGGCACCAAGTGTACCCCAGGCGCCGTTGGCGATGCCGATCAGCACGCAAGCGATCGCCGACACCGGCGAATTGACGTAGAGCCCCTTGACGTCAAGCGACACGTCCTGCAGCGGCTTGGGGTGAGACGCCGTCGAGACCGCCGTCGGGATCAGCGACAGGCAGAACAGAATGCCGGTGATCATGAACAGCGACGCCGATCTCACATCGCCGCCGGCAACGATCATCTGACCGCCCATGATCGAGGCATAGGTGACCATCATGTAGAGGCCGAAGACGGTGCCGCGGTTTTCGTTGGTGGCCTTCTCGTTGAGCCAGCTTTCGATGACCATGAAGGCGCCGGCCATGGTGAAGCCGGTGAAGGCGCGCAGCAGGATCCAGGTATATTCGTCGATGATCAGGCCGGTGAGCAGTGCGACGATCGCTCCCGATGCGGCAAAGGCGCCGAAAGCCCTGACATGACCGGCGCGGCGCACGATGCGTGGCGCAAAGAAGCAGCCGGTGACGAAGCCGCCGGCCCAAGCCGTGCCCATCAGGCCGAGCGATGCCGTCGAGAAGCCCTCCACCTGGCCGCGCAGCGGCAACAGCAGACCGTGCAGTCCGGATGCCGCCAACAGGAACGCGGTGCCGCGCAGCAGCGAGAGGATCGGTCTGTAGCTTGCGAACATTTTTCAATCCGGCTGGGGTTTAGGGCACAAGTCTGGAGACAGCGGCATTCGGGCTTTTCGGCGGCGTGCCCGAGCTTTTGGAATTACCCGCAGTAACTACCCACGGCGAAACAGCGCCTCTGCCGCCGACTTGGTCGAGCCCTTGGTCTTGAGCTCGGCTTCCAGCCGGGCGATCTCGTCGCGCAGGATGCCGATCCGTTCGGACAATTCATCGACAGAAAGCAGCGACAGATCCTGCCCGATCTCGTGCGGGCGCGCTTTCTTCTTGGGTTCGTCGTCGAAGATCGCCATCGTCGCTCCTCCGTGATTGCCCATTTGCCTGATTTGCCAATGAGCATACATAGGGCAAGGGTATGGATGCAAATGGCGGGCAAGAGCTGGCACGAGAAACCGGCGGAGCACGACGGGAAAATTCATGGCGAACGCACAGAAAATTCCGGCGAAGATGATGGCGATCGCCATATCGGAACCGGGCGGGCCGCGGGTGCTGAAAGCGGAAACCCGCGACGTACCGGTTCCCGGTCCCGGCGAGATCCTGATCCGGGTGCGGGCCGCCGGCGTCAACCGGCCGGACGTGCAACAGCGCAAGGGCGCCTATCCGCCACCGCCGGGAGCGTCGGATCTGCCGGGCCTGGAAGCAGCAGGCGAAGTCGCTGCCCTTGGTGATGAGATATCGCGCTGGCGCGTCGGCGATCGGGTCTGTGCGCTGACGGCGGGCGGCGGCTATGCCGAATATGTCAGAGTGCACGCCGGCAGCGTGCTGCCGCTGCCCGCCGGCTTTACCTACACCGAAGCGGCGGCGTTGCCGGAGAACTACTTCACTGTTTGGCACAATGTCTTCGAGCGCGGCGGCCTGAAGAGCGGCGAGACCCTGCTCGTGCATGGCGGCTCGTCGGGTATCGGCACCACGGCGATCCAGCTTGCTGCCGCTTTCGGCGCCTATGTCGTCACCACCGCCGGCAGCAAGGAGAAATGCGACGCCTGCCTCAAGCTCGGCGCCGACCGGGCGATCAACTACCGCGAGGAGGACTTCGTCGCCGCAGTCAAGGAGGCAACCGGCGGCAAGGGCGCCAATGTCATCCTCGACATGGTCGGCGGCGACTATGTGGCGCGGAACTATGAGGCTGCAGCCATGGAAGGCCGCATCGTCCAGATCGCGACGCAGGGCGGAGCGGTGGCGAGCGCCGATTTCTTCAAGATCATGGCAAAGCGGCTCGTGCACACGGGATCGCTGCTCCGGCCACGCACCGTGGAGTTCAAGGCGGCAGTCGCGGCGGCACTGGAGGCGCAGGTTTGGCCGCTGCTCGGCACGCGCAAGGTTGCGCCGGTGATGGACACGATCTTCCCGCTCAAGGAAGCCTGGCGGGCGCATGAGCGGATGGAGGAGGGTGAGCACATCGGCAAGATTGTGCTCGATGTCGCCTGACGACCGGCAAACAGACTGAACGAAAGCTTAATGGTGCAATGCAACAAACGCATTGCGGCCATGCAAAAGCGTCTGTTCAATTTTTCATCGCCGATGCCTACTTACGCGGCATCGAAACGATGGAGGACTACCATGAACCCGATCCGCGCTTTCCGTAACTGGCGCATGTACAACGAAACCGTGCGCGAACTGAACCGGCTGAACGCTCGTCAGCTCAACGACCTCGGCATCAACCGCGGCGACATCGAGAGAATCGCCCGCCAAGGGCTTTGATCTCGAGCACGATCCCGCCCGAAGACCGGGCGTTGCTTTTCCGCAACGCCGAGCCGCGGTTCGGGATCAAGCTTTAGAAGCCAGAGCCGCAGCAGACGGATTTCCGTCGCCGGTTCCGAGCCCGCCCGACCTTGGTCTGGCGGGCTTTGTCTTTTTGAAGCTTTCGACTGCATGGCGTCATCTGCCGACCCTTCGCGGTCTGCTGGTCGCGCTGCCGTGCCGTCCTTGACGCGCGCCTGCCAAAAACATTGCGAAACGGCGAGCGAGCGGTTATATAGGCCGCGATTTTCCCATTTGGTGGCTCTAAACCACCGCCCGCGCGGGAACGCGGGCGAACGAGAAGGATTTTTGTAATGGCCAATACGCTGCTGATGCCAAAGGCGACCGCCGTCTGGCTGGTTGACAACACAGCGCTTTCCTTCGAGCAGATCGCGCAGTTCTGCGGACTGCATCCGCTTGAGGTCAAGGCGATCGCCGACGGCGAGTCGGCGCAAGGCATCAAGGGCATGGACCCGATCATGACCGGCCAGCTCACTCGCGACGAGATCGCGCGCGCCGAGAAGGACGCCAACCACCGGCTGAAGCTCTCCGATCCCAAGGTGCGGGTGCCGGAATCCAAACGCAAGGGTCCGCGCTACACGCCGCTGTCGAAGCGCCAGGACCGGCCCAACGCCATCCTCTGGCTGGTGCGCAACCATCCCGAGCTCAAGGATGCGCAGATTGCCCGCCTTGTCGGCACAACGAAGTCGACGATCGACCAGATCCGCGACAGAAAGCACTGGAACTCCGCCAATCTCCAGCCGATGGATCCAGTGACACTCGGCCTGACGTCGCAGATCGACCTCGATATGGAAATCAACCGCGCCTCGCGCGGCCGTGAGCAGGCGCAGCCGGTCGGCGATACGCTGCTGCCGGCCGCCTTGACCGAACGACTGGTGCCGGCGCCGGAAAAGCCGAAAGACGAGGACCAGGAACTCGACGCCAACGCCGTCTTCGCCAAGCTTTCGGCGCTGAAGTCGAAGGACAAGGACGCCGACGAAGAGGAATAGGTCTGGCATCCAAAACAAAAAGCCCGCTTTCAAGCGGGCTTTTTTGTGATCTTCCGTGTCAGCTTCGCGCCGCCCGGTCCGGCGCCATGCCGTAATCCTCGCTGCGCTCCACCGCGCGATAGAAATCGGCGAGCTGCTTGCCGCGCTCCGGCTTGAAGGTGCGGCCGGCGATGACCACCGAGGCGATGCGGTCGATGCGGAAGGCGCGGAAATCGCCGCGCATCTCACACCAGGCGACCAAGGTCCACACCTTGCCCCAGAACCACAGGCCGAGCGGGCGGATGTCGCGCGCGGTGCTGCGGCCGGCCTCATCCGAATAGTCGATGGTCAGCACCTGACGTTTCTCGATGGACCGCTCGATCAGGTCGATGGCTTCGCGGGCGGCATCGCTTACCACCCACATCGGCGTGTGGATCTCGGTACGGGCGATGCGGTCCTTTTCGGCGTCGGGCAACACGGCGCCTATCTTGACCAGCGCCTCGTCGGCGGCTCGCGCCATGGCCGCGCCACCAAAGGCGCGCACCATGCGGGCGCCGGCGACCAGCGCGACGATCTCGTCACGCGTGAACATCAGCGGCGGAAGGTCGAAACCCTCCCTCATCATGTAGCCGACACCGGCCTCGCCGTCGATCGGCACGCCGGTCGACTGCAGGTCTGCGATGTCGCGATAGATCGTCCGCTCGGAAACCTCGAGCCACGTGCCCAGCTTCTGGGCGGTGACCAGACGACCACCACGCAGATGCTGCACGATCTGGAAGAGCCTGTCGGCGCGGCGCATCGTATGGTCCCTCGGCGTCTATCGTTCCAGCCCTTCGCGCTTGCGCTGCGCGGCGACGAAGGCCGCGCCGAAGGACAGTTTCTTCGTTGTCGGCGTGCTTGCGTCGACCACCCGCCAGAACGGCGCAACGTCGCCCAGCGCCATACCACGCTCAAGATCCTCGTTGGCGGCCTCGGCGACGGTGCGCAGATGATAGCCGATGGTGACCGGACATGCCATCTCGGCATCGTGCTCGATGGCGAGAGCGGTGCGCAAAGCGCGGATATCCACGTCCATGCCTTCGGGGATGGAGCGGATGAATGCATGGACCTGGCGAGCTGTAGGAACCAGCATCGGCTGGCCTTCGACGACGTCGCCGATGGTGCGTGGCGACGGTCTTATGCCGTTGAGGCCAGGCGTGTTCAGCCTGTCGTTCCAGCTTTTCATCGATCGTCCTCTCGGCCATCCGGCTTCGGCGGCCATCGCACTATGGCACGAGCCTCCTGACACCATACTGTCAGGAGGCTTCAGCATGCCCATTTCAGCTCGTCGCCAGGTCGCATCCAAACGCCACGCAGAAAGCTTGCCTCAATTGCTGCCATTGCGGCGGTCGCCATACATGTCCGGCCAACCAATATCCTTGCGGATGTCCGCCGGCAGGGTGTTCATGAATCGCTGGGTGCGGATCTCATTGCGGATCGTCCGGATCTTGCCGACATAGTGCTGCACGCTACGCAGAATGGTAATGCCGTTCATGGCTGGTCTCCTCTCTTTCGATGCAGGCACTATCGCACACCCCTGCTGACAGCAGTCTGTCAGGAGGGTGCGGCTCTCATGACCGGCGTTCCGATTTATCCATCGAAGTGACAAGGCAGTGCTGAAAAGAGGCCTGCCGCACTGGAAAGACGGCGATCGCGGAGCCGCTTTGACAGCCAGCCGCGATGCTGATCAAAGGCTGCATGTCGAAACTTCTCGCGCTCGTCATCATCGCCATGATGGTCATCCAGCTCATCAAGCCGCTCGGCTGGCCCGGACTGAAGCGGCGCAGCGATTTCTGGAAGCTGGCGCTGCTGGCGATGGCGGCGATTTCGATTACGGCGGTGCTCGGGCACTGGACGTGATGCATGTCGCGCAAACGTGTGCAGCGGTTTTGCGACAACGACATGCATGGAAACAGTACCTGAAGCGCGTCGGATGAGGCCAATCGAACGCGACGCGCTTTAGTGCCGGCGGCCCGCTACGCGACGCCCGGTTCGTTGCCGAGCACCAGGCTGACCAGATGTTCCGCCCAGGCTCGGTAGCCGGCTTCCGAAGCATGAAATCCATCCGACGCAAAGCCGGCCTCGGCATCGGTGATCGGCAGGCGGGGCGCCGGTATGGCGCCGCGCTCGAGGCAAAGGCGCGCGCCCATCCGGTTCATTTCGACGGCACGGATTTCGAGAATCTTGCCGAGCAGCGGCGGCATCGCCGGCGCCCGGGTGAACTCAAGCACCGGCGACCACACGACGCGCGCCTCCGGCCATTTGGCGCGCAGCGCGTAAAGCAGCCCGCCAAACTCGCGCTTGAACCGCGGTACCGAATGAAAATTCTTGGTGTCGTTGGTGCCGATGGCCAGCACGATATGCGTCCACGGATCGGCCGATAGATTGGGCAGCACATGATCGCGGATCTGGCCGGAGGTTGCCGAGTTGAAGCCGGCTGACCGCCAGCGCACGATGCGGCCGGTGCGTTGCGCAATCAGAACGGCCAGTTGCGCGGCCAATCCGTTTTCGGAATTGCCGATGCCTACCGAGGCGGCGGAGGAATCGCCAAGCACCAGAACCGAGATTGCTGGCGTCAGGCCAGATATCTCGTGAATGACCGGACCTTGTGCCGGCAGCATGCGGGTGGTGCGGCGACGCACGCCAAGTCCTTGCCAGACATAGACCGGAAAGGCGAACCAGGTGAGAAGGGTCGGAAAGCGCCGCATGGCAAGTCCCTTTTAGGGCATAGCGAACAGCACTTAGCGCATGTTGCATTGGAGGTGAACGACCTTACAGTGACACCCTTGTCGCCTCAATGGCAGCAGTCATGTGTCCCGGATTGATCTTCGTACTCGTCATGCAGCCGCACCCAGTCGACGAGGCTATGATGCGGGCCGGTTTCGTTGCGACCCTTCGGCGTCAGGTCGAGATAATGATAGGCGCCGATCAGCGGATCGCCGCCTCGGGAGCGCAAGACGAAGGTCAGGAAGATGTCGCCCTTCTCGTCGCGATAGAACACGCTGGCGCCGGGAAGGTCTTTCGAGTTTCGCGCGCGCCGCTCGAAATTGTAGGTCGTATCGCCGACCGCGATCTGCTTGTCCGTGAATGACACCTGCATATCGAAGTTGAAGTCCGAGGCGTAGGACGACACCCAGTCGAATTTCCAGCCCATACGCTGCTTGTAGGGCAGCAATTCGGCCAATGGCGCCCGCGCTACCACGACAAGTGAGACATCGTGGTGCCTGAGATGCTGGTTGGCGCCGTCGATATGATCGGCAAGGAATGAGCAGCCCTCGCAGCGATAATCGGCGCCCGGCCCGAACATGAAATGGTAGACGATCAGCTGGCTGTTGCCGCCAAACAGGTCGGGCAGTTTCTTTGGCCCTTGCTCGGTTTCGAAGACGTAGTCCTTGCGGATCTTCAACCACGGCAGTTCGTGGCGTTCGGCGGCGACACGATCGCGAAAGCGGGTCAATTCCTTTTCGCGCGCCAGATGCGCCTTGTGCGCCTGAAACCAGTCTTCCTGCGAAACGGTCTTGTTGTTTGGCATAGGTCTGCTCCTCTTTTCACGGAGGACGTTCGGCAGCGAGGAATACCGACACCGGGCTGCATTTCAGTTGCAAGAAATTGCACCCCTTGCTGCTTTCAAACAAAAACCCGGGCACGTGGCCCGGGTCGGGAGAAACGCAAGATGTCTTCGGTCAGGCGGCTTGCTCAAGCTTCGGCTGCCATTGTCCAAGCGCTGCCAGATGATTCATGTGGGCGCGATGGGCGAAGGCGGCCTGCGCGGCGGCGACGTTCGCTGCCTTGCCGCCCCAGGCCTTCTGCGGAGCGGCCTGCAAGGCGCGGCCATAGGAGAAGGTCAGCTTCCACGGATGCGGGCCGATGGCGTTGATGGCATTGAGGTTGGCGGTCGCCTCCTCGTCCGATTGTCCGCCCGAAAGGAAGGCGATGCCTCCAATCGCCGCCGGCACCGTCTCGCGGAACAGTTTTATGGTCCTTTCGGCAACTTCCTCGGGGCTGCTGACCTTGCCCGATTTCTTGCCGGCGAGGACCATGTTCGGTTTCAGGATGGTGCCTTCGAGCGCGACGCGGGCCGCATAGAGCTCGGCGTACAACTTTGTCAGTGTCGCCTTGCTGATCTCGTAGCACGTGTCGATGTCGTGGGCGCCGTCCATCAGCACCTCCGGCTCGACGATCGGCACGATGCCGGCTTCCTGGCAAAGCGCGGCGTAACGGGCGAGCGCATGGGCGTTCGAGGCGATCGAGGTGGCGGAAGGCACGCCCTTGGAAACATCGATGTCGATCACCGCGCGCCATTTGGCAAAGCGGGCGCCGAGCTTGTAATAGTCGGCGAGGCGTTCGCGCAGGCCGTCCAGGCCTTCGGTGATGGTGTCGCCGGGAAAGCCGGCCAGAGGCTTGGCGCCGGCATCGACCTTGATGCCGGGGATGGCGCCTGTTGCCTTGATGATGTCGACCAGCGGCGTGCCGTCGGCGGCCTTCTGGTGGATGGTCTCGTCATAGAGGATGACGCCGGAAATGTATTTGGTCATTGCCTCGCTGGCGCGGAACATCATCTCGCGATAGTCGCGCCGGCTGTCGGCGGTCGACTCGACGCCGATGACGTCGAAGCGTTTCTTGATGGTGCCGGAGCTTTCGTCGGCCGCCAGCAAGCCTTTGCCATCGGCCACCATCGCGGCGGCAATGTCCTCGAGACGTTCGCTCATCGTGCTTCTCCTGAAAGAATTGATCCGCGCCCAGCAGACCACCAGAGCCACGCAGGTTCAAGTCGAACCATTTCGTCAAACAAGCGCGAATCGATTGAAAGTCGCGGGGGCACTCCTTCGCGCTGCTCTTGCGGTCGCGCTCAGCGCTTCAAGACGTCGACGCCGGGCAAGGGCTTGCCTTCCATCCATTCGAGGAAAGCGCCGCCGGCCGTCGATACATAAGTAAAATCATCGCTGACGCCGGCATGATTGAGCGCTGCCACCGTGTCGCCGCCGCCAGCGACCGAGACCAGTCTGCCGGCCTTGGTGCGCGCTGCCGCGTGCCTGGCCGTCGCCACCGTTGCGTGGTCGAATGGCTCGATTTCGAAGGCGCCGAGCGGCCCGTTCCAGACCAGCGTCGCGGCGCGGTCGATCCATTCGGCAATGGTCTTCACGGTTTTCGCGCCGACATCGAGGATCATGCCATCGGCCGGCACGTCTGCTATGGCGACGGTCTCGCTGGCAGCACCGGCCTTGAACTCCCTGGCGACGACGCCGTCGGCGGGCAGGATGATGGCGCAGCCGGCCTCGGCCGCCTCGATCATGATCTGCTTGGCGGTGGTCGCGAGATCATGCTCGCACAACGATTTCCCGACGTCGGTGCCGCGCGCCGCTAGAAACGTATTGGCCATGCCGCCGCCGATGACCAGCGCGTCGACCTTCTTCACAAGGTTCATCAACAGGTCGATCTTGGTCGAGACTTTGGCGCCGCCGACGATGGCGACAACCGGACGGACTGGATTGCCAAGCCCCTTTTCCAGCGCATCGAGTTCGGCCTGCATGGTGCGCCCAGCGAAGGCCGGCAGCACATGCGCCAGCCCTTCTGTCGACGAATGGGCACGGTGCGCAGCGGAGAAGGCGTCGTTGACGAAGATGTCGCCATTAGCGGCGAGCTTTTCGGTGAAGGCCGGGTCGTTCTTCTCCTCGCCCTTGTGGAAGCGGGTGTTCTCGAGCAGCAGCACGTCGCCGCCGTTCATGGTAGCAACGGCATTTGCGGCCTTGTCGCCGATGCAGTCGGCGGCAAAGCCGACGGGGCGGCCGAGCACGTCCGCCGTCGCCCTGGCGATCGGTTCGAGTGAGAATTCGGGCGCCGGTCCATCCTTGGGCCGGCCGAAATGGGCAAGCAGGATGACCTTGGCTCCCTTGCCGGACAGCTCGGCGATGGTCGGCGCAATGCGCTCGATGCGGGTGGCGTCGGTAACCTTGCCCTCGGTGACGGGAACGTTGAGGTCGACACGCACCAGCACACGCTTGCCGCTGATATTGCCGATGTCGTCCAGTGTCTTGAAGCCGGCCATGCTGATCCCTTTCGCGAAAAATCGCGGGGACCTTACCCCGCATCGACAACGATGCAAGACCTGGCTAACGGTTCACCGAAAATATGATTTCACGTGTCGAGGACGAAGTGCCCACGGGGAGCAAGATGGCAGCAATGGCGCGAAACGCACCGACGTATGGCTTACCGATTGCGCACCACGATGCATGCGCCGCCCACGCTGTGCAGTTTCTGGCAAATATCGTCGGCCTTGGCTTTAGTGTCGGCGCCGATCCGCACCGCATAGATGCCGCGTCTGCCGATCGGTGTGCGCACCCGGCTGACCACCGGATCGCGACCGCTGAGCAAGGCTGGAAACCGGCGCTTCACGTTGCTCCACTGATTGAGCGCCGCGGCGCGACGGAAATTGCCGGCCACCTGCACGCCCCACGGCTTGATGTTGATCGACGACATCGGCACGGTTCTGGACATGATCACCGGCAGCTCGCGGCAAGCGGCAGCGAAACTCGCCTTCTTGTCGAGCGGCCGGATGACGCCGGCATACGCGGCATCGGTGAACTTGTCGGCCGGCTCGCCCATAACGTCCAGGACGTAGCTTTCGGTCTCCATCGGGAGGAATCCGCCGGAATTCAGCCAGCGCGTCACCCGGCTCTCGCCAGCATTGTAGGCTGCGGCGGCGAGGCCCAGATTGCCAAAGCCGGTCTTCATTTCGGCGAGATATTTTGCCGAGGCCGGGATAGCCTGCTCGATATCGAACGAATTGGCGAGCCCGCGCATCTTGGCGGTGCCCGGCATGAATTGGGCGATACCCTCCGCGCCGACGGGGCTGACCGCGTTGGGATCGAAACGACTCTCCTTCCAGATCAGCCGGGCAAAGAAATCCCGGGGCAGGCCGTTCTGGTCGGCATGCGTCTCGATAAGATCGCAAACTCGATCGATCAGCTTCTGCTTGGCGGGCCGCGGCGGATCGGCCTGGACGGCCGCCGCCCAGCCCAGCCCGGAAATGACAACCAGCGTCGCCCCAAGCAAACGCCGCATCGAACTACTCCGCCGCGGCTTTGCCGTGTTGCCCAAACCGCCGTTCGATGTAGTCGGAAACCATTTTCTCGAAATCCGCGGCGATCGACGGGCCGCGCAGGGTCGCCGCCTTCTTGCCGTCGACGAACACCGGGGCGGTCGGCGTCTCACCGGTGCCGGGCAGCGAAATGCCGATATCGGCGTGCTTGGATTCGCCCGGACCGTTGACGATGCAACCCATCACCGCGACCTTGAGGTTCTCGACGCCGGGATATTGTTCGCGCCACACGGGCATGTTCTTGCGCAGGTCGGCCTGGATGTTCTGGGCAAGCTCCTGGAACACGGTCGAGGTTGTGCGCCCGCAGCCCGGGCAGGCGGCGACGATCGGCACGAACTGCCGGAAGCCCATGGTCTGCAACAGCTCTTGCGACACCTGCACCTCGCGCGTGCGGTCGCCGTTTGGCTCCGGCGTCAGCGAGATGCGGATGGTGTCGCCAATGCCCTGCTGAAGCAGGATGCCCATGGCCGCGGACGAGGCGACGATGCCTTTCGAGCCCATGCCCGCCTCCGTCAGGCCGAGGTGCAGCGCATGGTCGGAACGGGTGGCAAGCTCGGTGTAGACGGCGATCAGATCCTGCACGCCGCTGACCTTGGCCGACAGGATGATTTTCTCGCGGGCAAGGCCGATCTCTTCAGCCATTTCGGCCGACAGGATTGCCGACTGCACGATTGCCTCGCGCGTCACTTCCTGGGCGGTCAGCGGAAAGCCCTGGGCCTGGTTGTCGTCCATCAGCCGGGTCAGCAGGTCCTGGTCGAGCGAACCCCAATTGACGCCGATGCGCACCGGTTTGTCGTATCGGATCGCCATCTCGACGATCGCGGCGAACTGCCGGTCTCTCTTGTCCTTGAAGCCGACATTGCCGGGATTGATGCGGTATTTGGCCAGTGCCTGGGCGCAGGCCGGGTGGTCGGCCAGGAGCTTGTGGCCGATATAATGGAAATCGCCGACCAGCGGCACGTCGATGCCGAGTCGTTCCAGCCGCTCGCGGATGGCCGGCACGGCGGCAGCGCTTTCGTCGCGATCGACGGTTATGCGCACGATCTCGGAGCCGGCGCGATGCAGCGCCGCCACCTGTGCGACCGTCTGATCGACATCGGCCGTGTCGGTGTTGGTCATTGACTGGACGACGACCGGCGCGCCGCCGCCGACAATCACGCCGCCGACATCGACACCGATCGACCTGCGGCGTGGGAAGGGTGAGGAAAAATATCCGGTCATGCCGGCTGCCTTTAATCTTGAAGGTCCGGGCATGAGGTGGAGGAGCAAAGATGGCTTGTCAATGGCGACTGGCGCGCAGGCCTAGCAAATCGGAAATGACAAGACGGCAGCTTGCCGCAAATCCACAGGCATTTCCGGCAGCATAGCGGTATGCCACCGGAAAGGGACGCGCGCCGGGCGGCGCGCGCTTCTAGTCCTGGAAGGGCTTCAGTGCGTCGTCGGTTTCGCCTTCAGTTTTTCAATCTCGTCCTTGAGCGCCAGCTTGCGCCGCTTGAGATTCACGATTTCGAGGTCGTCTACCGATGGATGGGCCATCGCATCGTCGATTTCCCGTTCGATGTCGCCGTGTTTCCGCTGCAGCTCATCAAGATGGGATGCAAGAGACATGATTGGTTCTCCCTTTCATGGTTTCCTCGATTGCAGCCGCCAAGGCACGTCCACCGCAGGCTCGCTTCTGTGACGGCATAATGACAGTGTGCCACCATCGAGCACCGATGTCGAATGCTGCGTGGTAGCATTCCACGACAATGTGAAATGTGGTATGGGCTGCGCGCCGGTGCAAGAAGGCCCCGGTCCCGCCCAATCAGGCCCAGTGTTTGGGCGCCGCAGACGTGCAGACGGTAAAAATGTCCGATCAGGAACAGGCTGATATCCGCCTCGAATATTCCCGGCTGAAGCAGGAACACGCCGATTTCGATGCGGCCATCAATGCGATGATCGCCATGAATTGCGACCCGCTGCAGATCCAGCGCATGAAGAAAAAGAAGCTTTTCCTGAAGGACAGGCTGATGGCGCTGGAAGACAAGATCATTCCAGACATTATTGCTTGAACGCCAGACATTATTGCTTGAACGAACGCCGGCGCCGGCCTGCTGGAAAAGCGCTATGCCGCGATCGAAAGCCGTGCGGCGCGCTCGCGCAACAACGCTATCAGATCGTCGGTCTTTTCGGTCGAGGTATCGATCGGAACCACCAGGCACATCGTCGCCTCGACCCTGCCCGGCGCTGAAAAAACCGGCGCGGCCAGGCATTTCGTATAGGCATCGACAAGGCCGGAGGTGACGCAGTAGCCGGCCGACTTGGCGACGGCGATGTCAGCTATGAAATCGTCGAGCCGCAACCTGCGGCCGTCCGGCAGCACGAGATCGTCTTCCGAGACCATATCCTCGATCGCCGCCCTGTCGAACCCGGCGAGGAGCAGCCGCCCGGAAGCTGTCCAGGGAAGCGGTATTTGCAGACCCGTCGCCGAACTGATCCTGAATGGCCTCGTTCCCGGGCTTGAATGGACGATGGTGTAGCGGCCGCTTTGCAGCATGCACAGCTCCGAGGTCTCGCCGGTCTCGCGCGACAGATGGTCGACTTCCTGGCGCCCTCGCCTGAGCAGGTCGTTGCCCCGCACATAGTCCATTCCGTAGAGATAAAGCTTCTTTCCGAAATAGACCCGATTGCCGTCTCCGGCCATCTCAAGCAGGCCTGCGTCGACCAGCGAGCGCACCAGCGTATAAGTCGTCGAACGCGGCGCGTTCACTCCTTTGGCAAGGTCGCCAACGCCGATCGCGCGCTGGGTCGTGTGGAGAAACTCCAAAATCTGGAGAACCCGGTTGAGACCCTTCTCCCGAGAGCCCGAGGTCTTGTCTTCGTCCAGTCCGGCGTCCGGTCGAGCGGCCAATGCATTGCCATCTTGCATTATCGATCCCTGATGTTAATCTGTCTTGTACAGAGTACAGGCGTCTCTTGTAAGAGACAATTACATCAGTTGCAACCGATGCCTGTATCGCTGGTCCAAAGGGGAACACAACACGAAAGGAGGTCGCCGTGAACGACACATCCAAAAGACGTGAATTTCTGAAACTGGGAATGGCCGGGCTTGCAACGGCCGGAGTGATGAGCGCCGCTACCGCGGTCGACGTTCAGAAAGCGGCGGCCCAGGCAGCGCCGGACAGCCTGCTACGCACCGTCCTCGAGCGCGGCAAGGTGATCGTCGGCACCGGCAGTACCAATGCGCCCTGGCATTTCGAGAACGACGCCGGCGAACTGGTGGGCATGGACATCACCATGGGTCGCATTCTCGCCAAGGGGCTTTTCGACGACCCGACCAAAGTCGAATTCGTCATGCAGGATCCGGCTCAGCGCATTCCGAACGTGACCACCAACAAGGTCGACATCACCATCCAGTTCATGACCATGACCGCCCAGCGCTCGCAGCTGATCCACTTCTCCAGGCCCTACTACGTCGAAGGCATCGCCTTGCTGACCCTTCCGAACGCCGAAAACAAGACCTTCGACAAGCTGCTTGCCGCCGGTTCGGCGACCCGGATTTCCATCCTGCAAAACGTTGATGCCGAGGCAAATGTGCATATCGTGCTGCCGGAGTCGCAGGTGATGCAGATAGACACGCAGGCCAACGTGCTGCAGGCCCTGGAATCCAAGCGCGTCGACGCTGCCGCGGTTGATCTGTCAACGGTCCGCTGGCTCGCCTCGCGCAATCCGGACAAATACTTCGATGCCGGCAAGAGCTGGTTCTCGATGCTTTATGGCGCCGCACTGCGGCAGGGCGACCTCGACTGGCTGACCTTCGTCAACCAGACCTTCACCATCGCCATGTTCGGCCATGAAACGGCACTCTACGACGCTGCGTTCAAGGATTATTTCGGACAGGAGCCGCCGGCCCGCCACCCCGGTTTCCCGGTCATCTGATGCAAGCAGGCGGAAGGACAAACGTCCTTCCGCCCCCCTCTCATCACAGCCCTCTATGACGGGGATGCATGGGTTATACCCTCAACTTCAACCTGATCTGGCGGCATTTCGACAAGCTCTGGGGCGGACTGCTGTTAAGCCTTGAACTGGCCGTCATCTCGATCGCGATCGGCATCGTCATCGGGCTCGTTCTGGCGGTCTGGTACGTATCGGCCGGACGTGCGGTGCGGACCATCATCGCGGCCTATGTCGAGTTCATCCGCAACGTGCCGCTGATCCTGCTCGTCTATCTGGTCTTCTACGGCCTGCCGACGGTGGTCGACATTGCCTACAGTGCGCAAACCTCATTCATTGCCACGCTATCGCTCTACAGCGGCGCCTACCTGGTCGAGGTGTTTCGCTCGGGGCTCGAGGCGGTGCCGCGCGGACAGCTCGACGCCGGCAAGGCAATCGGCCTGACGCCATGGCAAAGGCTGCTCCACGTGCGCCTGCCGACGATGCTGCGCATAACCCTGCCGGCGCTTTCCAACACATTCATATCGCTCTTCAAGGACACGTCCGTGGCATCGGTCATCTCGGTACCCGAGCTCACCTACGGCGCCCAGTGGATCAACTTCAACACGTTCCGCATTGTCGAGGTCTATCTGGTGGTGACGGCGATGTACCTGTTGACCGGCTATGCACTGCTTTTCGCGTTGCGGCTGGTCGAGCGCCGGTTCAAGGCGGCGCGCTGAGATGCTGAGCCAGATCATTTACGCCTTGCCGTTCCTCGCCGAAGGCTTTGCCGTGACCTTGTGGGTGTCGCTGCTGGTCGTGGTGCTATCGCTCATCGCCGGCGTGCTGATGGGCGTCGGCCTTGTCTACGGTCCGGCTCCGCTGCGCTGGGCAGTGCGCATCTTCAGCGACACCATACGCGGCATTCCGATCCTGGTGCTGATCTTCTTCGTCTATTACGGCCTGCCCGCGGTGGGGCTGCATCTGGAATCCTTTTGGGCGGCCGTACTCGCCCTCACCCTGTTCAAGACCGCACAGGTGGTCGAATATCTGAGGGGCGCCGTCGGCTCGATTCCCAAGGGTCAGTCCGAGGCGGCGATGGCGATCGGACTGACCTTTCGCCAGCGGCTGGCCTACGTCATTTTTCCGCAGGCGTTCAGACGCTTCCTGCCACCCTGGATAAATGGCGTGACCGACGCGGTGAAGGGCAGCGCGCTGGTCTCGCTGCTCGGCATCACCGACCTGATGCAGGCAATCAACCAGGTCATCGGCCGCACCTATGAGGCGATGCCGCTCTACATTCTCGGTGCGCTCGTCTACTTCGCCGTCAACTACGCCCTCTCCTTGGCCAGCCGGCGGCTGGAGCAGCGTTTCTCATTCATCCGGGAATAGCAAGATGTCCAATGCCCCGCACCAGAATCCGGCACTTCTCGATGTCTCCGAGGTTTCCAAAGCCTTTGGATCCGTCGAGGTCCTGCGCTCCGTCAGTCTCAAGGTGACACGCGGCGAGGTGGTGACTGTCATCGGCCCTTCCGGCAGCGGCAAGACCACGCTGCTGCGCTGCGTCAACTTCCTGGAGAGCTACGACAGCGGCTCGATCCGTATCGATGGCAAGGAGGTCGGCTATCGCGAGACGGGAACACGCCAGCGACGCAGCGAGCGCGACCTGGCGGCGATGCGAGCCGAGACCGGAATGGTGTTCCAGAGCTTCAATCTGTTTCCGCATTTGACTGCCGCCGGCAACATCATGCTTGGCCTGCGCAAGGTGCGCGGCAAGAGCAATGCCGAGGCCCGCACCATTGCCGAGCACTGGCTCGGCCGGGTCGGCCTCGCCCACAAGGCCGATAGCCTGCCGGCCGAGTTGTCCGGCGGCCAGCAGCAGCGCGTCGGCATCGCCCGCGCCGTGGCGATGGAGCCGAAGATACTGCTTCTCGACGAGATAACTTCGGCGCTCGACCCCGAACTGGTTGGCGAGGTGCTCGAGGTCGTTCGCAGCCTTGCCGAAGACGGCATGACGATGCTGATGGTCACGCATGAAATGGCTTTTGCACGCGATGCATCGAGCCGCATCGTTTTCATGGCGGACGGCGGCGTCAGCGCCGTCGGACCACCCGCCGAGATTCTGGCGGCGGGGTTCGACAATGAACGCCTTCGCAGCTTCCTGGCGCGATTTCGCGCCTCGCATTTTTGACATCGGACGGCGAAAGCTGTCGCAAGGAGCTTTTATGACGCCTTACATCCGGCTCGCGGAATTGGGCCTGACACTGCCCGAGCCGCCGAAGCCCATCGCCAACTTCGTCACCTATGCCGAGAGCGGACGGCTGATCTTCCTCTCCGGCCAGGGGCCGTTGCGCGCCGACGGCGCGCTCTGCACCGGCAAGGTCGGCGACGACGTCAGCGTTGAAGAGGCCTATGGGCATGCGCGTCTGACCGGCCTAAACCTGCTCGCGGTCATGCATGCGGCGGCCGGCGACCTCGGCCGCATCGTGCGCGTCGTCAAGCTGCTTGGCTTTGTCAATGCGACGCCGACATTCAGCGAGCACCCCAAGGTGGTGAATGGCTGTTCCGATCTTTTCGCCGCCGTCTTTGATAAGATCGGCGGACATGCCCGCTCGGCAATCGGTGTCGGCTCGCTGCCGGGCAACATCACAGTTGAAATCGAGGCGGTCGTCGAGATCGCCTGAAATCGTTCGAAACAGGATCTGCAGAGATGACGACCTATGCCGCTGACCGTTCCAACACGACAATCCGCGAACGGCTTGGCCTTCGCCCGATCATCAACGTTTCCGGTACGATGACGGCGCTCGGCGCTTCGATTATCGTGCCAGAAGCGATTGCCGCAATGTCGGAAATCGCCTCGCAATGGGTCGAGATGGACGATCTGCAGCGCGCCGCAAGTACTGTGATTGCACGCCTGACCGGCGGCGAGGCCGGCTTCATCACCGCGTGCTGCGCCAGCGGCATAACCATGGCGATTGCCGGCGCGATGACCGGAACCAGCCTTCTTGCGATCGAGCGGCTGCCGGACGACATTGAGGGCGTCAAGTCGGAGGTCATCGTCCAGCTCGGTCACATCGTCAATTACGGCGCGCCGATCGACCAGTCGATCCGGTTGGCCGGGGCGAAGACAATACCCGCCGGCACGGTCAGCGTGACGCAGGATTATCATGTGCGCGACGCGATCCGCGACCGCACCGCAGCCGGCCTCTACGTAGTTGCGCACCACACGGTGCAATACGGCATGCTTTCGCTCGAGGAGTTCTGCGAGATCTGCCACGCCAAGGGCGTGCCGGTGATCGTCGACGCCGCCTCCGAATACGACCTGCGCGGCTTTCTCGCACGCGGCGCCGACATCGTCGTCTATAGCGGGCACAAGTTCCTCAGCGGACCGACAAGCGGCATCGTGACGGGGCGCAAGGATCTGGTGCGGGCCGCCTATCTCCAGAACCGCGGCGTTGCGCGCGCCATGAAGGTGGGCAAGGAGAGCATTGCCGGCAC
This sequence comes from Mesorhizobium sp. M0048, assembly GCF_040323405.1. Classification (NCBI taxonomy): domain Bacteria; kingdom Pseudomonadati; phylum Pseudomonadota; class Alphaproteobacteria; order Hyphomicrobiales; family Phyllobacteriaceae; genus Mesorhizobium; species Mesorhizobium sp. M0048. The sequence goes on along the minus strand of NZ_JAMYUV010000001.1, from coordinate 210,108 downwards.
CATGGCGGCCCTGGAAGCCTGGGAGCGGCGCGACCATGCCGGCATCCGTCAGCGGGAGGAAGCCGCCCTGCATCTGTGGAAAGACGCATTGGATGGGCTACCTGGTATCGCCGCGCATATCATTCCCGATCCGACCGCCAATCCGCTCGACCGCCTGCAGGTGTTTGTTACGCCTGAAAGCAGGTTCACCGCCGCCGGCCTTGCCTCGGCTCTGGCGGCGGGCTCGCCCCCGATCATCGTGCGCAACCACGAGGTCGAGCGCGGTCACTTCTTCCTCGATCCATGCAATCTTCATCCCGGCGAGGCGGAGATCGTCGCCGAAAGCCTGCGGGCGGTGCTGAGTGCTGCCGATCGGCCCGCGGATGCGATGAAACCCGCTCGCAAGCAGTCCGCCGGGGCCTTGCGCTGGCCGGACTAGACATCGCCATACTTCCAGTGCCGGCTTGGCATCGGGCCATTGCGCCATCACGGCACTGTGAATGACTTTTTGGTCGTCGGGCGGAATAAACCACCCCGCCCATTGGTCTCCCAAGCAGACGCCATTTCCGGCGTTGCAGGAGACCGGTATGACCCACCACCACGACAATGAAGCTGACGGCATCAGCCGCCGTCATGCACTGGAATGCATGATCTGGGCCGGCACGGGAGTGCTGTGGACGATTTCGGCCGGCGTGCCGGTTTCGCTCAGCCTGCTCGGCGCGGCGCAAGCCGCAGAGGCCTTGGCCACCGGCTTCACTTTCCTCCAGATCTCCGACAGCCACATCGGCTTCGACAAGGCTGCCAACCCGCACGCCATCGACACGCTGAAGGAGGCCATCGGCAAGATCCAGGCGTTGCCGCAAAAGCCCGCTTTCATGATCCACACCGGCGACATCACCCATTTGTCGAAAGTCGCGCAGTTCGACAACGCTGCCCAGATCATCGGCGGCGCAGGCTTCGACGTACATTATGTGCCCGGTGAGCACGACCTGATCGACGACGGCAATGGCCAGGCCTATCTCGACCGCTACGGCAAGGGCACCAAGGGCGCCGGCTGGTATTCGTTCGACCAGAACGGCGTCCATTTCATCGGGCTGGTCAACGTCGTCAACCTGAAGGCTGGCGGGCTGGGCAATCTCGGCGCCGACCAGTTGGCATGGTTGGCCGATGATCTGAAGGCGGTCACCGCCTCGACGCCAATCGTCGTCTTTGCCCACATCCCGCTATGGGCTGTTTATCCCGAATGGGGCTGGGGCACCGACGACGCGGCGCAGGCCTTGGCCCTGCTCAAGCGCTTCGGCTCTGTCACCGTACTCAACGGCCATATCCACCAGATCATGCAGAAGGTCGAAGGAAACGTGACCTTTCATACCGCGCGCTCGACCGCTTTCCCGCAACCGGCGCCGGGCACCGCAGCCTCACCCGGGCCGATGACGGTACCTGCCGGCCAGTTGCGCAGCCTGCTCGGCACAAGCAGCGTCACAGTCAAGCAAGGCGGGCAGGACCTCGCCATCATCGACAGCACGCTGGCCTGAGGGGAAATGCGATGATCCGCTTCCCATCCCGCGTCTTGGTCGTATCCGCTGTCACGTTTGGTTTGGCGGCGATCCTGATAATGGTTGCCATGCCACTGAACGCAGCAGACCAGCCAATGGTCAAGATCGAGAACTTTGCCTTCACACCGGCGGTGCTGACGATAAAGCAGGGCACTACCGTGACCTTCGAGAATGACGACGACATCCCGCATCTGGTGGTCGCCAACGATGTCTCGTTTCGCTCCAAGGCGCTTGACACCGGTGACACATATGCCTTCACCTTCACCAAAGTGGGCGACTATGCCTATTTCTGCGGGCTTCACCCGCACATGCAGGGCAGGATCACCGTCGCTCCGTGAGGATTTTCGGAAGGTTCTGCCCGGGATGCCGGGCGATGCGACGGTGTTGAACCAAGAGGCCGCGACCGAGCGCTTTCGCGAGGTGGTTCTGCCCCATCTCGCGGATGCGCTTGCGCTTGCCCGCTGGCTGACGGGCAACGCAGCCGATGCGGAGGATGTGGTGCAGGAGGCCTGTTTGAAGGCGCATGCGGGCATCGCCGGCTATGCCGGCGGCAATGCGCGCGCCTGGCTGCTGGCGATCGTGCGCAACGCCTCTTACTCCTGGCTGGCGCGCAACCGGCCGCGCAGTATCGTCGCCGTCGGCGACCTGAGCGACCTCGATGACATGACGGCTGCATATGGCGCCGGCCTGCCGGATACGGACAATCCTGAGGCAAGCCTGATCGCCAAGGCCGACACGGCCTCACTCGAGGCGGCGATCGCCGCGCTGCCGCACCAATTTCGCGAGACTGTGGTGCTGCGCGACGTCAACGGCCTCAGCTATCGCGAGATCGCGACGCTGCTTGGCGTGCCGCTAGGCACGGTGATGTCGCGGCTGGCGAGGGCGCGCGGTCTGCTTATATCCCAACTTGGGAGGGCGCTATGAGCGCGCACAACGATGGACTGCCCGATGACCCGGCGGGCGTGGCGCTGATGATCCATGCCTTGGTCGATGGCGAGCTCGACGCAGCAGCAGCATTGGCTGTCGAGCGACGCATCGCGGCCGACCCGGCGCTCGCCGCCGAGCATGCCCGCATCGTTGCGCTGCAGACGGTCGTCAGCGGGCTGCCGAGGCTCGATGTCCGTGAGGATTTCAAGGCTCGCATCGCTGCAATCGGGACAGCCGGTATGGAGAAAGTGCTGCCGGCGCCGGCGCCCGCCGCTCGAGTGCTGCCAGCGCACAGGGCGATGCACCGATTTGGCGCGTTCGACTGGCGCGCGCTGGCGGCGTCGATCGTCGTTACCGCCGTGCTGGCCAGCGGCGCGACGCAATGGATGATGCTGAGCAGGGCGCCCGACAGCTTTGCCGCCGCGGTCGCCAACGGCCACCGCCGCAGCCTGCTGGCAGCCAGCCCCGTGGACGTCGTCTCGTCGGACCGGCACACGGTCAAACCCTGGCTGGATGGCAGGGTCGGCCTGTCACCACCGGCACCTGATCTTGCCAGTGACGGCTTCGCGCTGCTCGGCGGCCGCGTCGAGGTGATCGCCGACCAGCCAGTGCCGGCACTGGTCTACAGGCACCGCGAGCACCTGATCACTCTCGTCGCCGCGCCCGAGGAAACCGGCTCGACAGCCGGACCGGTCGATCTTTCTGCTGGTGGCTTCTCGCTGGTCCACTGGAGCGACAGCGCCTTTTCCTACTGGGCGATTTCCGATACCGAACGGCCCGAACTTGACGACTTCGTCAACCGCTTCCGAGCAGCGGCCGCCCGATGACAGACCGCCCAAGTCCATGTGCGTAGCCACGCAGACGGCACAAGCGGCTTTGCCGTTTCCGGCCATCCTTGCGGCTCCCCTCGATTTCCGCTAATGCGCGCCTTTGCCGCCGGAGAGCAGAAGCTTGGACGATCACCGCGCCGACGTCGCCATCATCATGGGCAGCCAGTCCGACTGGGCGACGATGCGCCACGCCGCCGAAACGCTTGAGGCGCTTGGCATTTCGCACAAGCGGCTGATTGTCTCGGCCCACCGCACGCCCGACCGGCTCTATGAGTTCGCCAAGGGCGCCAAGGCGGCCGGCTACAAGGTGATCATCGCCGGTGCCGGGGGTGCGGCGCATCTGCCCGGCATGACGGCGGCGATGACGCCGCTGCCGGTGCTCGGCGTGCCGGTGGAATCAAAGACGCTGTCGGGCCAGGATTCGCTGCTATCAATCGTGCAGATGCCGGCCGGCATTCCGGTCGGCACTTTGGCCATCGGCAAGGCCGGCGCTGCCAACGCTGCCCTTCTCGCCGCCGCGGTGCTGGCGCTGAGCGACGAAAAGCTCGCCGCCCGGCTGGATAGCTGGCGCGCCGCGCAGACCGCCAAGGTGGCCGCCGAGCCCACGGACGCGCCGTGAGCCTGCCGGCGGGATCGAGCATCGGCATCATCGGCGGCGGCCAGCTCGGCCGCATGCTGGCGATGGCCGCGGCCCGCCTCGGCTATCGCATCGTCGTGCTGGAGCCGCAGCCGGATTGCCCGGCGGCACAGGTCGCCAACCGGCAGATCGTCGCCGCCTACGACGACGCGGCCGCGCTTGGCGAGCTGGCTGCGGCCAGTGCCGTCGTTACTTATGAATTCGAGAACGTTCCGGTCGCGGCTGCCGCGGCACTTGCCTCTACGGTGCCGGTCTATCCGCCGGCACGCGCACTGGAAGTGGCGCAGGACCGGCTGGCGGAAAAGAAATTCCTCAACGGTATCGGCATACCGACCGCGGATTTCAGTCCCGTCGACAATGACGAGGAACTGACGGCTGCGCTGAAACAGTTCAACGGCAGCGGCATATTGAAGACGCGCCGCATGGGCTATGACGGCAAGGGCCAGCGTGTCTTCCGCAACATGGAAACAGGCGGCTTTGCCGGCACTTGCGAGGCGATGGGCAACGTGCCGTTGATCCTGGAATCCTTCGTCACCATCGAGCGCGAGATTTCGGTGATCGCCGCGCGCGGCAGCGACGGCTCGCTCGCCGCCTACGATCCAGCGTGGAATGTCCATCGCAACGGTATTCTGCACAGCTCGACGCTGCCGGCCGGAGTAAAATCCGAGACGGCTGCTGCGGCTCAAACGGCGGCGGCAGAGATCCTTGCAGCGCTCGACTATGTCGGCGTCATCGGCGTCGAATTCTTTGTCCTTGCCGACGGTTCGCTGTTGGTCAACGAGATAGCGCCGCGCGTCCACAATTCCGGCCACTGGACGGAGGCCGCCTGCACCATCTCGCAATTCGAGCAGCACATCCGCGCCGTCGCCGGCCTGCCGCTGGGAAATCCCGCCCGGCAGTTCGACTGCGTCATGGAAAACCTGATCGGCGACGACATCCGGCGCGTTGCTGAGCTGCTCGCCGAGCCCGATCTGATGCTGCACCTCTATGGCAAGGCCGAGGCGCGGCCCGGCCGCAAGATGGGCCATTTTACGCGCGTGAGCCGCCGCAGCTAGAGCATGATGCCGAACCGAAGGTCCGCGCTAGCGAAAAGTGGAATCCGGTTTCGGAAAAGATCATGCTCAAACACAAAGTTAGAACCTACGCTTACTGGATGTCGCCGCTCTCGTCCTCGTCGGGGCTGGCGCAGCTCACATCGCCTTCTGCGCAGGTCGAATCGGCGGTGAGCTGCTTGGTGCGATCGTCGGTCAGCCGCGTCAGGCATTCCGATATCAGCATCGGATAGATCGAGCCGCCTTCGCTGTCCGCGGCAGAATAGCTGCATTCCGCGTCGCGAAAAGCGATCCAGGCGCGCTGCGCCGTCTGCAACAGCTTCCTGGCTTTTGCGTCACTTCCGCCGATGAGATCCTGGTAGGCCTTGTTGAGCTTGGCGTCGGCGGATTTGTAGTCCGCGTCGGCGCAGATGTTCATCATCTGCTGGCTGTCGTCGTTACGGTCGCATTCCTGCGCGTGGGCAACAGAGCCTGCCGCGAGGACGACAAGACAGGCGGACACAAGAATTCGGCGCATGACGATCTCCAATTCGCAATCGCATCATTCCAGCCGTCGCAAGCCTGCGCAATGCCGCAAGGCGCCAGTGGCGGATATTTGATGATACGAAACGGTCCGTATCGTTTAGGCAACGCGCTTGCGGTTGACACGGGCAACGCTCCTCGTCTATGAGCCACGCACAGTTCAAAGGCGCGTCTGTGGGCGCGCCTTAATAATTCGGCCCGTGACCGGGCCCAGACCGACGGGCAAGACCATGAAAATCAAGAATTCGCTCAAGGCGTTGAAGGCGCGTCACCGCGACAACCAGCTGGTTCGTCGCAAGGGCCGCATCTACATCATCAACAAGACCGCGCCGCGCTACAAGGCGCGCCAGGGTTGAGTTTTCGACGGAGGCTGCGCGCCTCCGTTCGCATGATACGACACTCACGCTAAATTTCAGTTTGACGATCCGGCGTCGGGGGCTAGATTCCCGCGATGCGGATTCTTTTTGCATTTTTCACGGCTTTCCTCGTGTCCGGCGCTGTCTCGCTGCCGGCGTGGGCTGAAGATCCGACCACAACTCCGCCGACAGCGCCTCCGGTCGTCAAGACGAAACAGGCGCGGCTCGATCAGCTGTTTGCCGATCTCAAGCGCGAACGCAATGAAAAGGCGGCCGAGCGCATCGCCGGACGGATCGGCACCGAGTGGTCCCAGTCGGGCAGCGCCTCTATCGACCTGATGATGCAATGGTCGCAGAAGGCGATCGAAAACCAGAAATTCGATGTCGCGCTCGACTTCCTCGATCAGGTGGTGACTTTGCAGCCGACCTATGCGGAAGGCTGGAACCGGCGCGCCACTGTTCATTTCATGATGAAGAACTACGGGAAATCGATGGCGGACATCGACCGCACCCTGCAGCTCGAACCACGCCATTTCGGCGCGCTTTCGGGCCTGGCTCAGATCATGGCCGAAACCGGCCACAAGCAGTCGGCACTCGAGGCCTGGCAGCGCGTTCTCGGCATCTACCCGATGATGCGCAGCGCCCAGGACCAGGTCGCCGCACTTTCCGAGGAGCTTGCCGGCGAAGGCATTTGAAGCCAGTAGGGCAATAGGGGAGTAAGGCAGTATGTAAGTGGTGTAGATTGCACTGCGGAACGCATGCCCCCTACTCCCCTACTCCCCTACTCCCCTACTCCCCTACTCCCCTACTCCCCTACTCCCCTACTCCCCTATAGGCCCGATCTACGCCGCTTGCTTCCGTGACGAGTTTCTCCACAAGCGCGGCGGCCGGCATCTGCCGCAGCTTCGCAACGCCCTGCCCGGCCCAAATGGGCAAGAAGTCAGCCCGCTTGCTTTCATCCTTCGCCATCGAAAGCGGCATGACCAGACTCGCCTGTAGCGGAAACGCCAGCGCAGCATCTTCCTCACCAGCCATTTCCATCACAAACCGGTTGCGCACCACGCGCGCTGGGCGGCCAGTGAAGCAGCGAGTCACCGACGTGCTCTCGTCGTTGGCCGAGCGCAATGCTGCGCGATAGACTGGCTGCACATTGGCTCAGGACAGGCCAGGAAAGCCGTGCCGATCTGCACACCAGATGCACCAAGTGCAAAGCTGGCGGCAATGCCGCGACCGTCGAAGATACCGCCGGCGGCAATTACAGGCACCCGCACGGCATCGACAATCTGCGGTACGAAGGCCATGGTGCCGGCTGTGCCGATAGCAGGGTCGCCAGTGAATGTGCCGCGATGCCCACCGGCCTCGTATCCCTGGGCGATAATGGCGTCCACCCCTCCTGCCTCAAGCTGGCGCGCTTCCGAGACGGTGGTAGCCGAACACAAGACAGTACAGCCGGCCGCTTTCAACTGCTGCACAATTGCGGTGTCGGGTAGGCCGAAGTGGAAGCTGACCACCTTCGGGCGCAGCTCGAGCACAATTTCGAGACGCTCACGATCGAAGGTGGGGAAGGGCTCGCCCGGCTCGGGCACCGGTCCGAGGCCGACCTCCTCATAGCAGCCGCGAAGGCGGTCGCGCATAGTTTGTGCAGCCGCATCATCGCGTGCCGGCGCCGGGTGCGCAAAGAAGTTGACGTTGACCGGACGATTGGTGGCGTGCTGTGTCGCCGTGAGCTGCTCGCGGATAGCCGCAGCAGGCAGAATACCGCATCCGAGCGAGCCTAGTGCCCCGGCATTGCTGACCGCCGCCGCGAGTTCCGGTGTGGTGACGCCGCTCATCGGCGCCTGGATTATCGGGTGCTCAATGCCGAGGAGTTCCAGAAGATCAGTGCGCATCCACATTGGATCACCCTCCTCTTTCTCCCAGGAGAGATTAGCTTAACTGACTTCCAGCTCAAGTCGAACAGGACCTTCGAACCGCCCGCTGCAGGCCGATGCAAGCTGGCGGAGTTCGGCGTCGATCCTAACCCGACTGCCGTCGATGCGCCGGGCTGGCGCCGTGTTTACGACGCGCCATGCAGCCGGCCGATCCGCCAGCCGCCGCCGGCATTAGCGTCCGACTTCCGATCCGACATAGGCGATGCGCAGCATGTTGGTCGAACCGGGCGTCCTGAGCGGAACGCCGGCCGTGATGATGACGCGGTCGCCGGGCTTGCCGAAACCTTCGTCGAAGGCGATGCGGCAGGCGCGATCGACCATATCGTCGAGGTCGATGGCATCGGGAGAAACGACGCAATGCGTGCCCCACAACAGCGACAGCCGCCGCGCCGTGTTGAGGATCGGCGACAATGCGACGATCGGCACTTGCGGCCGCTCACGCGCGGCGCGCAGGCCGGTTGTACCCGAGGCCGTGTAGGTGATGATGGCCGACAGCTTCAGCGTCTCGGCGATCTCGCGGGCAGCAAGCGAAATGGCGTCGGCGCCGGTCGCTTCCGGTTCCGAGCGCTGCGCGTTGATGATGCCGGCGTAGGTCGGGTCGGTTTCGACCTTGGTGGCGATCCGGTTCATCATCGCCACCGCTTCGACCGGGTAGGCGCCGGCGGCGGACTCCGCCGAAAGCATGATCGCGTCGGCGCCTTCAAACACGGCGATCGAGACGTCCGAGACTTCGGCGCGGGTCGGCACCGGCGCGGTGATCATCGATTCCAGCATCTGCGTGGCAACCACCACAGGCTTGCCGGCGCGGCGGGCGGCGCGGGTGATCTGCTTCTGAATGCCGGGCACGGCTTCGAGCGGCATCTCGACGCCGAGATCGCCGCGGGCGACCATCAGCGCATCCGAAAGCTCGATGATCTCGGCCAGCCGGGCGACGGCCTGCGGCTTTTCGATCTTGGCCATGATCAGCGCCCGGCCGCGCGCGATCTTGCGCGCTTCGGCCAGGTCCTCGGGCCGCTGCACGAAGGACAGCGCCACCCAGTCGACGCCGGTCGCCAGAACTGCGTCGAGATCCCGGCGGTCCTTTTCCGTCAGCGCGCCGACCGGCAGGTCGGTGTCGGGCAGGCTGACGCCCTTCTTGTCGGAAATGGTGGTGCCGGCGACGACGGTGCAGACGATCGCCTGGCCGTTGCTGCTGACCGCCTTGAGCTCGAGCTTGCCGTCGTCGATCAGCAGGCGATGACCGGCCTCGACCGAACGCAGGATTTCGGGATGCGGCAGGTAGACCCTCTTCGAATTGCCGGGCTCGGGATTGTCGTCGAGCGTGAAGGTCTGGCCGACGGTCAGCACTTCTTTGCCGTTGGCGAACTTACCGACGCGCAGCTTTGGCCCTTGCAGGTCGGCGAGAACGCCGATCGGCCGGCCGACCGCCTCCTCGACGGCACGAATGCGGCCGACAAGCGTCCGCATCAATTCATGGTCGGTGTGGCTCATATTGATCCGGAACACGTCGGCGCCGGCTTCGAACAGCTTCTTCAGCATCTCCTCGGACGAGGAGGCCGGACCGATGGTGGCGAGGATCTTGACCTTGCGGCTGCGTCTCATTGACTGTTTGTTCCCGGGGCGGCTGCAGCGCCATCCGTTGCGGGCTCGTCAGTCAGCTGGACCATCCAGCTTGCCTGCTCGCCCGTGTCATATTCCTGAAATCCGGCGCGCTGAAAGCCCCGGGCGACGCAGTCGGTAACGCCGGCGATCTTGAACTCTTTTTCGGCCACGCACATGTTGATCGGGCCATCCCAGCGTCCGCCGCGCTCGGCGTCTTCTGCATAAAGATAGTAAAACCTTGATGACAACGGTCCCTCGATCAGCGTCTTGCAGCTCGATCCTTCGATGTGCCACCAGCCTTCGGTGATCCAGCCGGCCTTGGCCCGATAGCCGATGCCGACGCCTACCAGGTTCTGCGTGGCGTTGCAGACCCGGAAATCGGCCCGTGCCGGCGAGGCCGTGATCACCGCGAAAAGGCCCATTGCCGGTATCAGGAGCGGCATGGCCAAGGCATGGCGCACACGCAGCCTGCCGGCGAAACCCATCCTGAAACCCCTCAAGAACCACATTTGCATCTCTCAACGCCCCTTTTCGGAAAAGTCCGTACGCATGTCAACGCGCCGATCTGTCCAATTCCAATCGATTTAGAAGGCTCCGGCGCGCTTGCGGTCGCCCCCGCTCAGTTTTTTGCAGAAACCGTGGCTAAACAACGGCATTGCGCAAGCGTTCTCTTCGTGGAATGACGATACCACCCTCCCAGGAAGCCCACGAACAGACCTTTCCCGCCGATGACCCGATCCACAGTTTTCGCGCCTTTCGACATCGTCGAAGGCGACCGCAAGCGCGGCATGGTGCTTTTGGCCGATCACGCTCGCCGCGACCTGCCGGAGGAATATGGCAGCCTTGGCCTGCCAGCGGCGGAGTTCGACCGCCACATCGCCTACGACATCGGCGTCGAGACTGTAACCCGCGAACTCGCAAGTCTGCTCGGCGTTCCGGCGGTGCTTGCCAATTTTTCACGGCTGCTGATCGATCCCAATCGCGGCGAGGACGATCCAACGCTGATTCGCCAGCTCTATGACGGCACCATCATCCCGGGAAATTATCCCATGGCGCCGGAGGAACGCGAAAGACGTCTGGACCGTTTTTACCGCCCCTATCATGATGCCGTCGGCGCCATGATCGCCTCGGTGGCGCAAGCGTCCGCGCAGGCACCTTTCATCTTTTCGGTGCATTCCTTCACGCCGACCATGCAGGGCTTCGTGCGGCCGTGGCACGTCGGCATATTATGGGATCTCGACGATCGCGTTGCGCGGCCGCTGATCGACATGCTCGCCAAGGACAAGAGCCTCATCGTCGGCGACAACGAACCCTATGACGGCGCACTGCGCGGCGATACCATGTTCAGGCACGCCATCGTCAACGGATTTGCCCATGCGCTGCTCGAGATCCGCCAGGACCTGATCGCCGACCTTAAGGGTGCCCTCGACTGGGCCGAACGGCTGGCGCCGATCGTTGACGCGATCGATCGACGTGCCGATATACATGCGGTGAAAATATTCGGCTCGCGCACCGGACCGGTGTGACGGAAGGCCCAAGGGACGCCAAAGACATGACCGAACTCAGCGACGAACAAAAGCGCGATTTCGAAGCCGCTGCCTTCCGCCGGCTGGTTGCGCATCTGCGCGAGCGTTCCGACGTGCAGAACATCGACCTGATGAACCTCGCCGGCTTCTGCCGCAACTGCCTGTCCAACTGGTACCGCGATGCGGCGCAGGCCGAGGGTGTCGAACTCAGCAAGGAACAGTCGCGCGAGATCATCTACGGCATGCCCTATGCCGAGTGGCAGGCACTGAACCAGATCGAAGCCTCCGATGCCAAGAAGGCCGAGTTCGAGGCAAGGCGCCCCAGGGATCACTAGGGAGGACGCCGTGCCTAAGATTGACGTTGCCGACGTGCCCGGACGCAAGGGCTCATCCTATCCACCGCCGTTCGATGCACCCTATGCCGAACGCGTGCGGCAGCGGCTGGGCAACGCAGGCGGGCTCACCGACTTCGGTATCAATCTCATGCGCCTGCCGCCGGGCAACTGGTCGAGCCAGCGCCACTGGCATTCGCACGAAGACGAATTCGTCTACGTGCTTGAAGGCGAGCTGACGCTCGTCGAAGATGCCGGTGAGACGGTGCTGCGCGCCGGTGACTGCGCGGCCTTTCCGAAAGGATCAGGCAACGGCCATCACATGATCAACAAATCGGGCGCGATGGCGATTTATCTCGAAGTCGGTTCGCGCTGGCCCGACGACGTCGCCACCTGCTCCGACATCGACATGATGAGCACCAACGCCGACGGCCGGTTTGTGCACAAGGATGGCGCGCCTTATCCCCAGCCGTAAGGATTTCGGAGTGGACCGCCGAGATGGTTGGCCGACGCGAGAGGACGTAGCGTCTGGTCCAAGCACTTTCGGCAAAGAGCGCTTGACTGTGAATTGAATCGATCTAATTTGCCGCGCGAAGCCATTTCCGGACCGGATTCTACCCGATGGACGCGCAGAAAATGACGCAGACCGCGATTCGTGGACGCTGGGCAGTGGCCGGCATCTTCCTCGCCAATGGCTTCCTGACCGGGAGCTGGGCGCCGCAGATCCCGGTGTTCCTCACCCGGCTGGACATCAGCAAATTCACGCTCGGCCTGTTGATTCTGTTGTTCGGGGCCGGGGCCGTAACCGCCATGACCTGGTGCGGCCATCTGATCTCGAAGCATGGCTCGCGCACGGTGCTGCGCTGGTTCGGACTTGCCGGCAGCTTCGGCCTGTTGGTCGTGGCTCTGGCCCCCAACGTGCCCTTGGCGGCAATCGCCATGTTCATCTTCGGCGGTTCGATCGGCGGCATGGACGTCGCCATGAATGCCAACGCAGTGGCAGTCGAACGGCGGCTGTCCCGTGCCATCATGTCGTCCTCGCACGGCTTCTGGAGCCTTGGCGGTTTCGCTGGCGGCGCCTTGGGCGGTTTCGCCATCCAGAACTACGGTCACCTCGCCCATGCGACGGTGGTGACGGCTCTTGCCTTTGCCGTCATCGCCGTAGCGATCCGCTACCTGATCGCCGAGGACAAGCACCCAGTCGCCGAGCACCACAAATTCGCGCTGCCGGCAAACCCGCTGGTTTATCTGGTTGGGCTGATGGCGCTGCTGACGATGATCTCCGAAGGTGCGGTGCTCGACTGGGCGGCGCTGTATCTCAGGCAGGAGCTCGGTGCCGATCTTGCCATCGCAGGCCTGGCCTACGCCGCCTTTTCCGGTGTCATGGCCGTCATGCGCTTCCTTGGTGATGGCGTCCGCAACCGTTTCGGTGCCGTTACGACGTTGCGCGCCTCGGCTCTTGCCGCTGCTGCCGGCATGCTGGTGGCCGGGCTGGCTCCCTCGCCCTGGCTCGCCATTGCCGCCTTCGCCTTTTGCGGTCTCGGCATTGCCAACATGGTGCCGATCATCTTTTCGGCCGGCGGCAACCAGGAGGGCATGGCGTCCGGCACCGGCATGAGCGTCGTCACCACAATGGGTTACTCAGGCATTCTGGTGGCGCCGTCGGCGATCGGCTTCATCGCCGAACACTCGAGCTTCGGCCCGATCTTCGTCGCTCTTTCCGGGCTGCTGATCGTCGTGCTGTTGATGGCCGGGCTCGCTCACCGCGCTGAATTCGCAGCCGAGGCAGCACCGGCTGAATAGCGCTTGAACTCTTCGTAGAGGAAATCCGCGACGCGGCGGATGCGGACGCTTGTACGCACGTCGCGGTGCATGGCCAGCCACACCGGCAGCGTCGGCAGCGGGAGACCCGGCAGCACTGTCTCGACCAGCGGATCACGGTCGGCGAGCGGCTCCTGGCCAAAGCCGATGCCGTTTCCCGCCCGCACCGCTTCCCACAGCACGATCTGATTATCGGTCCTGAAGCGGAAGGCATTGCGGGCAAGCGGGACGCCGAACTGGGCAAAGCCGCGAATGATCTCATCGCTGCGGTCGAAGCCGACCAGATCATGGCCGGCGAGATCGCGCGCCTCGCGCGGACGGCCACGCCGGTCGAGATAGGATTTTGCCGCGCAGGCGCGGAGCGGAATGTCGGTCACCTTGCGCGCGACCAGTTCATTCTGCGCCGGCTTGACCATGCGAATGGCGATATCGGCATCGCGACGCAGCAGATTCTCGACCTGGTTCGAGGCGACGATCTCGACCTCGATGCCCGGCTCCTCGAAACCAAGCCTCGCGGTGATTTCTGGCAGCACATAGGCCGCCACCACTTCGCTGGCGGCAATGCGCACCGTACCCTCTATCGCCTCGACCGATCCCAGCGCCAGCAGCGAAAAGGCACTTGCCTGCTCGCTCACCGCGCGACCCTGTTCAAAGAGCGTGCTGCCTGCTTCCGTGAGCGCATAGCCACGCCGCCCACGCCGGAACAGGGTGACGCCGAGCGCCTGTTCCAGCTCGGCGATGTGGCGGCCGAGCGTCGGCTGGCTTGCGGCAAGTTTTCGCGCGGCGGCAGACAGGCTGCCGGTCTCCGCCACCGTGACGAAACTCTTGATCAGGTTCCAATCGATATCCATTCAAAATTGAATATCAGATCACCAGCTTTAGTCAATTTTCATTCGCTTGCGAAGAGACCACAACAGGCTCGCAACACAAACACGGAGACGAACAATGACCAAGATCGCAATTCTCGGCGCCAACGGCCGGCTCGGCCGTGCGGTGGCCAAGGCCTTCCTCGATGCCGGCTACGGTGTCCGCGCCGTCACCCGCGGCGGCAAGGTGCCGGCCGAGCTCAAAGGCGCCGCCGCAATCGCCGGCGACGCGCTCGACCGCAACGCGCTGATCCGCGCCACCGAAGGCGTCGACATTATCTTCAACGGCCTCAACCCGCTCTACACCGACTGGGGCAAGTGTCTGCCGATGGCGGAGAACGTCATGGCTGCCTGCCGGGCGAACGGCGCACTGCATCTCTTCCCGGGCACCGTCTACAATTACGGCTCGCCGATGCCGGCGGTGATCGCCGAAGACGCGCCGTTTCGCCCAACGACGGAAAAGGGCCGCATCCGCGTCGCCATGGAAGATCTGTTTCGCCGCGAGGCCGACGCGGGTCGGGTGCGCACGATCCTGCTGCGCGCCGGTGATTTCTTCGGCGGCACCGGCAGCGGATCGTGGTTCGATCTGGTTGTCGCCGCCAAGATGACCAAGGGTATCTATACGGCACCGGGACCGGTCGATCTCGTGCATGAATGGGCCTATCTGCCCGACCTGGCCAAGGCCTTCGTCGGGCTGGCTGACAATCTCGACAAGCTCGGCTCATACGAGGCGCTGAATTTTCCCGGCCATGCTGTGACCGACCTCCAGATCAAGGCAGCCGCGGAGAAGGCGCTCGGACGCGCGCTGAAGCTGACGAAGATGCCGTGGTGGGTGCTGCGCGCCGGCAGCCCGTTCGTGGCGATGTGGCGCGAGATCGTTTCGATGTGCTATCTCCGCTTCGAGCCGCACCGGCTGGCTTCAGCCCGGCTGGAAGGCATTATCAGTACGATCCCGCACACGCCGCTGGAAGATGCAGTATCGGAAGCGCTTGAGGATATCGGCATCGCCACAACCAAGCCGGTGCAGCAAGCTGCCCAATAAGGAAGTTGAAAAAGACGGATGGTCTGACGGTCATCCGCCGCTTGTCCGGACCAATGATTGCGCTCAGATCCGGCCCATCAACAGCAGCACCAGGACAACGATCAGGATGACGCCGACGATGCCGGATGGGCCGTAACCCCAGGACCGAGAATGCGGCCACGCCGGAACCGCGCCGATCAGGATAAGAATAAGAATAATGATGAGAATGGTGCTGATCGTCATCAGAAAATCCTCGCTTTGAGGTTGCAATGACGAAACAATGCAGAAGGCCGCCCATTGTTCCCGGGCGGCCTTTGCTTGATCAGGGCAGCAATCGGACTCTATTCGGCGGCCTTCGGGAAGGCGATCGCCGGCTCGGCGCCCAGATCGGCCCCCAGGCCTTCCGAGGAGATCTCGGCCTTGCGACGCCCCAACAGGCGACTGAACCAGCCACGGCGCGCACCGGGTTTGACCTTGGCGCGCGTGAACACCATCAGCATCGACGGCGTTACCACCAGCGTCAGCACGGTGGCGAAGGACAGCCCGAAGACGATCGCCGAGGACAGCGAAATCCACCATTGCGTCGACGGCGCGTTGATCGTCGTCTCGTGGTGGAAGATTTCGAGGCCGAGGCCGAAAGCGATCGGCAGCACGCCAAGAATCGCCGACACTGCCGTCAGCACCACCGGGCGGGCACGTTCGCGGCAGGTCTGCAGAACGGCTTCGTATTTGTCCCAGCCCTCTTCGCGCAACCGGTCATAGGTGTCGATCAGCACGATGTTGTTGTTCACCACCACGCCGGCCAGCGCGATGACACCAATGCCCGACATGACGATGCCGAATGCCTCTCCCGTCAGCAGCAGCCCGAGGAACACGCCGATCGTCGCCATGACCACGCAGGACAGCACCAACCAGACGCTGGTGAACTTGTTGAACTGCGCCAGAAGCACGATGAAGATCAGGAAGATCGCCGCACCGAAGGCTTTGCTGAGGAAGGCCCCGGCCTCCGCACTGTCCTCATTCGAACCGGCAAGCTTCCAGCGAATGCCGCTGCCGAGGTTCATGTCGGCGACAGCTTTGGTGACCTCCTGCTGGACGGCAGCCACCTGGCCGCCGGCTGCGACGTTGGCCTGGACGACCACCGTTCGCGCACCGTCGATGCGGTTGAGGATACCGACCGTCGGCTCCGGCTTGCGCACGACGAAGTTCGAGATCGGCACCGAGCCTTGCGCGGTCTGCACCCTGAGTTCGTCGAGCGTCGACAGCGTGCGCCGATCCTCGGGCAGGCGCAGCCTGATGTCCACCGCATCGTCGGCGCCGGCGGGCCGGTACTCGCTGAGCTTCAGCCCGTTGGTCACCAATTGCACGACCGTCCCGACCGCGGTCGGACTGATGCCGTACTGCGCCGCCTTGGCGCGATCGACCTCGAGCGCCCAGTCGACCCCGGGCGGCGCCAGACCATCGGAAATATCGATGACGCCGGGCACCTTGGCAATGCGCGCGGCGACGGCGCGGGCCTTGTCGTCAAGGCCCTTCGGATCGACGGCCGAAAGCCTGATCTGGATCGGCTTGCCGGTGGGCGGGCCGGCTTCCGGCACGCGAACCTCGACGTCGACACCGGGAATGCCGGCCATCACGCCGCGCAGTTCGTCCAGGATTGAGTTCGCCGATTTGCGCTCGCGCCAGTCGACGAATTCGTACTGGATCACGCCGACCACGTCTTCCGGAACGTCCTGGCCGCCGCCCTGCGTCTTGCCTACACGCGTATAGACGGACTTCACGCCCGGCCAACCGAGCAGCCGATTTTCCGCCGTCTTGGTGGCCGCGTCCATTTCGGCAAGCGAAAGATTGCCGCGGGCGTGGACATAGAGCAGGCCGTAGTCAGGCTCGACATTCGGGAAGAATTCGACGCCGGCGCCGAATTTCGAATAGGCGTAGCCGACGCCGAACAACAGCGCCACAGTAAGGACAAGCACGGTGATGGGATAGTGCACCGCCTGCTTGACCACGGCCATGTACCAGCCGTCGCGATTGTCGTCGGGGTGATGGGCCGGCGCCTTGGCAAATATCGCGCCCAGCGTCGGTGCGAAGACCAGCGCATAGAGCATCGAGGCCGAGAGCGTCACGATCAGCGTGATCGGCATATATTTCATGAAGTCGCCGATGATTCCCGGCCAGAACAACAGCGGCGAGAAGGCGGCAATGCGCGTCATCGTCGCCGCGATGACCGGGCCGGCCATGCGCTTGGCGGCAAGCGCGAACGCCTCTTGCTTCGGCATGCCCTCGCTCATGCGACGCTCGGCGAATTCGGTGACGATAATGGCGTCGTCGACCAGCATGCCGACCGCCAGGATCAGGCTGAACAGCACGATCATGTTGATCGTGTAGCCCATCATTGCCAGCAACAGGATACCGATCAGGAAGGATGAGGGGATGGCCAGTCCGATCAGCAGCGAGGCACGGCCGGACAGCGCGTAGAGGATAACGATGAACACCAGGATGACGGCGATCATCACGTGGTTCTGCAGGTCGCCGAGCAACTGGTTCACGAAAACGGACTTGTCTTGCGTGTAGGTGACGTGCATGCCCTCCGGCATCGTCTTGATGAAGGCGTCGGACACCTCCCTGACCTTGCCAATCGTATCGATCAGGTTGGAGCCGATGCGCTTCTTCACCTCGATGGCAATCGCCGGCTTGCCGTCGAGGCGGGTAACCGTCTCGGCGTCCTTGAAGGTCGAGCGGATGGTGGCGATATCCTTGGCCTGCACCACGGCATTGGGGCCGGCGACGACCGGAAGCGCCGCCACATCCTCTGGCGTCTCGATAAGCGACGGCACCTTGACTGCGTATTTGCCCTCGGACCCTTCGATATTGCCGGCGGCGACAAGACTGTTGGAAGCGCCGACCGCACCGATCAACTGGTCGAGCTGCAGCCCGTAGGAAGACAGCTTCATCGGATCGATGACCACTTCGACGAGGTCGTCGCGCGCACCCTGCAGCGAGCCCTCGAGCACACCAGGCACTTCCTCGATGCGGTCGCGCAACTCGCGCGCCGCCGCCGTCAGCACGCGCTCGGGCACCTCGCCCGACAGCGTCACGACCAGGACGGGGAACTCGGAGATGTTGACCTCTGAGACCACGGGCTCCTCGGCCGCTTGCGGCAGGTCGGCCTTGCCGTCCTGCACCTTGCTGCGCGTGTCCTGCAGCGCGGTGGCGAGATCCGTCTGTGGCTGGAATTCGACCAGCACATAGCCGCCGCCCTGGAAGGCGGCCGAGCGCATCTCCTTGAGGCCCTTCAGGCTCTTCAGCTTGGCTTCCATCGGCCGCAGCAAGAGGCGCTCGGAATCTTCCGGCGAGATGCCTTGGTAGATCAGGCTGATATACATCATCGGAATCGGAACGTCCGGTTCCGCTTCCTTCGGCGTCGACTGGTAAGCGACCGCACCGGCAAGGATGAGAAAGACCAGGACCGATATGGTCAGCCGGGCATTGCTGATTGCAAGTTTGACGATGTCCATGATTACTGCGTCCCGGTCGTCGCTTCGCCCAACAGCTTTTGGATGGTCGCCTGGTCCGCTTCGACCGGCTTGACCACTTCGCCTTCCTTCACCAGCTCCTGGCCGGCGACGATGATGCGGGCGTCGGCCGGAATGCCGCCAAGCACCAGGCCGGTCGGCGTGTCGTCGACCAGGTCGATCGGGAAGAACACGACCTTGTCGTCCTTGTCGACGGCGCGGATGCCGAGGTCGCCCTTGTCGCCGAGCGTCACCACCGAGCGCGGCAGCATGACGGCGTCGGTCGGCTGGGCGCTGAGCGCGATTTCGGCCGTCATGCCGGCCGGTACGGAACCATCTGCATTCGGGATGGCGACTTCGACCCGGAAGGTACGGGTTGCCGATGATGCATCCCGGCTGATGTAGCGCACGATGCCCTCGACGTTCTGGCCGCTGACCAGACGCACATTCGCCTTGTCACCGATCTTCAGATAGCCGAGATCGCGTTCGCTGACCTCGCCGCGCGCAATCACCGGGTCGAGGCTGAGAATAGTAGCCACCTCGCCGCCCTGCATCACGGAACTGCCAAGCTCCACCGGCACCCGGTCGATAACGCCGTCGAAGGGCGCCTTCACCTCATTGCGGTCGAGTTCGGCTTGCGCTGCGTCCAGTTGCGACTTGGCCAGCGTCAGGTTGGAGCGGGCTGTATCGAGCTGCAACTTGGGCAGATTGCCGGTTTTCATCAGCCGCAGGGCAGCAGCCAGCTCTGCCTCCCGCTGCACGACAAGCTGCTTGGCATTGTCGACCGCCGAGATTTTTTCCTCGGCGGCAAGCATCAGGATCAGGTCGCCGGTCTTGACGTGCTGACCCTGCTTGACCGGCAGCTTGTCGATAACGCCGGCGACGCGTGTCGCCAGGACGGCGCGCTTGTCGGCTTCGGTCAGTCCGGAAATGCGGATAGCGCGTGCATAGGTGCGCCGCGGCGGGGTTATGACCGCGACCGTGCGTAACGGCGCCTTGGGCTGTTCCGCCTCGGCAGTCCCCGGCTTGGCAGCCCCCTGTTCGCCAGTTTGGGGCTTGCCTGCGTCGGCTGTCTTGGGCTGCTCGACCTCTCCTGCCTTGGGCTTGTTGTCGGCGGACGCGCTGCCGACGGACGAGAACTCGCCTGTCGCCATCCAGCCGGCGAAACCGATGAGCACAACAATGGCAGCAAGCTTGTGAAACCTGAATTTCGGCATCGTTATTTTTCCAGTGCGCGGGGTTCGGCCAAGCCGCATCTTCTACTTGGGGCGCGTCGCCGATATGGGTGCGCGCGAGGCCGTATTCAAATTGCCGTGATCGGCGAAGCGCGCTTCTACCTCAAAGTTGCGGCGCAATATAGTCAGAAAAGTTGATGGATTGTTGCTTTGTCCGCAAAGATGCGGCTGCAGCATCGGCTGTTGATCGCCAAAACAGCGGTATGGCAGCAAGTGTCAGGATGATTGGACAGATTGCGATGTCATCTGCTTTGCGGAGGAGCGAGAGCAATTCCAGCAAAAGTGTGAAACGGTTTCCGTCCGGAATTGCGTCAAAACAAAAACAAAAAGATAGAGCGGTTCGGCGTTTCCGAAACGATGAACCGTTCTAGGCCGGACGGCGGGCGGCCTCGGGCTGCTTGCGCGCCGCAAGAAACTCCTTGACCCGGCGGCCCGGTGCGGGCCCGCGTACCGGCTTCAGGCCGTCATCGAGCTCGCCGGACAGATCGATCGTCGGCCGCTTGCCGACGGCGTCGTAATTTTCTTCCAGCCAGTCACTGGCCGCGGTGCGGCCGAGGTCGCGCAGATAGGCAAGGAACGCCCATTCAGCATTGACCTTGGACGATGCCGACAAATCCTTGAACGCTTCGTCGGCATCGATGCGGTGCATGCGTATGTCGCGATATTCGCCGTGCGGCAGTCGGCCGGCGGCGATCAATTCCTTGACGAAGGCGATCGAGCGGAATTCGCGCAACAGCCCGGCATTGAAGGTGATCTCGTCGATGCGATTCTGGATTTCATTGGCGCTCTTCGGCGTCCCCTCGCGGACCACCGGATTGATCTGAACCAAAAGCACGTCCTCGGTGGCCGCCGTCTTGAAAAACGGGAACAGTGCCGGGTTGCCGCCATAACCGCCATCCCAATAGGGCACGCCCTTGATCTCGACGGCACGGAACAATTGCGGCAGACAGGCCGACGCCATCACCGTGTCGAGGTCGATCTCGCCGTCCGAGAAGACCCGCAACTGGCCGGTCTCGACATTGGTAGCGGATATGAACAGTTCAATCGACTTGCAGGCGCGCACATTGTCGAAATCGATCTCACGTTCGACCACGTCGCGAAGCGGATTGATGGCGAGCGGATTGGCGACATAGGGCGAAAATACCCGAGACATCGTATCGAACAGGAAATAGCCGGGTGTGTTCTCGATCGACCAATTGCCCCAGGCGACGTCCCAAGGCATGCGCTGCACCGGGCTGAAGCGGCCCTTTGCCGCCACCGCACGCCAGAAATCGTCGAGCTTCCGCCGCGCACCCTCGACGCCGCCGCGGACAAAGCCGTCGGCCAGCGCCACGGCATTCATGGCGCCGGCGCTGGTGCCCGAAACCGCCGTTATATCGAGGCGCCCGTCCTCCAGCAGCCGATCGAGCACGCCCCAGGAAAACGCCCCGTGCGAGCCGCCGCCTTGCAGCGCGATGTTGATCTTCTTTGGCTCTTCCACCTTGCCGTTCTTCGGCATGGCGTGGCCCTTGACCGCTGGATGGCTCACTGAGCGGTCCAGCCGCCATCGACAGAGATGTGCGTGCCGTTGATCTGCGCCGCCGCATCCGAGCATAGGAACACTGCCGCCGCCGCAACCTGCTCGACGGTAACGAACTCCTTGGTCGGCTGCTTTTCGAGCATGACCTCGCGGACCACCGTCTCGCGGTCCATCTTGTTGGCCTTCATCTGATCGGGGATCTGCGCCTCGACCAGCGGCGTCAGCACATAGCCCGGACAAATGGCATTGCAGGTGATCTTGTCGCGCGCCAGCTCCAGAGCGACAGTCTTAGTCAAGCCCATAATGCCATGCTTGGCCGAGACATAGGCCGACTTGAACGGCGAGGCGACAAGGCCGTGGGCCGAGGCGACGTTGACGATCCGGCCGCCACCGGCCTGTTTCATCAACGGGATGGCGGCGGCGATGGTGTGGAAGGCCGATGACAGGTTGATGGCGATGATCGCATCCCACTTCTCGATCGGGAAGCTTTCCACCGGCGCGACATGCTGGATGCCGGCATTGTTGATCAGGATGTCGACCGAGCCGAATGCCTCGGCTGCCTTCGCCACCAAAGCCCGGCACTCGGCCGCCTTTGACATGTCGGCTTTGACATAGGCGGTCTTCACCTTGTGGTGCTTCGCGATCGCGTCTGCGATGGCGTGGTCGTCTGCGGTATCGGAAAAGGAATTGACGACGAGGTTGCAGCCTTCGGCCGCGAGCGCGTGGGCAATAGCCAGGCCGATGCCCGAGGTAGAACCCGTGACTATGGCGGTTTTTCTGGTAGTCAAGGCTGGCTATTCCTTTGAAGTGGGTTCCCGCGGAACCATGTTGCACTGCAGCATATAGGTTCTCTGCCATCCAAGAACAGCGGATGTGTGGAGCAATGACATGAAATTTTTGTCATGAGGACCTCTCTTATCTCGACGAGAGAGGTGTCCGGCACCGGCTATTGCGACCGGTTTCCGCAAGTATGCGAGGGAAAAATCCTCAGGCGACGAGGTCTGGGACCGGCCCGATATAGCGCGACTGCGGCCGGATCAGCCGTCCGCTCGTCTGCTGCTCGCGCGCATGGGCAATCCAGCCGGCGACGCGCCCGGCAGCAAAGACATTGGTGAACGCCTCTTTCGGAAAGCCCGCCGCTTCCAGCAGAAGTGCTGTGAAGAACTCGACATTGGTCTGGAGCGAGCGCGACGGCTTGGCGATGCGAAGCACTTCGAGCGCCGCTTGCTCGACGCTTTCGGCAAACCCCAGCCGGTGGGCGGCTACGCCCTTGGCGCCGAGTTGCCGCACCACCGCTTTCAGCACGTCGGCACGCGGATCGCGCACGCGGTAGATGCGATGCCCGAAGCCCATGATGCGGCGGCCGCGCCCGATCTCGTCACGCAGCCAGCCGGCGGCGTCGCCATGCGCCTCGATCGCATCCAGCATCTCGATCACCGGACCTGGGGCGCCGCCATGCAGCGGCCCCTTGAGCGCTCCGAGCCCGGCCAGCACCGCCGAAGTAAGCCCGGCCTGCGTCGAAGCGACCACGCGCGTGGCGAAGGTCGATGCGTTGAGGCCATGGTCGCAAACCGTCACGAGATAGGCATCGAGTGCCTTCGCCAACTTCGGCGAGGCCGCAATGCCGGTCAGCATCCGCAGCATGTCGGCGGCATGATCGGCCTTGCTATCGGGCGCAATCGGGCTTTCGCCGCGCTGCAAGCGCAGCAAGGCCGGCGTCAGCACGGCAGGTGCTGCAACCAGCCGCAGCGCGTCCGGCAATTTGCTGCCGTCCGGCAGCAGCGCAATGCCGGCGCGCATCGCGCTGTAGATATCGAGGGATGCGAGAAACGGCAGCAAGGGTTCGATCTGCCCGAACACTTCGCTGCGCGCCCGACCGATCGCGTTCGCCAGCTCCTTGTCGTCGGGAAAATCGTCGAAAAAGCCGTCGAACAGCAGATGGACCACCTCGGCGTATTTCCAGCGGCCTGCCAGTTCGGGCAACGAATGGCCCCGGATGGTCAGGCGGCCGCCAAGACCATCAACATCGGAGAGCACCGTTTCCGCCGCCACCACATCATCGAGCCCATTCGCCATTGGTTTTCTCCTTGACCCTTTCCGCGCGGTAGATAAGGGTTGGCGACTGGATCATCAATCTTGATCAACAGAATCAACATGACAGGACTGACATGACGGAGTGGCTGACGCGGGACGAGGCCCTGGAGCGTCTCAAGGTGCGCGCCCAGACGCTCTATGCCTATGTCAGCCGCGGGCGCATCGGCATGCGGCCGGATGGGGCGGATCCACGCCGTAGCCAGTATCGCGCCGACGACATCGCGGCGCTGGCGAGCCGCCGGGCGCGCGGCCGAAATCCTCAGGCCATCGCCGAAAGTGCAATTGCCTGGGGCGAGCCGGCGATAGCCACCACGATCTCGACCGTTTTGCACGGCCGCCTCGTCTATCGCGGCCAGGATGCGGTTGCACTCTGCGAGGCTGCCACGCTGGAGCAGACGGCAAACCTGCTTTGGGCGTCTGACGCACCAGTGTCGTTTGTCTCGGCGAGCCGCCATGGCAACGGCGCAACTGGCCGGCCGGCCGCCTTCGCGGGATTGGCCGCGTTGGCGGCCAAGGGCCGGCCTTCGCTCGGCCGCCGATCAGCTTCGCTCAACCACGATGCGGCCGGCGCCATCGCCGCCTTGGCCCAGGCGCTCGGCGCGATTCCCGGAACCGGTGCCGTGCACGAAAGGCTGGCGCGGCGATGGTCGCTCGATGCGGCCGGCGCAGACTTGATCCGCCGCTCGCTCGTACTGTTGGCCGATCACGAATTGAACGCATCGACCTTCGCCGCACGGGTCGCCGCGTCCACCGGCGCACCTGTTTCGGCCTGCCTGCTTGCCGGCCTCGCCACGCTCTCCGGTCCGCGCCATGGCGCCGCCGCGGAGGCCGTCATGATATTGGGTGAGGATGCGCAGAGATTGGGGCCGGATGCGGCCGTCGGACGCTGGCTCGGTCACGACATGCCACTGCCCGGATTTGGCCATCCGCTTTATCCCGACGGCGATCCGCGCGCCGAACCTTTGCTGGCCGCTATCGATGTCGATGACGGGCTGCTGCGGCTTTGGGATGCGGCCTTTGCGGCAACGGGCATGCGCCCGAACGTCGATTTCGCCTTGGCTGCCCTGACGCGCAGCCTCCGCTTGCCGTCCGATGCGCCGTTCCGTCTGTTTGCGCTCGGCCGCAGCGTCGGCTGGGCCGCGCACGCGGTGGAACAGGTGACAAGCAACGGCCTGATCCGGCCACGCGCCCGCTACCAGGGACCGCTGCCGGAGTTCCATTAGCTGGTGGCGCAATCCCGGTCCCTTTTTTGGGTGCTGGCGGATTTAAGCTTTAGATGGAATGGTCATACGGTTCATGAAAAGTCGGAGAGCCCGCTGCGCGGCCAGGGCTGGCGGCTCGGACGGATGCCATTCCCGGAAATGACCATCGAGCGCCATGCGTGCCAACCCATACACGAGTGCACGCGCGGCAAGCACAAGATGATCAAAGTCGGTGTCGGGAGCAAGCCGACCGTGTTGTTGCGCTTGCGTCAGCAAGTCGATCATCCTCCGCCGAATAGCCTCATTCTGATGACGAAGGCTGTCCGACGCTTCAAAATCAATTAGGGTTCTGGAACTGATGATCTGGAAATGCGTGGGGTTGGTAATTGCCCATTCCAGATAGCCTTGTCCGATTGCTTCGAAAGCCTCAATGGGATCTGCGCTGCCGATTTTCGACTGCGCCTTGGCAACAGCCTCTGTCAGCCGATCCATGGCCTGTTCGGCGACCGCGGTTAGCAACGCTGTTTTCGATCGAAAATGCCGGAATGGTGCGCCGGGTGAAACGCCGGCACGTTTTGCGGCTTCGCGTACGGAGACATGCTCGGCTCCCCGTTCCTCGATGATCTCCACGGTTGCCGTGATCAAGGCCTCGACAAGATTGCCGTGATGGTATCGCTTGGCATGTCCGGCTTCGTCGGAATCAGTAGTCTTGGTCATCTCAGCCAAATAGCACGAGAGCGGAATGTAATCGCTGATTATTTCCCTTGTGTTCGAGCACTGCATATGTAATCAGTGTTTACATCGCAACGGAGGTTATCATGTTTCGCATCATCGCAACGACTGCCCTCGCTTTTTCCTTATTGTCGCTCGTGTCTGCCGAGGCCGAGGATCGGCCCACCCTGGAAATCGCCTGGCCGACCGCAGGTTCAGTTGTCGAACTGGGCAATGCTCCTGAGAAGGCGATAGGCGTCGTCGTCAGGAGCAACTTCAGGCTGCTCGCTGCGGGTGAGTGCGGGGAAATCAGCCAATGCGGCCACGTGCATATGAAGATCGATCCCGACGGAGACACCTGCAACATCCCCGGCAAGCCGTACAACAGCATGAACAGCGACTTTGGCGGTGACCTTATCAAGGCCCGTTTCGGCCATTGCCCGAATGCCGCCGGCAGACACGTAATCGGCGTGCTTCTTGCCGATGATCATCACCGGCCCATTCTAGTAGACGGCAAACCTGTTACCGCTCTGGTGACGGTGACCACGAAATAGAGCATGCCACGATGCATAGCATGGATGACATCTCCGCCTTTCGAGACGAAGATGTTTATCACACGGTCTGCTGAAGGAAGTTTCGGCCGGCACTTCGCCAGCCGGCAGTCAGGACATCGTGTCGAGCTTGCGCTGCATCGCGGCGATCTGCTCCTTCAGTTCCTGAAGGTCGTCGGGTTTTTCCGGTGTTTCCTTCCTGGCCGGTTCGGCCGGGGCTGCTGCCGGCGCAGAGCCCGCAGGCGGGAACGGTGTGAACAGCCGCATGGCGTTCTGGAACATTTCCATGTTGCGCCGCGTCTGCTCCTCCAGCACCTTGATCGGCGTGGCGATCTTCATCATGTCCATCGGCGACTTGCCGAGCGCATCTTTCATCTGCTCGCGAAAGCGTTCCTGCTCCTTAGAGAACGCCAGCATTGACTGCTCGAGAAAGCTCGGCACGATCATCTGCATCTGGTCGCCGTAATAGGCGATGAGCTGACGCAGGAACGGGATCGGCAGCATGTTCTGCCCGTCCTTGTTCTCCAGCTCGAAGATGATCTGGGTCAGCACCGGATGCGTGATGTCGTCACCGGTCTTGGCGTCCTGGACAGTAAAGTCCTCGCCTTTTTTGACCATTTCAGCGAGATCCTCAAGCGTCACATAGGTGCTGGTGCCCGTATTGTAGAGACGGCGATTGGCATATTTCTTGATAACAATAGGTTCGTCTTTTGCGGCCATCTGCATCCTCCCCGGACACCGGGCAGCTTAAGTAAGCCGCCGGTAACGATTGCGCCTTTTTAAAGGATATGCGCAAAAGCGTCATGAATCCAAGCAGTTTGTGCAGTGCGGGAACATTTTATGCTGCGCAGCACGGACGGGCCGCCGTTGCAGCGACGTGCTGCATGCTTGCGGCAGTCGGACGCCATGCCCATTTCGGGTTTGACTCGGGTTGTGGAAAGGGCAAGAAAAGTCCCCGACGGCACCCGAAATCGTTCCCCGAAAGCCTGGAGAAGAACATGTCCGCTTCCAACGCCATCGTTGTCGCCAGTGCAGCGCGCACGCCTGTCGGCTCCTTCAACGGCGCCTTCGCCAACACGCCAGCCCATGAATTGGGTGCGGTCGCCGTCAGGGAAGCGCTTGTCCGTGCCGGCGTCGAGGGCAAGGAGGTGGACGAGGTCATTCTCGGCCAGATCCTGACCGCGGCCCAAGGGCAGAACCCGGCGCGGCAGGCGGCTATGGCCGCCGGCGTGCCGCAGGAGGCTACCTCCTGGGGCCTGAACCAGCTCTGCGGCTCGGGCTTGCGCGCCATCGCGCTCGGCATGCAGCAGATCGCCCAGGGCGACGCGAGGATCATCGTTGCCGGCGGCCAGGAATCGATGTCGATGGCTCCGCATGCGCAACATCTGCGCGGTGGCGTCAAGATGGGCGACTTCAAGCTGATCGACACCATGATCAAGGACGGCCTGACCGATGCGTTCTACGGCTATCATATGGGCAACACCGCGGAGAACGTCGCTCGCCAGTTCCAGATCACCCGCGACGACCAGGACCAGTTCGCACTGGCTTCCCAGAACAAGGCCGAGGCCGCGCAGAAAGCCGGAAAATTCAAGGACGAGATAGTTGCCTTCACAGTCAAGGGCAGGAAGGGCGACACCGTAGTCGACCAGGATGAATACATCCGCCACGGCGCGACAATCGATGCCATGACCAAGCTCAAGCCGGCCTTCGACAAGGAAGGCACGGTGACGGCAGCTAATGCCTCCGGCATCAACGACGGCGCCGCAGCTGTGGTGCTGATGACCGAAGCGGAAGCCGCAAGGCGCGGCATCACACCTCTGGTGCGTATCGTTTCCTGGGCGACCGCCGGCGTCGACCCGCAGATCATGGGGACGGGACCGATCCCCTCTTCGCGCAAGGCGCTGGCCAAGGCCGGCTGGTCGGTCGGCGACCTCGATCTGGTCGAAGCCAACGAGGCCTTCGCCGCGCAGGCCTGCGCCGTCAACAAGGACATGGGCTGGGACCCGGCGATCGTCAACGTCAATGGCGGCGCCATCGCCATCGGCCATCCGGTCGGTGCCTCGGGCGCCCGCATCTTCAACACGCTGGTCTACGAGATGCGCCGCAGAAGTGCCAAGAAAGGTCTTGCCACGCTGTGCATCGGCGGCGGTATGGGCGTTGCCATGTGCGTGGAAGCATTGTGATGAGATAGGCGATACGAGTAGGATGCTGGTGCAAAGCGAGTAGGGAATAGAGGGCAAACCCCACCGCTTCAACGCGCAGCCATCTGCATTTCCCGGGAGGACACATGACAAAGGTTGCAATCGTCACAGGCGGGTCGCGCGGCATCGGCGCGGCGATATCGGTCGCCTTGAAGAGCGCCGGCTATTCGGTGGCCGCAAACTACGCGGGCAACGAGGATGCGGCGGCAAAGTTCAAGGCAGCGACCGGCATCCCGGTCTATAAATGGTCGGTCGCCGACTATGAAGCCTGCACTGCCGGCATCAAACAGATAGAGGCCGATCTCGGTCCCGTCTCGGTGCTGGTCAACAATGCCGGCATCACCCGCGACGCGATGTTCCACAAGATGACGCGCGAGCAATGGAAAGAGGTCCTCGACACCAATCTTTCCGGCGTCTTCAACATGACGCATCCGTTGTGGGGTGGAATGCGCGACCGCAAGTTCGGCCGCATCATCACCATCTCCTCGATCAACGGCCAGAAAGGCCAGGTCGGCCAGGTCAATTATTCGGCTTCGAAGGCCGGCGACATCGGCTTCACCAAGGCACTGGCCCAAGAAGGCGCGCGCGCCGGCATCACCGTCAACGTCATCTGCCCCGGCTATATCGCCACCGAGATGGTCAAGGCGATGGACGAGAAGGTGCTCAACGAGCGTGTCATCCCGCACATCCCGGTCGGCCGTCTCGGCGAGCCGGAGGAGATCGCGCGCTGCGTCGTCTTCCTCGCTTCCGACGATGCCGGTTTCATCACCGGCTCGACCATTTCAGCCAATGGCGGCCAGTACATCAGCTGAGGCTTGGGATGTCGCGGATGCCCCCGTACCGGCCCGACGGCAGGTACGGGCAGATAGCCGGGCTGTCACGCGGCAAGCTTCAGCGCTGGGCTGGCTTCAGGCTGGGTTCGGGTAATTGAACCTGCCTTGCACGCGGGTGCCGGCAGACGGGCAAGCGGTGCCCGGCTGAGGCCCGACAGCTTCAAGGCGATGCGGCGCTTCAGGAATGGTGTGAGGTTCAGCACCGATAGTACGAGGTTGCGAACGAACCGCTTCACTGGACTGCGGGCAAGCGCCATGCCGGTCATCATGCCAGCCAGGTCAAGCACCTCTTGGGCTGCCGGGCGTCGCAGCGTTTCATAGAGTTCGAGCTCCGCTTCGGGGCGCACGCCGTTCACCACGTCGCCAAGCAATTGGCCAAGCACGACCGCGTCGACGATGCCGGTATTCATGCCTTGCCCTCCCGCCGGACTGTGCACGTGCGCGGCATCGCCCATCAGGAACAACCGGCCCTTGCGGTATGACCGGACCAGGCGGTGATGCACGCGAAACCGCGAGCTCCATTTCAGCTCAAGCACCCGGCCTCGTCTGCCGGTCGGTCCGCGGCTGTCGAGCAGCACCTGTATGTCTGCGACTGCGGGTTTTTCCGGTGCATCGTCCATTGTCGCGACGACGCGGTACGATCCGTCTGGGAGCGGCGCCACCACCACCAGTCCGGCTGGCGCAAAGAACAGCGATACTTCGGTTGGCCCAACCGGCCAGTCGAGACGAACGTCGGCGAGAACGAACGACGCCTCATAGGCCGCGCCGTCGAACTCGATGCCGGCCGAGTTGCGCACCAGGCTGTGCATGCCGTCGCCGCCAACGACGTAACGTGTCGATATGATCTTCTCGCGGCCGTTCTCGACCACCGTCACGCGCGCACCGTCAGTGTCCTGAACCACCGCTTTGGCCTCGACCATGCGGTGGATCACGCCGCCCAGGGCGGCAATCCGCTCGGCGAACACCTGCTCGGTGAGATTCTGAGGCAGCATCATCAGATAGGGATGTCTCGACGGAAGCTTTCCGAAATCGAGCTTGAGCAGTGCCCGGCTGCGATCTCGGATGGCGAAATTCTGCAGCTTCAGGGCAAGTTCGCTCAGCCGCTGCGTGACGCCCAGAGGCTCCAGCGCTTCCAGCGTCTGAGCGTGGATGACGCCGGCCCGCGAGGTCTGAAGGCCCTCCCCAAGCCTGTCGATCAGAATATGGTCGACCCCGGCCTGGTGCAGCACGATGGACAGCGCCAAGCCGGTCGGGCCGGCGCCGATAATCAGGACTTCCGTTGCATCAGGCAACATTTTCGCTCTCCATTTATCAACACATGTTGACTTTCTAGCCGAAGCCATTGCATTTGTCAACAGCCGTTGGCATATGGATTTCATGAGCGAGAATCAGCAGAAGAAAACCAGCAAGTCGGACCGCACCCGCGCCCAGATCCTCGAAGCCGCGAGGCTGCTGTTCGCCAAGCACGGCTATGACGGCGCCTCCATCCGCGACGTCGCCGCCCATGCCTCGATCGATCCGGCCATGGTGATCCGCTATTTCCGCAGCAAGGACGAGCTATTCGCCAGAGCGGCGGTCGTCGACCTGAAATTGCCGGCACTGCGGGTGATCGATCGAACCGCCATCGGCAAGACACTGATCAGGCGATTTCTCGAAATCTGGGAAGATCCGGCCAACGGTACCGGCATGGCAATTCTGCTGCGGTCGGCGACGTCGAACGAATTCGCCGCCGAAAAGTTGCGCGATGTATTTGCCAACCAGGTGAGGCCACTGGTTGCGGCGGTCGCTGATCCCGCCGATGCGGGCCGGCGGGCCGGACTCATTTCCAGCCAGCTGCTGGGTTTGGCGATGTGCCGTTACCTGCTGGGCCTACCACCGGTCGTCGCCCTGTCTCACGACGAAATCATCCAGACCGTCGGCCCTACATTGCAGCGCTATGCCGTCGGAGAGGACGTGCCTTGAACAAGCCGTTCAGCGTGAGGCCGAGTCTGAGCCTCATGCGGCAAGTGCGCCGACCGATTGGCCATGACGCCGGCGTGTGCCGAACCAGCACGCAAAGGTTAATGGCCGCTGCGCAGCCTGTGCACAATCCGTCCCGCAGCCTGTGGATTCTCGGTGGAGAAGCTGTTCACAACACAACATGTTGCGGTGAACAAACCAAGAAACTTCGGCTATCTCTGATTCGTCGCCGATTCGTTCCGGCTTTGAGCGGAACGTTAACGACGAGAGCTGAAAACGCCCTCGAAATGATTAAAGCGCGTTAGGAAACATCAATAATTTCATAATGTTGTGCGAAGCAGATTGGCCACCCACGACCATTCACCGGCAAAGGTTAACCATGGTGCTCGCCTGGATGCCGCTTGCATGAATCGGGCCAGTTCCCGTGATTCAGCATGTGGTGAGGTACGCCGGCAGAAAACCCAGATGTAGCCGTGAACAAAACCTGAATCGGCGAGAGTCAGTGATTCGTCGCTGATTCGTTCCAGACTCGTTCCAACTGTTAATCGGGAACAGATTTTCTGGCTTTGAAGCGACCAATCGGCCTGCCCTCGGCACATTCCGCTTTCGCTTCGCGCCCGAAATCCCTATGTGTCGCCTGTCATACGCGGCCAATATGGGCGCGCTCCCGACAATGCGAGGCGGAGAGCCTTATTTCCAGGCCGATGAACATCCATCCGAAACACACTGAACCGCTGATCCTGACCGGCCGGGACGTGACGGCCGTGCTCGGCCCGACCAACACCGGCAAGACCCATCTCGCCATCGAACGCATGGTGGCGCATGAAAGCGGCGTCATCGGCCTGCCGCTCAGGCTGCTTGCCCGCGAGGTCTATGCGCGCGTCTGCGAGAAGGTCGGCGCCCATAAGGTTGCGCTCATCACCGGCGAGGAAAAGATCCAGCCGGCTGGCGCGAAATACTCGGTCTGCACGGTGGAAGCGATGCCGCGCGAGACCGACGCCGCCTTCGTTGCCATCGACGAGGTCCAGCTCGCCGGCGATCTCGAACGCGGCCACATCTTTACCGATCGCATCCTGCATCTGCGCGGCCGCCAGGAGACGCTGCTGCTTGGCGCGGCCACCATGCACGGCATCCTGCAGCGCCTGCTGCGGGGCGTGTCGGTGGTGACCCGGCCACGGCTGTCGCATCTTGCTTATGCCGGCTCGAAGAAGCTGACCCGCCTGCCGCGGCGCACCGCGATCGTCGCCTTCTCGGCCGACGAGGTCTATGCCATTGCCGAGCTGATCCGCCGCCAGCAAGGCGGTGCCGCCGTCGTGCTCGGCGCACTCAGCCCGCGCACCCGCAACGCCCAGGTGGCGCTGTTCCAGTCGGGTGACGTCGACTACCTCGTCGCAACCGACGCCATCGGCATGGGCCTCAACCTCGACCTCGACCACGTCGCCTTCGCCCAGAACCGTAAATTCGACGGCTACCAGTACCGCAACCTGACAGCGGCCGAGCTCGGCCAGATTGCCGGCCGCGCCGGCCGGCATCTGCGCGACGGCACCTTCGGCGTCACCGGCCAGGTCGATCCGCTGGATGAGGAACTGGTCAAGAAGATCGTGGCGCATGATTTCGACCCGGTGAAAGTGCTGCAGTGGCGCACCGCGCATTTCGATTTAGCCAACCTCGATGCGCTGAAGCGCTCGATCGAGACCAACGCCCCGGTCGAGGGCCTGACGCGCGCGCTGCCGGCCGTGGACGCGCAGGCGCTCGAGCATCTGTCGCGCGACGAGGACGTCCGGGCACTCACCACCGATGCGAGACGCGTGGCGCTGCTGTGGGAAGCCTGCGCGCTTCCCGACTACAGGAAGATCGCGCCGGCCCAGCACGCCGACTTGATCGCCTCCATTTACATGGACCTTGCCAGGCATGGCCATGTCGACGAGAACTACATGGCCGAGCAGGTGCGCCGTGCCGACACCACCGAAGGCGACATCGACACGCTGTCGCACAGGATTGCCCAGATCCGCACATGGACCTTCGTTTCCAACCGACCCGGCTGGCTGGCCGATCGGGCACACTGGCAGGAAAAGACGCGCGAAATCGAAGACAGATTGTCGGATGCGCTGCATGAGCGGTTGACGAAACGTTTTGTAGACCGCAGGACTTCCGTCCTCATGCGGCGCCTTAGAGAAAACACGATGCCTGAAGCCGAAATCAGCCCAACCGGAACCGTCCTCGTCGAAGGCCATCATGTCGGCGAGCTGCAGGGTTTCCGCTTTACCGCCGACCAGAGCGCCGGCGGCGAGGACGCCAAGGCGGTGCGGGCGGCGGCGCAGAAGGCGCTTGCCGCCGAGTTCGAGGCGCGGGCCGAGCGCTTCGGCGCCTCTGCCAATGGCGACATCGCCCTGGGTTCGGATGGCACGCTGCGCTGGATCGGCGCGCCGATCGGCACGCTGGTCGCCGGCGAAGACGCTTTGAAGCCGCGTCTTGTCCTGCTGGCCGACGAGCAGCTCACCGGTCCGGCCCGCGACAAGGTTGCGGCGCGCGCCGAGCGCTTCGTCAATTTCCAGATCGAATCCCTGCTGAAGCCGCTGGTCGACCTCAAGAATGCCGAGCAGATCACCGGCATCGGCCGCGGCATCGCTTTCCAGCTTGTCGAGCATTTCGGCCTCATCAACCGTCGCGACATCGCCGACGAGATGAAGTCGCTCGACCAGGAAGGCCGCGCGGCGCTTCGCCGCCTCGGCGTGCGCTTCGGCGCCTACCATGTCTTTGTGCCGGCGCTGATCAAGCCGGCGCCGGCCGGGTTGATCACGCTCCTGTGGGCGCTGAGAAACGACGGCAAGGACAAGCCCGGCTTCGGCGATGTCGTTCACGCACTGGCCTCCGGCCGCACCTCGGTGGTCATCGATCCGACCTTCGACAAGACCTTCTACAAGCTTGCCGGCTACCGCAATCTTGGCCGGCGTGCTGTACGCGTCGATATTCTCGAGCGGCTGGCCGACCTGATCCGGCCGGCGACCAACTGGAAGCCGGGCCTCGGGCCTCGCCCCGATGGCGCCTATGACGGCCAGTCCTTCATGGTGACGCCGCCGATGATGTCGATCCTCGGCGCGACCGCCGACGACATGGAAGAAATCCTGAAGGGGCTCGGCTATCGCGCTGATGCCAAACCGGCGGCCGAGGTCAAGGCGCGGCTCGAAGCACAGGACAATGCCGCGCGCGAAGCGGCCGCTGCAAAGCAGGCGGCTGAAGACGCAACGCGAGTCGAGCAGGCGAGGATGGCGGAAGCATCTGCCGCGGCAGAGCCGCCGGCGGAGGCTTCGGAACCCGTGTCGGATGCGGCTCCCGTTGCGGAGGCGGCGGCCGAAGCTGTAACCGAAGCGACGGCAGAGCCTGTCGCGGAAGCTCCAGCCCCTGAAGCTGCGGCAGAAGTCACGCAAGAGATCCTGCCCACCGCCGAAGCGGTTGCAGAACCAGCGGCCGAGCCAAGGGCGGCGGAACTTGGGGCGGAAACTGAGGCTATGGCACCGGCAGAGCCGCCGATCTTCGAAACGACGGAAACATCGCCGGCCGAACCTGCAGCGACGGCGGAAGCAGTCGCCGACGACGCTGCCCCGGAGGCGGAGGAGCCAAAACCTATCCTGTTGTGGCGGCAGGGTCGTTTCGACCAGCGCCCGCGTCATCGCCAGCATGACCACCGCCCCCGGGACAATCAACGGGGCGCTCGCGCGCGCAATGGTCAAGCTGCGCCGGACAGTCGCAGCGATGCGCCGGTAGATGCGGGCGGGCAACCGACACCAGGCGACCGGGCCGCCCGTCAGGGGCGCCACGACCCGCGTGACGGCGCCGGCAAACCGCGCTTCGATCGCAGCAAGTTCAAGCCTAAACCGCAAGGCGAGGCTGGAGAGCAGCGCGCCGGCAAGCCACAAGGCGACCGCCCCGACCGGCGCGAAAACCGGCCCGACTGGAAGGCTGGCCGGCAGGACGGTAAAGGCAGCGCCCAAGGCGCAAAGCCCGCCTTCCAGTCGAAACCGCGTGAGGAACGCCCGGTCCGCTTCGACCCGGACTCGCCCTTCGCCAAGCTCGCCGCGTTGCGCGACCAGCTGAAGAAGTAAGCTGCTCGTCCAATGGTCACTGATGCCCGCCAGCGCATCGACAAGTGGCTGTTCTTCTCGCGCGCGGTAAAATCGCGCACGCTGGCAGCCAGGCTGGTCGTCGCCGGACGCGTCCGCATCAATCGCGACAAAGCAGCGCAGGCCTCCGATGCGGTCCGGCCGGGCGACGTTTTGACCATCACGCTGGAGCGGCGGATCTTCGTCTGGAAAGTCCTTGGCACCGGCGTACGGCGTGGCCCGGCCGAAGAGGCCCGCCTGCTCTACGAGGACATGTCGCCGCCCGCCACGCCCAAGGGCGAGGCGCTTCCGGATGCGGTGCCGCCGTTGCGCGAGGCCGGCAGCGGTCGCCCGACGAAGAAGGAACGCCGCCAGACCGACCACCTGCTCGGCGACGATTGAGCAAGGTCGAACGCCCGCTTTGCCGGCCTTCCGGAATTCCATTCCGGAAACCGCGGCACCGCTGGCAGGGGCCGCCCTTGCCACCAGCGGACAAAGGCGTTACCTCACCAAAAAAGCCCAACAAAATGGGACGTCCCGGAGCCGACCAATGACCTATGTCGTGACCGACAATTGCATAAAATGCAAATACATGGACTGCATCGAGGTCTGTCCGGTCGACTGCTTCTACGAAGGTGAGAACATGCTCGTCATCCACCCGGACGAGTGCATCGATTGCGGCGTCTGCGAACCGGAATGCCCGGCCGACGCGATCAAGCCCGATACCGAACCGGGCCTCGACAAATGGCTGCAGATCAACACCGAATATGCCGAGAAATGGCCCAACATCACCGCCAAGAAGGAGCCGCCGGCCGACGCTAAAACTTTCGATGGCGAAACTGGCAAGTTCGAGAAATATTTCTCCCCCGAGCCCGGCGAAGGCGACTGACGAGCCCGCCGGCTGCGGCCGCCTGACGCCGCTTAACAGACGTGATACATTAACTGCCTTGACAGGCGGCAACGGCGCGTGGCCTTCGCGCGTGCAGCAAAACCTTGATTCTTCCGACTTTTTGTGTTAAATCAGCCAAACATGCCGGTGACACAACGTCGATTTATGGCGCAAACGCCCCAAATCACTGAAAGGTGAATTTCTCAATCCGGACCAGAGCGATCTGGGGCAGGCGGTCGCAATGTTGCGATTTGCCGGTCCTGGCCTTTCCGGTGAGTTCATCGTTGTGTGGCTAAGGACCGGTCACCCCGGTCGCACGAGTTCGGGCCGGCACGATGCCGGTACCACAACAAGGAGTTCAGGGCGTAATGGCAACGATCACCCCGCAGAAGAAGTCCACCGCAGCGCGCCACGGTTTCAAGACCGGCGAGTACATCGTCTATCCGGCGCATGGTGTCGGCCAGATCGTCTCGATCGATGAGCAGGAAGTCGCGGGCCACAAGCTGGAGCTGTTCGTCATCGACTTCCAGAAGGACAAGATGCGCCTCAAGGTGCCGGTCGCCAAGGCGACCTCGATCGGCATGCGCAAGCTGTCGGAAGAGGATTATGTCGAGCGCGCGCTGAAGGTCGTGCAGGGCCGCGCCCGCGTCAAGCGCACCATGTGGTCGCGCCGCGCCCAGGAATATGATGCCAAGATCAACTCCGGCGATCTGATCTCGATCTCGGAAGTGGTGCGTGACCTCTATCGCGCCGACAACCAGCCGGAGCAGTCCTATTCCGAGCGCCAGCTCTACGAGGCGGCCCTCGACCGCATGGCCCGCGAGATCGCGGCCGTCAACCGCATGTCGGAGACCGAAGCGGTTCGCCTCATCGAGGTGAACCTCAACAAGGGCCCCAAGCGCGGCGCCAAGGCAGACAACGAGGAAGCCGAGCAGGAAGAGGCTGCCTGAGCTTTTCGCCTTCGAATCAGAAAAACCCGGCCTCGCGCCGGGTTTTTTGTTTTGGCTGACCGGTAATGGCCATTCTAGCTCTTGCCGCCGCCTTCCCGTTCCGCCTCCTGCTTCAGCGTGGCGATGAACCGCTTGGTCCGCTGGCGCTCGGGGTTGCTGAACAGCACCGCGGCCGGCCCTTGTTCGACGATGTTGCCGGCATCGAGGAACACCACTTCCCGCGCGATCTTCGAGGCGAGCCGCAGATCATGCGTCGCCATCACCATGGTCGTGCCCTCGCTGGCGAGCTTGCCGAGCACGTCGACCACCTCCTGCGCCAGTTCCGGATCAAGTGCAGAGGTCGGCTCGTCGCAGAGCAGGACTTTCGGCGAAGGCGCCAGCGCCCGGGCAATCGCTACGCGCTGCTGCTGGCCGCCTGACAGCGTCGCCGGCCAGGCGTCGGCCTTATGCGCCATGCCGACCTTTTCGAGCAGGGCGAGCGCCCGTCCGCGCGCTCTTTCCTTGGGCCATTTCAGCACCGTCACCAGCCCCTCCATGATGTTCTCGATCGCAGTGCGATGCGGAAACAACTGGAAATTCTGGAACACCATGCCGGTCTGCAGCCGCAGTCGCTGGATATCCCTGGTCGAGACCCTGCCGCCGGGGTGGAATTCGAGTGCATCGTCGCCGATCCGCACCGTGCCTGAAGTCGGCAGCTCGAGCAGGTTGATGCAGCGCAAAAGCGTGCTCTTCCCTCCGCCCGACGGCCCGACAAGCGCCGTGACGCTGCCTTCCTCGATGGTGACGGTCACGCCCTTCAGCACCAAATTGTCGCCGAAACGCTTTTCGATGTTGGTGAGGCCGATCATGCGCGCGCCTCCAGGAAGCCGCCATAACGGTTGAGCCGCGTTTCCAGCCGCGCCTGCAAGGCCGACAGCACGGAGCTCATGACCAGATAGAGAGCCGCTGCCTCGACATAGAGGATCAGCGGCTCATAGGTGGTGGCGACGATGCGCTGCGCCGCCTGGAACATCTCCGGCACGGTGATGGCGGCGGCGAGCGAAGTGTCCTTGACCAGCGAGATGAAGGTGTTGGACAGCGGCGGCACGGCGACGCGCCCCGCCTGTGGAAGAATGGTGCGCCGCATTGCCTGGGCCCAGGTCATGCCGATCGAATAGGCCGCTTCCCACTGGCCCTTGGGCACCGAACCGATGACGGCGCGGATGATTTCCGACGAATATGCGCCGATGTTCAAGGTAAAGCCGATCAGTGCTGCCGGAAAGGCGTCGAGCAGGATGCCGACCGATGGCAGGCCGTAGAAGATCAGGAACAGTTGCACAAGAAGCGGCGTGCCGCGGAATATCCAGACGTAGAAGCGGACCACGGCGACCAGCGGTTTGGGACCGAACAGCCGGACAAGCGCCACAACCAGGCCTAGGACAAGACCGAATGCAAACGACAGCAGCGTCAACGGCACGGTGAAGATGAGTGCGGCCCACAGCAGCGTAGGCAGGGATTCCAGCATCAATTGCAGCCAGTGCGGCACGAAGGCTCCTCCTTGCCAGATTGCCGTCGCTCATATCACGCGAAAGCGGCGGGCCGTCAAAAGACAGCTCGCCGCGATATGAACGACGCGGGCCGGCGTTCGGCCCACACGAGAAAGCCGTTTTACTTCGAAACGTCCTGGCCGAAATAGGTCTCGGCGATTTTCTTGTAGGTGCCGTCGGCCTTGATGTCGGCCAGCGCCTTATTGATGGCGGCCACCAGTTCCGGATCGCCCTTGCGCACGATGACGCCGGAATAGTCGGCGTTTTCCTCCTGCGCGGCAATCTTCACATTGGCGTCGGGCTTGTGCTTCTTGAAGTCGAGGAAGGACAGGCTGTCATTGATGGTGGCGTCGGCGCGGCCGGTAAGAAGAAGCTGGATCGACTGGTCGAAGCCGTCGGTGCCGACGAGTTCGGCGCCGTTGGTTTCAGCCAGCTTGCCGAAGTTCGAAGTCAGCGACTGCGCCGCCTTCTTGCCCTTGAGATCGGCGAAGCTCTTGATATCGGTGTTGTCGCCACGCACGATCAGCACCGCCTTGGAGGCGATGTAGGGATCCGAAAAGTCATATTTGGCCTTGCGCGCCTCGGTGATGCCGACCTCGTTGATGACGGCATCGTAGCGGTTGGCGTCGAGACCGGCGATCAGCCCGTCCCATTTGCCTTCGAGGAACTGGGCTTTGACGCCGAGGCGCTCGGCGATGGCCCGTGCGATCTCGACGTCGAAGCCGACGAGCGCGCCGGAAGCATCATGATAGGTGAAGGGCGCATAGGTTCCTTCCGTGCCGACCTTGAAGACGCCGGACTGCTTGATCTGGTCGAGATTGGCGCCGGCATGACCGGCGGCGATGGCCAGAACCTGCAGCGTTCCGGCGATAATAAGCGATTTGAGCCATTTCATTTTTCTGTGATCCCGTCCTTGGCCGATGTCCGGCGTCATTGCGAGTGCCGGAAAATGACAGATGCGCGATGCCGGAATAAGAAACTAAATTTCAAAAATCTCGCGCCCTTGAAATCCAATTCTCAACCAGCAGTTCCCGGCGCCATCCGGCTGAGTCAAGGCCGGTGGCGAATCGCCTGGAACAGCGCAATCGACATGACAGTCCAGGGGAACATTCCCCCGCATGGCACGTTCTTCGCTGTTGTAGGGCGCGGCGCCGCCATTTCAACCATCGGCGCCAACTCACGATTCGATCGCACCGCAACGCCTGAAGCAGGAGCGCGGCATGATGGAAGACAGTGCAGGACGGACCATGGTTCGCGCGGCGATGAAAGCCCCTTATCTGGAACGTGACGAAGAGCATCTCCTGGCGCTGCGCTGGAAGGAAAACAATGACCAGCACGCGCTGCACCGCATCACCGTCGCACATATGCGGCTGGTCATTTCCATGGCGTCGCGGTTTCGCCACTACGGCCTTCCGCTGGGCGACCTGATCCAGGAAGGCCATGTCGGGCTGCTGGAGGCCGCGGCCCGTTTCGAGCCCGAGCGCGAGGTGCGGTTCTCGACCTATGCGACATGGTGGATCCGCGCATCGATGCAGGACTATATCCTGCGCAACTGGTCGATCGTGCGCGGCGGCACCAGCTCCGCGCAAAAGGCGCTGTTCTTCAACCTGCGCCGTCTGCGCGCCCGCCTGGCAAACGGCGCCGAGCAGACGTCGAATGCCACGCTCTACCGCGAAGTGTCGGCGGCTCTCGGGGTATCGGAGGCGGATGTGGCGATGATGGATTCCCGCCTTTCGGCGCCGGACAGCTCGCTCAACACGCCGCTTGCCGACGATGCGGGCGCAACCGAGCGGATGGAGTTCCTGGTTTCGGATGACCCGCTGCCCGATGAGGTCGTCGGCGACACGATCGACGTCGAACGCCGCTCGGTGTGGCTGAAGACGGCGCTCGGCGCTCTCAATGCGCGCGAGCTCAGGATTATCGAGGAACGCCGGCTGAGCGACGAGGGCGCGACGCTCGAAGCGCTTGGCGAGACGCTCGGCATCTCCAAGGAACGTGTCCGGCAGATCGAGGCGCGCGCCATGGAAAAGCTCAAGGCGGCGCTGGTAAAGCAGAATCCGGAATTTCTCGCAGCCTGAATCGCGTCGGCTGCTATTTGTCGGTGACGATCTTAACCTTGTCGCCGGCCGAAACCGCCGCACCCGGCGACAGCGCGTTGAGCACCCTGAACAAATCCAGCTTGCGGTCCACGCCGACCATCTGTGCGGCCAGGGAGCCCATTGTCTGGCCGGGCTGCACCGTGACGATGCGGATACGCAGTGGCTTCAGTGCTGCCTTCTCGGCAGCACTCAGGATGCGGAATGAGCCGCTGACCGAGCGCGCCACCGTGCTCAGCGAGGTGCTGGCCGACGGTGCAGCAGTCAGCAAGCGGTAGACCTGGCCGCCGGCGCGGATCACCGCAATATCGAATTGCCAGCCATCGGCGCCGGCATGCGCGGTCGCCGCTTCGTTGCCGTTGATCGTTTCCTGACGCACGCTGCTGTCGTCGAGGCCGGCAACCCAGCCGCTGCGGATGTAGTCGGTCAGCGAGCGGTCCTTGTCGATCGAAACGCCGTCGAAGCGGATTGCCATGTCGCCCGGGCCTGTGGCCGTCACCGCCGCCGCCGAATTGTCGATGATGAAGCCGTTGGGCACTGAGAACGACACGCCGAGGCCAGGATGCAGGAAGGTTTCGCCGCGCACATAGCCTTCCTCCGGCGTGTCGCCGTAGAGCAGCCCGTCTATGCCGGCAAGGAATGAATCGCGGTCGCGCGACCCGACACCGGGCGCGCCGAACTGGCGGGCGTGGCGCTGCGCGAGATCGATACGCTGCGGCGTGTTGGGGTGCGTCGCCAGGAAGTCGAGGCTGGCGTCGGTGGCGCCGCTGATCGAGCGGAAATCGGTATAGGCCGACATCGACTGCAGGAAGCGGCCGGCGGCGTAGGGGTCGAAACCGGCTTCGCCGATCGACTTGATGCCGATGGCATCGGCCTCCAGCTCCTGATTGCGCGAGAACTGGGCCAGCCTCAGCTTGCCGCGGATCAGCGCCGCCTTGGCCGTCGGGTTGTCGCCGAGCACGTCCGAAACGACCTTGGTCGCCAACCCCTCTTCGGCTTCCAGCTGCTGGCGCTGCAGACCATGATTGGCCGTAACGTGGCCCATCTCATGCGCAATGACGGCGGCAAGCTCGGCTGAATCGTTGGCCAACGCCAGCAGGCCGCGGGTGATGTAGAGATAGCCGCCCGGCAGCGCGAAGGCATTGACGTTGGGCGAGTTGAGGATGGTGATGCGGTAGGTCTGGGTCGGGTTGGCCGACACCACGGTCAGTCTGCCGACGACCTTGGCCACCATGCGCTCGAGCTTGGGGTCGGAATACTCGCCGCCATAGGTGGCGAGGATGCGCGGGTGCTGCGCCTTCGCCAGTTCGGCGAGCCTGCTGTTAGCGGCGACATTGTCGACCGTAATCGGCTTGTCGGAGGGCTGGAAGCCCGATTCCTGCACGTCGGGAGGCGTGAACATCTGGCAGCTTGCCAGCGCCACGGCAAGACCGGCCAGCGCAAGAAAGCGCGCCAGCGGTTTCAGCCTCCGATTGTCGATGCCGGTCGGCAGGTCGGCTTCCTTTCAAGTCCTGGGACGTGACCGCGAAAATCGGGCGCGATTTCCGGAAAGCATCACGCGCAAAATCAAGTTCTACGGCGTCCTTCGTGCGTCCGACAGATACGAGGCAGCAAGGGCAAATCACGGTCTAAGCCGGACCAGTTCCTGGCGGACCTAGCCACACTACCTCGACCATGGCAAGCAAGCGCCGCTTCGCCTTCCGCCGGTTTGACCATAAATTATGTCCGCTTCCGGGCAACATCTCGTGATCCAGTCGCAAACGGACCCGAGCCGATATAGCGTCGGAATGCCTCCGGTCCAGCCCCAACGAAAAAATCGGCGGCGGTGCCGGTCGCGGCAACCGTGCCACCGTCCAGGAAAACCATGTTTTGGCCGATACGGCGCGCATCGTCCGGCTGGTGCGTGACGAATAGCACCGTCATGCGCTGCTCCGAATGGACGTCGGCCACCAGGTCGAGCATGTCGTCGCGCAGTGCCGGTCCGAGCGAAGCGAACGGCTCGTCAAGCAACAGCACCGGCCGGTCGCGCACTAAAACCCGGGCGAGCGCGACGCGCTGCCGCTCGCCGCCGGAGAGTTCGCGCGGCAGTCGGCTTTCCTTGCCGGCAAGGCCGACGCGCTTCAGCGCTGCGGCGATTGCGGCGCGGTCAGCCTCGCTCAGCCTGAGCGAAGGCGAGCGGCCGAGCCCGACATTCTGCTCGAGGGACAGATGGGCAAACAGGTTGTTTTCCTGGAACACCATCGATACCGGCCGCGCTGATGGCGGCGCAGTGCTGACGTCGGCGCCGCCGATGAGCACGCGGCCTGACCGTGGCGCTTCGAAACCGGCCACCAGATTGAGCAGTGTCGACTTTCCCGAACCGCTCGGCCCCATGATGGCGGTGATTTCCGACGCCGGGAAATCGACATCGAATATAAGCGGCGTTTCACCATAGCTGAACGAGACATTATCGAGCCGCACGGCCGCGCCTTTTTCCACCGAAATGGACCGTTCCGGGCTGATCGGCATCATGATTTCTCCCTCCTTCCCATCCAGTCCGCGGTCAGCACCAGCGCCAGGCAGACAAGGCCGAGCACCAGCGCCAGCCCGGCCGCATCCTCGGTGCGGTAACTGCCCATGCGGGCCAGCAGCAGGTAGGGCAAGGTTTGCACGGAATCGCTGCCGAACAGCGCAATGACGCCAAGATCGCCGAGCGACAGCGCCATGGCGAAAGCGAAGCCGGTGGCGAGCGGCCGCCGCAGCGACGGCCAGTCGACCAGCCGCAACCGGTTCCAGCCCGAGATGCCAAGCTGTGCGCAAAGCCGTTCGTGGCGTTCGCTCGCCGCGTCATAGGCAGGGCGGATGGCGCGGATGGCGAACGGCATCGCCATCACCGCATTGACCGCAACGACCATGACAGGGGCGATCGCAAAGACATCGCTGACGGTGCGCAGGAGCAGGAACCAGCCGGCGCCGATGACGATGGGCGGCACCACCAGGACGAACCCCGCACCGGTGTCGGCCAGATGCTCGAGCACCGTCCGCCGGCCTGTCCGCCGGGTGAGCGCCAGCGCCCGGCGCGCCATGACCAGCGACAGCGACAGCGCCAGGGAGAGCAGCGCCGATAAGACGGACAGCACGGCACTGGTCGCCGTCGCTTGCCGCACCGCGCTCTCGCCGGCAAGGCGGCCGAGATCGGCGCCAAGCCCGGCCGCCAGCGTGGCCGCCATCGGCCCGGCGACAAATAGCAGTGCCAGCCCGATCAC
Source organism: Mesorhizobium sp. M0048 (assembly GCF_040323405.1). Classification (NCBI taxonomy): domain Bacteria; kingdom Pseudomonadati; phylum Pseudomonadota; class Alphaproteobacteria; order Hyphomicrobiales; family Phyllobacteriaceae; genus Mesorhizobium; species Mesorhizobium sp. M0048. The sequence continues at coordinate 166,524 of NZ_JAMYUV010000001.1, read as the reverse complement.
CAGCGCGTTCAGCACGGTCTCGGCCGCACCGGCTAAAAAATACCGGCGCGGCGCCACCGGCAGATTGGCGTCGCCGGTCATATTGGCGCCAAGCCGCGTCAAGGCCAGCACGACCACGAAGGTCAGGGCAATCTGCAGCAGGGTCAGCGTCACAGCCCGCGCCGGGTCGAAGTCGAAACGCAGCGCCTGGTAGATGGCAACCTCCAGCGTCGTCGCGCTGGGTCCGCCGCCGAGCGTAAGCACGATGGTGAAGGAGGTGATGCACAGCATGAAAACGAGCCCGGCAACGCCCGGCAAGGCCGCACGCAGCGGCGGCCATTCGATCAGCCGGAAGGCCGGCGCAGCACCCATGCCAAGCTGGCTCGCCAGCCGCCATTGGTCGGCCGGCACGATCTGCAACGCCTCCAGGAACAGCCGCGTCGCCAGCGGCAGGTTGAAGAAGACATGGGCGACGAGTATGCCCGACAGGCCATAGATGCCGGGCCAGCTCTGGCCGCCTAGCGCGCCCAGCGTGCCGGCAAAATAGCCGGCGCGGCCATAGAGTGCCAAGACACCGAGTGCGGCAACAATGGCCGGCAGCGCCAGTGGCACGGCGAAAAGCTGCAGGATAAAGCCTCGCCCGAAAAACTGTGGATGCCGCGACAGGGCACGCGCGACGAACAGCGCTGGCGCGACGGAGAGCAGGGTCGACAACAGAGCCTGCCAGAGCGTGAAACGGACGATACGCAAGAGATACGAATCGAAGGCGGAGACAACACCGGACGGGTCGCGCGTGGCTTCGACGACGAGCCCGGTGAATGCACCGCCGATCAGCAACGCGATGGCGGCGAGCGCGACGATGCCGGCGTTGACGCGGGAGTCAGATGATGGTGCGCGTTGCACGCTAGACTACCAGATTCGAGATTCTTAGTGAGGATTGCGTTCCTTCGCGCCCCCTCTGTCCTGCCGGACATCTCCCCCACAAGGGGTGAGATTGGCAGTTTCAGCGCTCCGCTCATTCCAGCAACATCGGCGACTGGCGAAAGCCGCCGTGCCGTCCGATCTCCCCCCTTGTGGGGGAGATGTCCGGCAGGACAGAGGGGGGCGCCGTAGAGCGATCATCTTCGATCAATCGGCCAAAGCTACTTGCTCATCGCCGCAAGCCACTCATCGACCCAGGCCTTGCGGTGGGCCGCGACTTCCTCCGGGCTGAACAGCAAGGTTTTGGTCGGTTTGACAAGCTTGTCGAACGCCGGATTGAGCGGCTTGTCGGTCTTGCCGGCCGGGAACATCCAGTTGGTTTCGGGAATGACATCCTGGAATTTCGGTCCGGTCATGAAGGCGATGAACTTTTCCGCCAGCGGGTTCTTCGCGCCCTTGGTGGTGATCCCCGCAACTTCGATCTGCAGGTATTCGCCTTCCTCGAAGGACGCCGCCTGGTAGCGCTCGGTGTTTTCGGCGACCATGTGGTAGGCCGGCGACGTGGTATACGACAGCACCATCGGCGCCTCGCCCTTGGTGAACAGGCCGTAGGCCTCGCTCCAGCCTGGCGTCACCGTCAGCACCTTTGCCTTGAGCTTGGCCCAGGCTTCGGGCGCCTTGTCGCCATAGACCGACTTGACCCACAACAGCAGGCCAAGGCCCGGCGTCGAGGTGCGCGGGTCCTGGATGACGATCTTCTCTCCGGCATCGCCCTCGACCAATTCCCTGAGGCTCTTCGGCGGGTTCTTCAGTTTTTCGGTATCGTAGACGACGGCGAAATAGCCATAGTCGAACGGCACGAAAGTATCGTCGCGCCAGCCGCCCGGCACGCTGACATCCGATATGGCGCCATGCGGCGAAAACAGGCCGGTTGCCTTGGCGTCGGCGGTTAAATTGGTATCGAGGCCAAGCACGATATCGGCCTTGGTGGCGGCCCCTTCCAGCTTCACACGGTTGAGCAGCGCCACGCCGTCAGCGACCGAGACGAATTCGACGACGCAGCTGCACTCGGCCTCGAAGGCCTTCTTCACCGCCGGTCCCGGACCCCAATCGGCGGTGAAGCTTTCATAGGTATAGACGGTCAGTCTATCCTGTGCCGATGCCTGCCCTGGCAGGGCGAGCGCGGATGCCGCAAGCAGGACAATCGGGACAAGAGAGTGGAAAAAACTGCGCATCGGCGCCTCCTTCGTTCGCATTGAAAGGAATTGAGGCGCCGGGCTGTCCGAAGCGTCTAATCCCTCCGCCGGTACAAACCGGATCAGGTTCAGCGGGTTGGCAGTCTTGCCTCTCAGCCGGTCCGCGAAGATCGCGTCCGGCACCCCGTTAGAGCGTTTCGACACATAGGCCCGGCCGAAGTGCCGCGCAAGCGGAAGTTTGCCGGGCATCCAAAGCCCAGCCTTCCGTTTCGTCTGCCGTTTCATCTTCCGTTTCATTCTTCCGTTTCTGGGGCAGGGCTGGTAAGGGCCACGAGATATGAGCAAATTCACCATCCTGCTTGGCGGCGATCTCATCCGCACGCCGCTGCTCGACCGCCAGGTCGAAGGCTCGCGCGTCATCGCTGCCGATGCCGGCATCGGCCATGCCCGTATGCTGGGCCTGAGGCCGGAACTCTGGGTCGGCGATTTCGATTCCGTACCTGCCGAGTTGCCGGAGGATCTGGCCGCCGTGCCACGGCAGGTGTTTCCCGCCGAAAAGGACAAGACCGACGGTGAACTCGCTATCGCCGCCGCACTCGAACGCGGTGCGACCAGCCTTGTGCTCGCAGGCGCTTTCGGCGGCAAACGCACCGACCACATCTTCCTGCATCTGGCGCTGAGCGTCCGGCTGGCGGAAGGCGGGACGGACGTGCTTTTGACCAGCGGCGCACAGGAAGGCATTCCCTTGCTGCCCGGAAAGACTGGCTTCGACTATGCCGACGGCACGCTGTTTTCGGTGCTCGGCTTCTCCGATCTCGCCGGCCTGAGCGTCACCGGTGCCAAATGGCCGCTCGACCATGTCGAGGTTGCGTTCGGCTCGTCGCTGACCATTTCCAACGAGGTCAGGGGCCGGTTGGAAATCGCGCTGGCCAGCGGCCGCGCGCTGCTGCTCGCGCATCCTTTTCCCTTACCTGAAAGCTGACATGGCACCGCCGCTTCTCAATCTCGATGGGATAAAGCTGACCTTTGGCGGCACGCCGCTGCTCGACGGTGCCGCCCTGACGGCCTCAGCTGGCGACAAGATCGCCTTGGTCGGCCGAAACGGTTCGGGCAAGTCGACGCTCCTCAAGATCGCCGCCGGGCTGATCGAGCCGCAGGACGGCGAAGTCTTCCGCCAGCCTTCGGCAACCGTGCGCTACTTGCCGCAAATGCCCGACATGGAAGGTTTTGCGACCGTCCGCGCCTATGTCGAGGCGGGGCTCGGGCCCGCCGACGATCCCTATCGCGCCACCTATCTGATGGAGCATCTCGGCCTGACCGGCGAAGAACGGCCGAACGACCTCTCCGGCGGCGAGGCGAGGCGTGCGGCACTCGCCCGCGTCATGGCGCCGGAGCCCGACATTCTCCTCCTCGATGAGCCGACAAACCATCTTGACCTGTCGGTCATCGAATGGCTGGAGGAGGAGCTTGCCCGCACCTCCTCGGCACTGGTCGTCATCTCGCATGACCGCCGTTTTCTCGAGCGCGTGTCACGCGCCACAATCTGGCTCGACCGCGGGCAGACCCGCCGTCTCGACAAGGGCTTTGGCTATTTCGAGCAATGGCGCGACACGGTGCTGGAGGAGGAAGAGCGCGAGCAGCACAAGCTCGGTCGCCAGATCGTCCGCGAGGAGCACTGGCTGCGCTATGGCGTGACAGCGCGGCGCAAGCGCAACATGCGCCGGCTCGGTGAGTTGCAGACCATGCGCCAGCGCTTTCGCGGTCATCGCGGCGCCGAGGGTGCGGCGACGATGACAGCCAGCGACGCCGCCGAATCCGGCAAGCTGGTGATAGAGGCCAGGAACATCGAGAAGAGCTTTGGCGATCTGATCGTGGTCAAGGGATTTTCGACCCGCATCCAGCGCGGCGATCGCGTTGGCTTGGTCGGGCCGAACGGCGCTGGCAAGACGACGCTGTTGAAGATGCTGACCGGCGAATTGAAGCCGGACGCAGGCACGGTGCGGCTCGGCACCAATCTGGAGATCGCCACGCTCGACCAGAAGCGCGAGGCCGTCGATCCACAGGAGACACTGGCGCAGTATCTCACCGACGGTCGCGGCGAGAACCTGGTCATCAATGGCGAACAGCGCCACGTCGTCTCTTACATGAAAGACTTCCTGTTCAAGCCGGAACAGGCGCGCACGCCGGTGCGCGAGCTTTCGGGCGGCGAGCGGGCACGGCTGATTCTCGCCCGCGTTTTGGCGCGGCCGGCAAACCTGCTTGTGCTCGACGAGCCGACCAACGACCTCGATATGGAGACGCTGGAGTTGCTGCAGGAACTGGTCGCCGGCTTTGCCGGCACGGTGATCCTGGTCAGCCACGATCGCGATTTCCTCGACCGCACCGTGACCAGCATCATCGCGCCGGATGGTGATGGCCGCTGGATCGAATATGCCGGCGGCTATTCCGACATGCTGGCGCAGCGCGGCGGCACCAGGCTGGACGACCGCAAGGCGCGGCCGAAGGCAGAGACCAGCGAGGCGACGGCCGCAAGCAGGAGCGACGCGGTCGCTCCCAAGGGCCCGGCAAAGAAACTGTCGTTCAAGCAGAAATTCGCGCTGGAAACCTTGCCCAAGAAGATCGAGGCGGTGTCGGCCTCGATCTCGCGGCTGGAGAACAACATCGCCGATCCGGCCTATTACGAGCGCGACCCGGCCTCGTTCCAGAAGACGATTGCCGCGCTCGACAAGGAGCGCGTCACACTGGCAGCGCTCGAGGAGGAATGGCTGGAACTCGAGATGCTGCGCGAGGAGATGGAGGGGTAATTCGCGAGTTCAAGCGCCTTGTCATTGCGGCTAGACAGGAGTGCGCATATGTTATGCGCATGCTGCGGAGGTGATCATGCGCAAGATAGCTGTGAATGCGGTTCGTCAGCCGGCAAATCTGTCTATCGACTCAAAGCTCATGAAGGAAGCCAAGGGGCTCGATGTTAATGTCTCGCGCGCCGCTGAAGCCGGCATCGCAGAGGCAGTGGCCGCCGAAAAGACGCGGCTGTGGAAGCTTGAGAACCGCGCGACGATAGATGCGTGGAACGAATATGTCGAAAAACACGGTATTCCGCTGGCAGAACATCGGCAATTCTGATGGCGCGCTACGACGTCTTCGCGAGTAGCATCGAAGGCGGCTATCTCCTCGACGTCCAGGCCGATCTGCTCGACCATTTCAAGACCCGGGTGGTCGTCCCGCTGCTGCCGGTTGCGATGGCACCATCACCAATGCGAAGGCTCCATCCCATTTTCGAGATCAATGGTCGGAAATTGGTCATGGCCACCCATTTGATCGCCACGGTTGCGGCGACGGAACTGGGCGAGAGCCGACTGAATCTGACCAGGCATCACGAAGACATCGTGAGCGCGCTCGACATGCTGTTCCAAGGCTTCTGAGCCAAGGAGGCGTTGGGCTGGTGAGCCGGCCTCACCCCGCCGTCTTTGTCTGCCAGGCCTTCAGCGCCTCGTCGAATACCTTCTCGCCGGGAATTCCCTTTTCCATGGTGAGCAGCGCCCGCCGCCCGGTCTTGTAGACGACCGGCACGTCAATCCAGTCCTGACCTCTGAGCAAGGTCAGATTGGCGTCTTCATCCGCCTTGGTGTCGTTGAGCGCAACCAGGAAGAAGCCATCGGCGATCTTGGCCGGGATGCCGATCAGCGGGCTGCCGGCATCCTGCTCGGAGCCCTTCATGGCGACACGCAAGATGTTGTCGACACCGCCGCCCTCGAAGCCATTAGGCGTCAGGAAGATCATCTCGATGATGTGGCTGGCCGGCAGCGTCTGGTCGGTGTTGCGACGGATCGTCATGCGCAACTGGATATCCTTGCCTGGAATGGTCGCCTCGGCACGGATCGCCGGCTCGGGCGGCAGGTCGCCGCCGGGCGATTCCTGCACCAGCGACCAGACGATGTTGCCGGGCTCGGCCGAGCCTTGAGCGGTGCTGGTGCGCTCCTCGTAGAAGATCGCCTTCTGGCCGACGGCCAACGCGGCTTGCGGCGGAACTACCGTCGGTGCCGCTGCCGTCGCGGGCGGTGGGGCGGCCGTTGCAGGGGCTGGCGGAGTAGCTGCAGCATCGGGCGGCGTTGCGGGCGTTGGCGCAGCGGACCCATCGACTGGTGGAGCATTGGCCGTGGCTTGCGTGTCGGCGGGTGCGGCCGGTGCCGGCGCGGCGGGTGCCGGGGTGGTCGGCGCTTGAGCGGCCGACGGCGGCGTGGTCAGTGCGGCGACGGATTCGCCTTCGCCGATGCCCGCCTGCCCGGCCGCGGGGCCGGGATCGACTTCGTGGCCCTCGGGCGTAAGGCGCTGCGTAAACTTCGCGCCCTCGCCGGCCTCCGTCGGAGGCGCGGCGGCCGGTACGGCCGCATCGGCCACCGGCTTGGCCGGGGCTGGTTTTACCAGCGGTTCGGTGGCGACGGCTTTGGTCTCGTCGAGGCCGAGCATGCTGCCGAACGCATCCTTGTTCAGCCAGATGCCATAACCGCCACCGGCAATGACCAGCAGGGCAATGGCGGCGGCGATCACGCCGCCATAGCTGCGCCTGCGCTCGGCAGGATGGAGTCGCTGGAACCTGTCCTCCGCGGGGCCGCCGTCGTTGGAAAAGTCGTCGCCCCGAAAAACGCTGTCTTGGTCATCGGCCGTCGGAAGATCCATATCGGACGGCGGCGGACCAGCGCGCTCTTGAGGAAGAGCGACGGGCTGCGGCTTTTGCCAGTTCGGCACCGCCTTGGCGGGCGTGGACTGCCATGCCGGCCCAGTCTGGGCCGGCCCGGTCTTTGCTGGCCCGGTCGTTGCTGGCTCCGTCTTTGCTGGCTCGGTCTTTGCCGGCTGCCGGACATGGCTGGGCTGGTTCTTGTTGCGGTCGATGGAGGAGAAGATGTCCTCCAGTTCCGCCAGCGGATCGGATGCCGGTGCCGGTTTAGCATATTCTCGCTCAACGCTTGCGATGGCGTCTTCGAGTGCGCGCTTCTGCCTGGCGACATCCGACGGCGCAAACGGCGGATCGCGTTCGGCAATTTTCTTCGCGATCGTCGAACGCGCCATGTCATAAACTTTGGCGCGCACTTCCGCCGACGGCTTATCAAGCTTGTCTAGCGTCTTTTTCAGGGCACCAACAAAATCTACCATGCTTCAGTCGACCTGCATTTGTTTCTGGGCCGGCCCCCGCAAATCAGCCGCAATGCCCGGAAAGGCTGAGAAACTAGTCTTGAAACGGATCGGTCACAAGTATCGTGTCGTCCCGTTCAGGGCTGGTGGAAAGGAGTGCGACCGGCGCGCCGATCAGCTCTTCGATGTGGCGGACGTACTTCACCGCCTGCGCCGGCAGATCGTTCCAGCTGCGCGCGCCGGCGGTGGTACCTTTCCACCCCTCCAACGTTTCGTAGACCGGTTCGACGCGGGCCTGCGCACCCTGGCTGGCCGGCAGGTAATCGATCGCCTCGCCGTCGAGTCGGTAGCCGGTACAGACCTTGATCTCGTCCAGCCCATCGAGCACATCGAGCTTGGTCAGCGCAATGCCCTTGATGCCGTTGACGGCGACAGCCTGGCGGACCAGCACGGCATCGAACCAGCCGCAGCGCCGCTTGCGGCCGGTGACGACGCCGAATTCATGGCCACGCGTGCCCAGGAACTCGCCGATCTCGTTCTTCTGCTCGGTCGGAAACGGGCCTTCGCCGACGCGCGTGGTATAGGCTTTGGTGATGCCGAGCACATAGCCGATGGCGCCCGGGCCGACACCGGAGCCCGCGGCGGCCTGACCGGCAACCGTATTGGACGAGGTGACGAACGGATAGGTACCATGATCGATGTCGAGCAACGTGCCTTGCGCGCCCTCGAACAGGATGCGCTCGCCGGCGCGGCGCTTGTCGTCGAGGATTTTCCAGACGCGGTCCATATAGGGCAGGATCTCGTCAGCGACGGAAATCAGCTCGCTCATGATCGCCTCATGCGTGACTTCGGCATGGCCAAGCCCGCGCCGCAGCGCATTGTGGTGCGTCAGCAGCCTGTAGACCTTCAAGGGTAGCGTTTCCAAATCCGCCAAATCCATCACCCTGACCGCGCGCCGGCCCACCTTGTCTTCGTAGGCGGGACCGATACCGCGGCGGGTCGTGCCGATCTTCGTTCCGGAATTGGACGCGGCGTCCTCGCGGAATCCGTCCAGCTCCCGGTGCAAGGACAGGATAAGCGCGGTGTTTTCGGCTATTTTCAGGCGGTCCGGCGTCACCTCGACGCCCTGCGCCTTCAATTTCGCAACCTCCGCGACGAAAGCGTGCGGATCGAAGACGACGCCATTGCCGATGATGGACAGCTTGCCTTGCCGCACCACGCCGGACGGCAGCAGCGACAGCTTGTAGACCTTGCCGTCGACGACCAGCGTGTGGCCGGCATTGTGGCCGCCTTGGAAGCGCACGACAACGTCGGCGCGCTCCGACAGCCAGTCTACGATCTTGCCTTTGCCCTCATCGCCCCATTGCGAGCCGACGACCACCACATTGGCCATATTTCTTTTCCCTTGAGACGCCGCACGAGCAGCTTGAAAACAGTTCGAAACGACAGGCCTCTATCGCATCGGCCCCCAAAATCGGAATCGATTTTCGGAAAAGCACGACGCGAGGATTAGAGCCTTCCGACGCGTACTTGTAGCGTCCAATTGCACGCACGTCGCTCTATAGCGTCAAGACCCGGCGAGCGCGACCACTCTTTGCCGCCCAAAACGCCCCGAGGCACAACAATTTTCGCCTTTGACATCATTTACTTGGGTTGGCGGTCGCAATAGGCCCACACCGACGTCGAATTCCCTCTGCCTGGCCGGAATGTCACGATGCATCGAGCCGCCTACCTTTTCCTGCTGTTCACCACCTTGCTGTGGGGCGGCAACTCCGTGGCCGGCAAGCTGGCGGTCGACCACATTTCGCCGATGACGCTGGTCTTCCTGCGCTGGACTCTGGCCGTTCTGATCCTGCTGCCGATCGGCTGGCGAACGCTGCATCAGGACTGGCCAGTGGTGCGTCGGCACTGGTTGCTGCTTGGCGGGCTCGGCGCTTGCGGCTTCGCCTTTTTCAATGCGATCTTCTACACGGCGCTCAACTACACGACGGCAATCAACGTCTCGATCGAGCAGGCGGCGATACCGATCGTGATCATCATCGCCAATTTCGTGCTGTTTCGCCTGCGGGTGAACCGGGTGCAGATCGCTGGCGTCGTGCTGACCATCATCGGCGTCGCGGTGACGGCGAGCCATGGCGACCTGCGCCAGCTTCTCAAGCTGGATCTCAACTTCGGCGACGCGATCATGCTGGTCGCCGTGCTTTGCTACTCCTTCTATTCGGTGGGGTTGCGGCTGAAGCCGGTCATCCGCTGGCAGAGCCTGATGCTGGCGCTGTCGGTTGCCGCACTCATCACATCGCTGCCTTTCTTCCTGTGGGAGATTGCCGCCGGCAAGGTCATCGTCCCCGACGCCCGCGGCTGGGCTGTCGCGTTCTATACTGCCATCGGTGCTTCGGTCATCTCGCAGATCTTCTATATCAGAGGCAACGAGCTGATCGGCGCCAACCGGGCCGGCCTGTTCATCAATCTGGTGCCGATCTTCGGTACGCTGCTGTCGGTGCTGATTGTCGGTGAGACATTCCAGCTTTATCAGGCGCTGGCTCTCGCGCTGGTGCTGGGCGGCATCAGCCTCGCCGAATACAGCGGACGGAAGATGGCGGTATCCGCTGCTCAATGAAGTCGCTTGCCGCGACGGTTCACTGCGGTCCGTCAACGACCATGGAAGCGCCCCGCGTGCTGCTGCACACGGGGTGATCGAATTTCAGGCCGCGCCGACGTCGAAATGCAGCCGCTTGGCCGAGTCGATCGATTTGTGCGAGCGCACCTGCGCCAACACGTCTTCCGGGAACGGCGCATCGAGATAGAGCAACGCAATGGCATCGCCGCCCGGCCGGTTGCGGCCGAGCTGGAAATTGGCGATGTTGACGCCGTTCTCGCCGCACACCGTGCCGAGCAGGCCGATGATGCCGGGCGCGTCGGCATTGGTCGTGTAGAGCATGTGCTGACCGACCTCGGCGTCGAGATTGATGCCCTTGATCTGGATGAAGCGCGGCTTGCCGTCCGAAAAACAGGTGCCGGCGATCGAGCGCGTCCTGTGCTCGGTCTTGACCGTTAGCTTGATATAGCCGTCGAACACGCCCGACTTGTCGCGCTTGACCTCGGCGACGATGATGCCGCGCTCCTTCACCATGATCGGCGCCGACACCATGTTGACGTCGGCGACCTGCGGCCGGATCAGCCCGGCAAGAGTAGCGCTGATCAGCGCCCGCGTATTCATCGTCGCGGTCGAGCCGTCGAACAGGATCTCGACCTCCTTGATCGGATCCTCGGTGACCTGTCCGACAAAGGCGCCGAGCACTTCGGCGAGCTTGACGAAAGGTTTCAGCCGCGGCGCTTCCTCGGCGGTGATCGACGGCATGTTGATGGCATTGGAAACGGCGCCCTTGATCAGATAGTCCGACATCTGCTCGGCGACCTGTAGCGCGACGTTCTCCTGCGCCTCCATCGTCGAGGCACCGAGATGCGGCGTCGCCACCACATTCTCCATGCCGAACAGCGCGTTGTTCTCCGCCGGTTCGACCTCGAACACGTCGATGCCGGCGCCGGCCACCTTGCCGCTCTTCAAGGCCGCGATCAGGTCGGCCTCGACGATCAGCCCGCCACGCGCGCAGTTGATGATACGCACGCCGGTCTTCATCTTTGCGATCGCCGCGGCGTCGATGATGTTGCGCGTCTTGTCGGTAAGCGGTGTGTGCAGCGTGATGAAGTCGGCACGGGCGAACAGCTCGTCGAGCTCGACCTTTTCGACACCGAGTTCCTCGGCGCGGCTGTCCGACAGGAACGGATCGAAGGCGACGACGTGCATCTTCAGGCCGACGCCGCGCGTAGCGACGATCGAGCCGATATTGCCGCAACCGATGATGCCGAGCGTCTTGCCGGTGATCTCGACGCCCATGAAGCGGTTCTTTTCCCATTTGCCGGCATGGGTCGAGGCGTTGGCCTCCGGTATCTGGCGGGCCAGTGCGAAGATCATGGCGACGGCATGCTCGGCGGTGGTGATCGAATTGCCGAAAGGCGTGTTCATCACGATGATACCCTTGCGGCTCGCCGCCGGGATGTCGACATTGTCGACGCCGATGCCGGCGCGGCCCACGACCTTCAGCCTGGTCGCGGCGTTGATCAGCTTCTCCGTGACCTTTGTCGCCGAGCGGATGGCCAGCCCATCATACTGGCCGATCACTTCGAGCAGTTTTTCCTTGTCCTTGCCGAGATCCGGCAAATAGTCGACCTCGATGCCGCGATCCCTGAAGATCTGCACGGCGGTGGTGGAAAGTTTGTCTGAGACGAGAACGCGGGGCATTGGCTTGGTCCTTTGCGATTGGCGTCCCTCCCCCTTGAGGGGAGGGTCGGCGCGAAGCGCCGGGGTGGGGTCATTGCGGCCGGATGCGGCCAAATCTTTTTCTTTCTGGATCGCGGATCGGTGAGCGGTTGGAGGCGACCCCACCCGCCCCTTTGGGCCACCCTCCCTCGAGGGAGAGGGAGTCAGGCGGCTGCCTTCAGCGACGCCTTTTGTGCGGCAAAAGCCCAGTCGAGCCAGGGCAGCAGCGCTTCGAGATCGGAGGTCTCGACTGTCGCGCCGCACCAGATGCGCAGGCCGGGCGGTGCATCGCGATAGGCGCCGATGTCGTAGGCGACGCCTTCCTTGTCGAGCGCCGAGACGATTGCCTTGGCGAACGCAGCCTGTCCATCGGCGTTGAGTGCAGCGACATCCGGATCGGTGAAGGAAAGGCAGACCGATGTGTTCGAGCGCGTCGCCGGGTTGACGGCAAGATGGCCGAGCCAGGAAGATTTTCCGACAAAGCGATCCAGAACAGCGGCATTGGCATCCGCTCTGGTGACCAGCGCGTCGAGGCCGCCGATCGACTGCGCCCAACGCAGCGCGTCGCGATAGTCCTCCACGCACAGCATTGACGGCGTGTTGATGGTCTCGCCCTTGAAGATGCCTTCGATCAGCTTGCCGCCCGAAGTGAGCCGGAAGATCTTCGGCAGCGGCCAGGCCGGCTTGTAGCTTTCCAGGCGCTCGACGGCGCGCGGACTGAGGATCAGCATGCCATGCGCGCCCTCACCCCCCAGCACCTTCTGCCAGGAGAAGGTGACGACGTCGAGTTTCTCGAAATCGAGCCTTTGCGCAAACGCGGCCGAAGTGGCGTCGCAGATGGTCAGGCCGCGGCGGTCGGCCGGAATGAAATCGCCGTTCGGCACGCGCACGCCCGAAGTCGTGCCGTTCCAGGTGAAGACCACGTCGCGATCGAAATCGATTTTCGTCAGGTCGGGCAGCGCGCCATAGCCGGCTTCGATCTTGCGCGCGTCGGCGAGCTTCAATTGCTTGACGACGTCGGTGACCCAGCCGGAACCAAAACTCTCCCAGGCGACCATGTCGACGCCGCGCTCGCCCAGCAGCGACCACAGCGCCATCTCGACCGCGCCGGTATCCGATGCCGGCACGATGCCGATGCGGTAATCCGCCGGAACCTGGAGGATTTCCCGCGTCAGCTCGATCGCTTGTTCAAGCTTGGTCTTGCCGATCTTGGCACGGTGCGAGCGCCCGAGCGCGGCATTTTTGAGCGCCTCGACCGACCAGCCGGGGCGTTTTGCACAGGGACCTGAGGAAAAATTGGGATTTGCCGGACGGAATTCGGGCTTCGTATGCGTCGTCATCGTGGTCTATCCTTCCAGATAGTGGCCCCTCGTTGGGGAGGGGTGGCCCACGGACGGCGATATGCGTTCAGGCTTTCGGCGTCAAGGGGAAAGTTTTTGTCGCTGTCGGGATACCGGCTGCCTTTGGAAAAAAGTGCCACAACGCAAACGGCGGGCCAAAGACCCGCCATTGTTCACGCCTCAGCTTCGATCGAGCCTACCAGAGGTCGTATCGCAGTCCGACTTTGACCTGGTGATTATTGATCCCTTTGCGGATCGGATAAGAAGTCAGGCTTTCGGCCGTCACATATTCGGCGTCGGGTGCGGAGAAATACTGATACCCCACATCGACTGAGACATTCTTGGACACTTGGTAGGCAAGGCCGGCATTCAGCGTGTAGGCGAAGGAGTATTGGGTCTTGTTGTCACGCAGGACGAAATCGTCGGTGGGGTCGGCGTTGGCGGTGAAGTAGCTCGCCGACAGGCGGCGCTTGCTCTGGAGGATACCGACACCAGCGCCGAGATAAGGCGTGATTCCGACATAGGTGCCAAGGTCGACATAGCCATTGAGTATGCCTGAGAAGGCATAGTTCTTCAGGGTCGCCGATGCCACGGTCGTTCCGTTGTTATAGCCGACCTCGATCTTGTTGCCGGGCAGATAGCCGGCATTGAGATCGGCGCGCAAATAGTCGTTGAAATGGTAGCCGAAGCCAATGCTGGCGAAGATGGGATCTTCCTTTTCGTCGAAGCTCGCGGGCGTGAAGGCGAAATCCTCATCCCTGAAGCTCTTCTGCACCAGATAGGAGACATCGCCGCGCAGATACCATCCCGAGCCAACCTCGACCGGTACATAATCGGGCGCCTGGTCGACATAGACCGGCGGTTCGTAATCGGCACCAAGCGCCGGCGTCAGCGGCAACACGACGACTGCTGCTAGCGCCAGTGCTACAGGCGATTTGGATGTCATGGTCCTCGGCTCCCGAACTTGGCGCATTCGCAATCGCGCGCCGTTTCAGACAGCATTGTTAACCATAGGGGTTAAGTGCGGGTTAAGGATAACAAGGCGTTAGCAATTGATTTGATCCGCTTTCGCTTCTCAAGTTGGGCGGTGTTCCCGAGCGCCGCAGCATCTTAGGCAGCCAAAACGAAACCGCCCGGCATCAGCCGGGCGGTCGACGAATTCCTGGATTTCAGAAACAACTACTTGGTGTAGACGGGCTCGGGTTCTGGAACGTAGGGCTCCGGCGGCGCGCAGTCCGACCTGCCGAACTGGTAGCGCAGGCCGCCACGCACTTCGTGCACGTTGATGCCTTTGTCATAGCCTGGGCCGACATTGGGGAGGGAGGCATAGTCGAACATCTTACCGCCATTGATGTGGCTGAAGCGGTAGCCGACATCGAGTTTGACGCGATCGGTCAGGCAGTAGGATGCGCCCGCCATGGCAGCATAGGCAAAACGCCAGCCCTTGCCACCGCTATGATCAAATGAACCGTCGCTGTCCACGTTGTGCAGTTCATCCCACTTGACCCAGGCACCGCCGATGCCGGCGCCGACATAAGGCGTGATCCCATGCCAGGTGCCGATGTCGACATAGGCGTTGGCCAAGAGCAGCAGCGCCGAATAGGACGAGGTATCGACGGACGTGCAAGGCGTTTGCTGCGGGCCGCAGAAGCCGTTGGTCGAGCCGCGGAATTTGGACTTGCTCATCCAGTCCAAGGTGAGATCGGTGCGGAAATGCTCGTCGATCTGGTAACCAACACCGCCGCCGGCCGAGAAGGCGCCGTCCAGCTTGCCTGTATCGAACTTGCCGGGATTCTGGGGCGCTACACCGTAGGTGATGTAGTCGCCGCCACGAAACTTCGACCAGTGATAGTCGATGTCGCCACGGATATACCAGCCGCCGAATTCGGCCGGCTGCTCGTAGGCAACCGGTGGTGGCGCCTCCTCGACTACGGGCGGCTCGACGAAATCGGCGGCGAATGCCGGCCCGGCGCCGGCAAACAGCGCGGCCAGGAGGGCCATTCTTGCTGTGTTGAACATGCTTATCACTCCTGAGAACCCTCGAACGGCGAACGCGCCCGAAACGTGATTGACCTCAGTTGTGGATAATGAATCGGAAAGGTTAAAAGGCGTTTAACCGTATTGATTAACCACGAATCTCCAAAAGTCGAGCAATCTGGCGGCCGTTGCTGCAGGCGGAATTGGCGACTCAATAAAAAGCCCGCCGGCAAGGCGGGCTTTGAACCGATGTTGGAGGGAGATCAGGCGGCGCTGCGCGTTTCCGAAATGACCTCGACGATGTCGTTGACGACGGACTCGACAAGTTGTGGGTCGTCGCCTTCCGCCATGACGCGGATGAGCGGCTCCGTGCCGGATGGCCGGATGACCAGGCGCCCGGCCTTGCCGAGGCGATTGCGCGCATCTTCGATCGCTGCCTTGACCGGCGCCTCCTCGAGCGGCTTGCCGCCGGAAATATGCACATTCTTCAACAGCTGCGGCACCGGCTCGAACTTCTTCGACAGTTCGCTCACCGGCCGGTTCTGCCGCTTGATGCAGGCGAGCACCTGCAGCGCCGAGACAAGGCCGTCGCCGGTGGTCGAAAAGTCGGACAGCACGATGTGACCCGACTGTTCGCCGCCGACATTGAGCCCATGGGCACGCATGTGCTCGACGACATAGCGGTCGCCGACCTTGGTGCGATGCAACTGCAGGTTCATGTCGCCGAGGAAGCGTTCGAGGCCGAGATTGGACATTACCGTCGAGACGACACCGCCGCCGGCCAGCCGCCCGCTCTGGTGCCAGGACTCGGCAATCAGCGCCATGATCTGGTCGCCATCGACGATCGCGCCGTTCTCGTCGACGATGACGACGCGGTCGGCATCGCCGTCGAGCGCAATGCCGATATCGGCGCGCACTTCGTGCACCTTCTTTTGCAAGCCGGCTGGATGAGTCGAGCCGCATTCCTTGTTGATGTTGAAGCCGTTGGGCTCGACATTGATGGCAACGACCTCGGCGCCGAGTTCCCATAGCGCGTCGGGCGCCACCTTGTAGGCGGCGCCATTGGCACAATCGACGACGATGCGCAGGCCCGACAGCGACATCGAGCGCGGCAGCGTGCGCTTGGCGAATTCGATATAGCGGTCATGCACGCCGTCCACGCGTTTGGCGCGGCCGAGCCCATCGGAATCAGCGAGCGCCAATTCGATATCCTTGTCGAGCATCCCCTCGATACGCTCCTCGATCTCATCGGACAGCTTGTAGCCATCGGGGCCGAACAGCTTGATGCCGTTGTCGTAATAGGGGTTGTGCGAGGCAGAAATCATCACCCCGATATCGGCGCGCAGCGAGCGCACCAGCATGGCAACAGCGGGCGTCGGGATAGGGCCGAGCAGGAAGACATCCATGCCGGCGGCGCACAGGCCGGATACCATCGCGTTCTCGATCATGTAGCCGGAAAGCCTGGTATCCTTGCCGAGCACGACGCGGTGGCGGTGGCTGCCGCGCTGGAACGAGAGGCCGGCGGCCATGCCGACCCGCATGGCGACCTCCGCCGTCATTGGAAACTTGTTGGCTCGCCCACGAATGCCGTCCGTACCGAAATAATGTCCTGCCATGTTCGCCAGCTTCCCGATGGTTCTTTCCGAGCATCTCATGCCATAAAATGGCCCAAGCCCCGTCATCACATTGTATGATTATGGACGACCAATCCTTAGAAAATTGTTGTTTTGTGTGTTTTGCGTCACGCTAGTGTGTTGATTTTCAAGTTCCGAGCCCTTGTTGCGGCAGCAGCATCAGAAACGTCAACTCAAACTCATCTGGATCCTTTGGTCTGTGGCAGTGTGGCCTTGAACCCGAGTCCGCATCGTGCGGCTCCAGACAGCGGTAGGCTCAGGTCCTCCGCACCCGCCGATTTGACTGTCCGTCATGTGACGCAGTGGCCTCGCTGGGAACCAGCCATATGCGCGCTCTCCGTGCAATGCACCCGGACGAATTTGGCTGGGAGACGGTCCCGGCAACGAATTCATCACCTTAAAGAAAAGAATGCACCTCTAAATTTGTCTCTACGCTACTTAGCATCTGGCGCAACCAGCCGTTGAGCGCTATTGCTGCACTGGGACATATCATGAACTGCCACAGGGAGAAAACGCATGCTCATCCACCGACTTGCCACTTTGACGGGTCTTGCCGTCGCGACCTTGTTCCTGGCGGCGCCTGCCAATGCGCTGACCATGGCCGAGTGCAGCACCAAGTATAACGCGGCGAAGGATGCGGGAACGCTTGGCGGGCAGAACTGGAACCAGTTCCGCAAGGCGCAATGCGGCACCGATGCCACCGCCGCTACGACCGACACCGCCCCGGCCAAGGCCACTGACACCACCAAGGCAGCCGCCGGCGACGATGCGGCCCCGGGCCTGACGGCGAAGGAGTGCAGCACCAAGTACCAGGCGGCAAAAGCCGCCGGCACGCTGAACGGCATGAAGTGGAACGATTTCCGCAAGACACAGTGCGCCGCCGACGCGACGGCAGCCGCACAACCCGCCGCCACGACCAAGGCTGCGGCAGCCGCCGACGACGCTGCGCCGGGCCTGACGGCCAAGGAATGCAGCACCAAATACCAGGCCGCCAAGGCTGCCGGCACGCTCAACGGCATGAAATGGAACGACTTCCGCAAGAGTGAATGCGCCGCCGGCGCAACTGCAGCGGCACAGCCTGCCGCGGCACCTGCCGAGGCGGCGACAGCCGCCGCGACCGATTCCGGCAAAGGCCTCAGTATGGCGGATTGCAGCGCCAAATATCAGGCTGCCAAGGCCGGCAACACGCTGAACGGCATGAAGTGGAACGACTTCCGCAAGAGCCAATGCGGCGCCGGCGCAGCCGACGACGACACCCTGCCGGCTCCCGATGCCAAGTATACCGGCGATCCGCAGCCGCCGACCATCACCGCCCCCCAGGGCGTGAAATTCCCGACGGCGATCTCCAAGAAGTATGCAACCGAGACCCCGGCCAAGGGCCGCATGCACACCTGCCTCGACCTCTATTACGCGAACAAGGACGCCAACACGCTGGGCGGCCTCAGGTGGATCCAGAAGGGCGGCGGCTTCTACAGCCTCTGCAACGCCAAGCTGAAGAGCTGACCGGCGCCATCATCATCCGACGATAGGAACCCGCGAGCCGCAAGGTTCGCGGGCTTTTTTGTTATTGCCGAACAAGTGAGAGGGCCTTCCGAGGTCGGACCAACTGTCAGGTCGCGTTCCTTCGCTCCCTCTGTCCGCCGCCGGAAGCAAAAACCCGCCTCGGAGGGCGGGTCGTCGGCGCCGTTGAGCCCTTGCGCCGAACGGCAGGCAATTTGCCCAGGGTCGGCGCCAAGTCTCCCTCATCGTAGGGCGAAAGCCTCGGCTTTCCACCTGCGATAGCCCTGCCCACAAGTAGGGAGACCGGCAGCTTTTGCGCCTCGCGAACATCAAAAGGAAACGCCGCGGTTGGAGCCCGCGGCGTTTCGAAGTCGATCTGTCCTGGGCCGGGGCCTAGCTTGACGGCTGGGGTTCCATGCCACCTTCGGGCTCGGGACCCTTCTTGCGGCGGCCGGACTTTGGTACGGCCGAGCCACGGCTCGGCGGCGTGTCGTCGCCGAGGTCGCGTGCGGGCTTATTGCCGGCGATCAGCTGCTTGATCTCCTCGCCCGACAGCGTCTCGTATTCGAGCAGGCCTTGCGCCAGCGCGATCCATTCCTTCTTTTTCTTAGTCAGGATTGACCTTGCCGTCGAATAGGCCTCGTCGATCAGCCGGCGCACTTCGGCGTCGATGATCTGCGCCGTCTCTTCCGAGATGTTCTGCGTGCGCGCCACCGAATGGCCGAGGAACACCTCCTCCTGGTTGTCGCCGTAGGCGACATGGCCGAGCTTGTCGGAGAAGCCCCAGCGCGTCACCATGGCGCGCGCCAGCTTGGTCGCCTGCTCGATATCGGAGGAGGCGCCCGAGGTGATGTTCTCCTTGCCGAACTTGAACTCCTCGGCGACACGGCCGCCCATCATGATGGCGAGGCGCGAGATCATGTATTTGTAGCTCATCGAATAGCGGTCGCCTTCCGGCAGCTGCATGACCATGCCGAGTGCCCGGCCGCGCGGAATGATGGTCGCCTTGTGCAACGGATCGGCCGACGGCACGTTGAGCGCCAGGATGGCGTGGCCGGCCTCGTGATAGGCGGTCAGCTCCTTCTCGGCCTGCGTCATCGCCGACGAGCGGCGCTCGGCGCCCATCATGATCTTGTCCTTGGCGTCCTCGAATTCGGCCATGGTGACGAGGCGCTTGTTGCGCCGCGCCGCCATCAGGGCGGACTCGTTGACCAGGTTCATCAGGTCGGCGCCGGAAAAGCCCGGCGTGCCGCGCGCGATCACCTTGAGGTCGACATTGGGCGCCAGCGGCACGTTGCGCACATGCACCTTCAGGATCTTCTCGCGGCCGACGATGTCGGGGTTCGGCACCACCACCTGGCGATCGAAGCGGCCCGGCCTGAGCAGCGCCGGATCGAGCACGTCGGGCCGGTTGGTGGCGGCGATCAGGATGATGCTTTCGTTGGATTCGAAGCCATCCATCTCGACCAGCAGCTGGTTCAGCGTCTGCTCGCGTTCGTCATTGCCGCCGCCGAGGCCGGCACCGCGATGGCGGCCGACCGCGTCGATTTCGTCGATGAAGATGATGCAAGGCGCATTCTTCTTGGCCTGGTCGAACATGTCGCGGACGCGGCTTGCGCCGACGCCGACGAACATCTCGACAAAGTCCGAGCCCGAAATGGTGAAGAACGGCACGTTGGCTTCACCGGCGACCGAGCGGGCGAGCAGCGTCTTGCCGGTTCCGGGAGGACCGACGAGCAGCACGCCGCGCGGGATCTTGCCGCCGAGCCGCTGGAATTTCTGCGGGTCGCGCAGGAACTCGACGATCTCTTCCAGATCCTGCTTGGCTTCGTCCACGCCGGCGACGTCCTGAAAGGTGACGCGGCCATGCGCTTCGGTCAAAAGCTTGGCCTTCGACTTGCCGAAGCCCATGGCACGGCCGGAACCGGACTGCATCTGGCGCATGAAGAATATCCAGACGCCGAGGATGAGGATCATCGGCAGCCAGGAGATCAGGGTGCCGAACAGCGAATTGGAGCCGTCGGATTCAGGACGCGCATTGATGGTGACGTTCTTGTCCTGCAGACGCGAAACCAGTGATGGGTCCCCAGGCGAATAGGTCTGGAAGCCGTTGGAGCTGTCCGTGTAATTGCCGGAGATACGGGCGCCGGCGATGGTCACCGACTTGATCCGTCCCGCCCCGACTTCCTGCAGGAACTGCGAATAGGGGACATCGCTCGAGGCCCCACGCGTCTGCGGCGTCTGGAAAAGATTGAAGAGAGCGATGAGCAGGACCGCTATGATCGCCCAGAGCGCGAGGTTGCGATAATTCGGATTCATCAATTGTCCCGTTGGCGCCGCTGGGCGGACACGCGTCGTGAGAGGAAACTTGGCCCTAACATAGGGAGAGCGTCTCCCCTTGCCAAGCATAACAGCAGGTCTCGGTTAAGCTTTCGCCCGTGGTAGGCCGGCACTGTGGCCGCCGAATGGCGAGGCTGGAACCGGCGCCGCGCCAAGCAAGGCGGCGACGGCATCGGCCGGCGCCAGATCGAAGGACGGCAGGAAACGGGCGAAGGGCGCGACTGCCGGATATGCGGCGACAGCCGCCGGCATCGGGCTTTCCCCGGGCAAACCCGGGCCTTCCCCAGGCAGACCAAGGCATTCGCCATCCCGCCATAACGCCGGCTCGGCGGCCAGGGCTGCGCGTACAAGGCTTGCCGGCGTGCCATGCCCGGCAATTGCCCGCTTTGCGGCAAGAGCCGCCCCGAGCGGGGCTACCAACAGCGGCGCGATCAACAATGCACTTGAACTGTCGCCCAATGTGATCCGTCTGCGGCCGTCCCAAAGGGCATTGTCGGAAACCTCGACAGCGGGCGGCAGATCGCGCAATTCGCGATGCAAAAAGATACCGGTACGCCGGGCATCGATCACGGTCCGCGACAATGTGGCACAAAGCGCCCCGGTGCGGAGCCGGCCGAAAAGGGCTCCGCTGCGGGCCTGGTCGGGAAGGAAGGCTGTGCCGCCGGTCGCCGCCAGCAGAATGCGCAGCGCATAAATAGCCGCCCCGCTGTCGCTTTCAGTCGCAAAATCCCGGTCGAGGCGGACGAGGCCGGCGGCTGGCCTGGAGGCCAAGCTGCGGATCAGCATGGCCGCGCGGCGTCCCAATTGCTCACGCTCGGCCGCCACCTTTCTGGCCAACGCTATCGCTTCGGCCACGCGAGGCGCACTATCGCGTTCGGCAAGTGCTGCGCGGACGCGCGGCCGCTCGAAAGCGGTGTCGGCATTGGTCGGATCTTCGATCCAGGCAACCTGTTCACGCCGCAGGAATTCGCGCAGTGCCCCACGCCTTACGCCGAGCAGTGGCCGCACGATCCAGTGCCGCCACTCGTAGAGGGTTGCCGGCGCCATGCCGGCAAGGCCCCGCCCTTCGTCGCGCGGCCTCTCCTCACCTGGCCCGTCGTCACGTGCTTGCCGCATCAGCACCGTCTCGGCCTGGTCGTCGGCGGTGTGGCCGGTCAGGATCAGGCCGATGTCTTCCGCGTCGGCGGCCTCGGCGAGCAGCCGGTATCGGGCTTCGCGCGCGGCGGCGGGCAGGCCGGTCGATGGTTTGTGCCCCGACCAGGCGAGGATGCGATGGGCAATGCCGCGCGCCGCGCACAGCCTGGCCACGGCTTGCGCTTCCGCTGCCGCTTGCGGCCGCAATTGGTGATCGATCGTCACCGCCAGCAATTTCGTTGCCGGGGCGTTACGGTCGAGATGGGCTTTGAGGAGGAGGAGGAGGGCGGTCGAGTCGCTGCCGCCGGACACGGCCGCAACAGCGCCGTTGGAAAAGTCGATCCGCGAAAAATCCGAAAGGTCAGGCCCGGTGTCGAGCGTCATGCATGTCGCCCAAGCGTGGGCCCGGTTTTGCGGCAGCGACACGCAACGGAAAAACTAGCACGCCGCGAGTGCCCTTTCCTGCTTGACCCGCTCCTTGAGCGCGCCGGAAATATCAGGGTAGCGCTTGCCGATCTCGCTGAAAGTGGCACAGGCCACGTCGCGCTGCTTCAGCCCGACCAGTGAAACGCCGAGCTTCAGCAGCATGTCGGGCGCCTTCTTGGCCTTGGGATAGTCCTTGCTGGCAGCGAGGAAAATCTCGGCCGCATCGCGGTATTTCTGCTGGCCGAGCAGCGATTCACCAAGCCAGTAATGCGCATCCGCCGCTTTGGCGTCCCGGGGAAAACGGGCGATGTGATCGCGGAAACCCTGTTCGGCGGTGCTGTAGTCGCCCGACAGGATGAACTGGTAAGAGTTGCGGTAAAGCTCCTCCGGGTCGTTGGTCGATGGGAGTGCCGCGACCACCGTGTCGTCGGATTTACCGGCCTTGTTGCCGGCCGCGCTGGCGCCGTTGGCTGGGGCCGTATTCTGCGACGGCGCGTTCGCCTGCGCATTGCCATCGGCTTCGACGACATTGCCGTTTTTGTCGACGGTGATGGTGCCGAACGTCTTAGGCGGCGCGCCGGGGATCAGCTTGCCGGGATCGCCGTTGGGCGATTCGATGATGACGTCTTCGACGCTTTTGCCGCCGTCTGCTGCCTTGCCCGCGTCGGCCGGAGCCTGCGTTGCCGGGACCTCCGCCACGTTACCGTCGCTGCTGGGCGCGGCCTCGGACTTCTTCTGTCCGGCCGGCTGCTGCGCGCCTTGCGGACCGCCTTCCAACTGCTGGAAACGGAATTCGTTGTCTTCCTGCTGCTTGCGGATCTGCTCCTGCATCTGCAGAACCTGGAAATTGAGTTCCTCGATCTTGCCGTTCATCTGCCGGAGCTGTTCCTCCAGCGCCGGAGTGCCGGTGCCATCCTGTTGTGCGAATTGAACCTGATCCGGCTTTTTCCTTTCGCCGAAAATGGCGGGCAGTTTGATCGTCGGCAGATGGAAGGAAAAACCGCTTTCCGATGACTGCTCGGTGGCGTTTGCCCCGATACCGTCAGCAAGTGCCGCGATACTTGATACGAGCAGCAGCGCAAGCGTGCCGCTCAAGACCGATCTGAAATGCATGTGCCTCTCGCCGTGAAACCATTGTTGCGCGCCTCTCACTCGAAGTAGACCAGCCAACTGGGGACTGGCCAGACGCTCTCGGCTCTTAACAGGACGTGAGACTTCGGCCAAATTTTGTTTGGAGCGAGCAGATACGAAAAAGGCGGCCCTGCGGCCGCCTTTCGCACTAAGTGTTGCATTTTTGCCGATCAGGAGCCGGCGCCGCTCAGGGTGGTCACGGCGCGGCGGTTCTGCGACCAGCAGGAGATGTCGTCGCAAACCGCGACCGGACGCTCCTTGCCGTAGGAAATGGTCTTCAGGCGCTGCGCCGAAACACCCTTGGCGACCAGGAAGTCGCGGGTGGCGGCAGCACGGCGGGCGCCGAGCGCCAGATTGTATTCGCGCGTGCCGCGCTCGTCGGCATGGCCTTCGATGACGATGGCATACTGCTTGTACTGGTTCAGCCACTGCGCCTGGCGCGACAGCGTCGTCTGCGCATCGGCGCGGATCGAGGAAGAATCGGTATCGAAGAAGATGCGGTCGCCGATATTGACGGTAAAGTCCTGGGCCGACCCGGGCGTTGCCGCGCCGGCGCCGTTGAGGCCGAGATCGGCGGCGCTGTTCGGCGTCTTCTTCGAGGCGCAACCGGTGATCGCGAGCATCGCGACGAGCGCGATCATGACCGGGTTTGTGGTAAGTGCTGCGATACGGCCCATGCCGCCTCTCCTTCGCAATTCGAGTGATTTCATTGATCGTCCAGTAACCACGTTTGGGTTAACCGACGCTCAAGAAACACGGTTAAAATTTGGTTTCGGCTGCCGTCCGCAACCGTTCTGCCGAGGGCTACTCAAGGGCGACAATGAGCGCGGACCGTAGGCGGAAATGCGGCCAAAACATGAAAAGAGGGAATTGAGGAGTTGAGGAATTGAGGAATTGAGGAAGAGATCACCTCAGCTTCTCTCTGAGATTGACCAGCATTCCATAGACGCGGGCATAGGATTGCAACCAATCGTCGCGTTGCGCCTGTGTGATGTACTCGAGGTCGAACGCATACGAAATCCAGGTCTCCACTTCACTGCACGATCCTATGGCCATCGAAGTGAACCGTGCGAATTCGGGCTTGGAGTGGGTCTGTTTGGCAAAGCCTTCGGCCAAATTGGCGCAGATCGCCTTGCTGGAACGACGTAGTTGATCGGCGAGCGCGTATTGCTCCATTTTCGGAAAGGCAAGCGTGGCTCTGTGTACCCCAAGGGAAACCGCATAGGCACGCTTATAGACTTCTAAATCCCTCGCGTGCTCGATGTGACCTCTGCCTTCTCCATTCTTCAGTTCTTCAACTCTTCAGTTCTTCAACTCGTCAGTTCGTCAGTTCTTCAATTCCTCAATTCCTCTTCCCGCCTATTCCAGCAGCGGCGACCAGGCCGGATCCGAGGCGAAGTTCGCCGTCGGGATCGGCTGTTCGTTGCGGCCGGTGAGATCGACCGAAACAAGTTTTGGTCCGCCATTGGAATCACGGAAGAACATCAGCACCCGGCCGTTGGGTGCCCAGGTCGGCCCTTCCTGCTGAAAGCCGGTAGACAGGATGCGCTCACCCGAACCGTCGGTGCGCATGACGCCGATCTGGAATTCGCCGCCGGTCTGCTTGGTGAAGGCGATGAGATCGCCGCGCGGCGACCATACCGGCGTCGAATAGACGCCGTCGCCGAACGAGATGCGGGTCTGGCCCGAGCCGTCGGCGCCCATCACATAGATCTGCGCGCGGCCGCCGCGATCCGAGGTGAACACCACCTTGCTGCCGTCAGGCGAGTAGGACGGTGAGGTGTCGATGGCGGTCGAGTTGGTAAGCCTGGTCGTCGAGCGGCTTCTCAGGTCCATGGCGAAGATGTTGGAATTGCCGTCATCGCGCAGCAGGCTCATGATCACCTTCTGGCCGTCGGGCGAAAAGCGCGGCGCAAACGTCATGCCGGGGAAATTGCCGACCAGCTCGCGCTGCCCCGTCTCGATCTGCAGCAGGTACACCCGCGGCTGACCGCTTTCATAGGACATGTAGGTGATTTCCTGCCGGTTCGGCGAGAAGCGCGGCGTCAGCACGATCGATTTGCCGTTCGAGAGATAGCGGACGTTGGCCCCGTCCTGGTCCATGATGGCAAGCCGCTTCTTGCGCGCATTCTTGGCACCGGACTCGTCGATGAAGACAACGCGCGTGTCGAAATAGCCCTTCTCGCCGGTCAGCCGCTCGTAGATCGCATCGGCGATGATATGGGCGACGCGCCTGGTATTGGCGTCGTTGGCGAAGAACTGCTCGCCCGACATCTGCTGGCCGGCAAACGTGTCCCACAACCGGTACTGGGCGCGAATGCGGCCGTCAGCCTCCTTGCCGACACTGCCGGTGACCAGCGCCTGCGCATTGATCACCTTCCAGTCTTCGAAGCGCGGCGTGGCATCCGGGCTCGAGATCTTTTCAATGAAAGCGCTTTTGTCGATCGGCGCGAACAGGCCGGAGCGTTTCAGGTCGGCACTGACGATGCCGGAAATCTCGGCGCCGAGCGCATCGCCGCCCTGGAAGTCCGTGATGGCGATCGGCAACGGCTCGACATTGCCCTTATTGACGTTGAGCTCAACGAGCGCCCGCGCCGGCAGGGTGACGGCAACGGTCATACCCAGCGCCATCGCTGCGATCGTCAGGAGCGGCTTGAGGATGGATTTCATGTCTTCTCGCTTCTTTCGCTGATTCTGTGAGCGCCGGGCCTAAAGGCCGAGCATCTCCCTAGGGTCAAAAGTGACCCGAACGTCGGACCAGATGTCTTGCTTGCCCGCCGGAACCTGCAGGCCGGCCATGTCGCATTTCTGAACCGCGCGCACTGCACTTTCGTCAAACGGGCGGTTTCCGCTCGATTTTTCGACAGTAGGCCGGCCATCCAGCTTGCCGGAGGCGTCCAGGTTGAACTGGATCACAGCCACGAAATTCTCCGAACCCTCGAGCCCTACCGGCAGGGTCCAGCAATTACTAAGCTGGGCCTCCAATGCCCCCTGCTCCGATTTCGAAAGCTTCTGGCCCTGATCCTTGTCGCCGCCGAGCGATGCTTGCTGGGTCGAGCGCTTGGCGCCGCCGCCGGACGGCTTCCGCTTGTCGAGCAGAGCCGAAATCTCGTCGGCGTTGAACTGCTTGTCTTCAGATTTGGGCCTGGACGAGGCTTCCTTGACCGGCTTGTCGGCATCCTTGCGCTCGGGCGCCTTGGCGCTTTCGGCCTGGGCCGGCTGCGGCTTCGGCCGAGCCTCGGGTGCTGGCGCCGAGTCCGGAAGCTGCGCCTCCTCGGTCGGCGGTTGCTTGGCAATCGCCTCGGCGACGGCATCCGGCTTGACCTCGGGCTGCGGATCGATCGCGGCGGTCTTGTCCTGCGGTGGCGTGGGCGTCGGCTCCGTGGCCGGCGTCGGCTTGGGCTCGGTCTGCTTGACCGGCTCGGGCTTGACCTCTTCCTTCGGCTGCGGCACCGGCGCGACCTCCGTAGCGGGAATAGGCTTCGGCTCTTCCTTCGGCTTCGGCACGTCCTCGCGTTTGGGCTTTTCGACCGGCGTCGGCGCGGGTGGCGGAGCCGCCGTCATGTCGACTGGCTGGGGCTTGGGCTCAGGTGTCGGCGGCTTGTCGGTATCGACGCTGTTATCGCCGACTTTCTGAGCATCGGGAACGATGTCGGGACGCTGTGTCGGCAGCGGCGCCGGCTTGTCATGCATCACAGACTTCTTGTCGCCTTGCAGGACCTGTGCCGTCGCTTCCATCGGCACGATCTCGACCGACACCGATTCCGCATCGGACGCAGGCATCGCGGGCGGCGAGGACAAGGTGAACAGCCCGAAGGCAATCGCCACCGTATGCAAGATCACCGATGTGGTGAGGCCGGTCCTCATCTTGCGTCTACTGATCCTGTTCCTGCAGTGAAACCAGGCCGATATTCTTGTAGCCGGCAGCCGAGATGCGGGCCATCACCTTCATGGCCGTGCCGTAATCCGTCGCCTTGTCACCCCTGATGAAAATGCGCTCGTCATAGCCCGTCTTCGAGATCGCCTGCAGCTTCGCCACCAGCTCCTCGACAGGGATCTCGGTTTCCTGGAGGTAAATCTGACCGGCCGGGTTGATGGACACGGTTATAGGCTGCGTATCGGCGTTCATCGCCTTGGCCTGCGTATCCGGCAGGTCGATCGGCACGCCGACCGTCAGCAAGGGTGCTGCGACCATGAAGATGATCAGCAGCACCAGCATCACGTCGACCATCGGCGTGACGTTGATCTCCGATATCAAGGCGTGATGGCGGCCGCGCCGCCTGTGGCCGCGCCCGCCGCGTCCTCCGCCACCTGCGCTTACGGACATTCCCATGATCGTTCCTCAGGCCTTCTGCGCGACTTTTTCATCGATTTGGCGCGAGAGTATGGCGGAGAACTCATCCGCAAACCCTTCCATGCGCACCGCGATCTTGCTCGCGTCCGACGACAGCTTGTTGTAGGCGATGACGGCCGGGATGGCGGCGAGCAGGCCGATGGCTGTCGCCAGCAGCGCTTCGGCGATGCCGGGCGCGACCACCGACAGGCTGGTGTTCTTCGAGGCGGCGATCGCCTGGAACGAGGTCATGATGCCGATCACGGTGCCGAACAGGCCGATGAAGGGCGCCGCCGAGCCGGTGGTGGCGAGAAACCCGAGCCGCCCTTCCAGCTTTTCCATTTCGCGGGTCAACGCCAGATCCATCGCCTTGTCGATGCGGGTCTGCAGGCCGAGCGGCGATTTCGCGCCCTTCTCGAAGCTTTTCTTCCATTCGCGCATGGCGGCGACGAAGATCGCGCTCATGCCGGTCGTCTTGCGGTCGGCGAGCGTGCGGTAAAGCTCTTCCAGCGATTGTCCCGACCAGAACACCTGCTCGAAGCGGTTGAGCGCCAGCCGCATGCGGGCATAGGCGACGAGCTTGTCGACGATGATCGCCCAGGTCCAGATCGAGGCGCAGAGCAAGCCGATCATGACCAGCTTGACCACCCAACCGGCCTGCATGAACAAGGCCCAAATCGATAAATGCGCGCCCGGGTCGGCGAGAGCGATGTTTTCCATGTTACGTCCTTAAAGATTTTCCGGGCGTGGCTGGCGGCTGGCCCATGGGCATCCCTTGTGGTCCGTTCGCGTTAAGCTTGCGGAATAACCCCAAATGCACCGTTGGCGGCCTTTTCGGGGCAAATATTGGTGAAAGGAAGGCGCTTGGATTCTCCCAATCTTAACCAATCCCTTCATGGACCGTTATGGTTAAGGATGGGTTATGACGTACAGCGCGGCGCATTGCCGCGCCCCGACGAGCCGCCCGGCGATCCTCGCCTCGATCAGGAGTTCCGGATCGTCCGCCTCTGAGACCTTATTTGCGCGTTCTGGGCATGAAGGCTGCGATCCAGTCCTTGGGAAAGCGCCGCGGCCGCCCGTTCTCGCCGACAATCGCCGCTTCGACACGCGCCTCGACCAGCACTTGGCTGCCGCGCTTCAACTGTTGCGCCATGACGATGCGGGCGCCGGAAATCTCGTCGGTGCGCGTATCGATGGTCAGGATGTCGTCCATGCGGGCCGAACCGCGGAAGTCGATCTCCATGCGCCGCACCACCCAGACTATTCTCTCGCCATGCCTGCCGTCGGCAAGCTCGGTGTGGTGGACGCCGGCCAGCCGCAGATAGTCGGAACGGCCGCGCTCGAAGAATTCGAGATAGCGCGCGTGGTAGACGACGCCGGAAAAATCGGTGTCTGCATAATAGACCCGCGCCATCAATCGATGGCCGAATTCCGTCAGCGCTCCGGAAAGCCCGGCGGACAACGCCGATTCACCATGATCGTCCATTGCGCTGTCCTTTTGGTCCCGACGAGCATCTGTTTTGACACCACCTGTTTTGCGCATAGACCGGCGATGATCAAGACCTGGAGGGCTGGGCCGGGGAACTGCCAGCAGCAAAGCCATAAGTAGCGGAACTTAGGGCTCTTCCTGGAACAGGCTGATCTGCTGCTGCGCCAGGTCCTTCGGCGCGTCGAGGCCGAGATGCCGCCAGGCATTGGCCGCCAGCACGCGGCCGCGCGGGGTACGCATGATGAAGCCTTGCTGGATCAGAAAGGGTTCGATGATGTCCTCGATGGCATCGCGTGGCTCGGAAAGCCCGGCAGCGATGGTCTCGATGCCGACCGGCCCGCCGCCGAAATTCCGGGCGATCATCGACAGATAACGGCGGTCGAGCGCGTCGAGGCCGAGCCCGTCGACCTGCAGCCGCGTCAGCGCCTCGTCGGCGACTTTGCGGTCGACATGACCGTCGCCGGCAACGCTGGCGAAGTCGCGCACCCGGCGCAACAGCCGCCCGGCGATGCGCGGCGTGCCGCGCGCCCGCCGGGCGATCTCCAAGGCACCGTCGTCGCCGAGCGGCATGGCAAGGATGCGGGCGCCGCGCCGCACGATCTGCTCGAGTTCCTCGACCGAGTAAAAATTGAGCCGGACCGGAATGCCGAAACGGTCGCGCAGCGGGTTGGTCAACAGGCCGAGCCGGGTGGTGGCGGCGACTAGCGTGAAGCGAGCCAGGTCGATCTTGACCGAGCGCGCCGCCGGCCCCTCGCCGATGATCAGGTCGAGCTGGAAATCCTCCATCGCCGGATAGAGGATTTCCTCGACCGCCGGGTTGAGCCGGTGGATCTCGTCGATGAACAGCACGTCGCGGTCTTCGAGATTGGTGAGCAACGCCGCCAGATCGCCGGCCTTGGCGATGACCGGACCCGAGGTCGAGCGGAAATTGACGCCGAGCTCGCGCGCCATGATCTGCGCCAGCGTCGTCTTGCCGAGGCCGGGCGGGCCGACGAACAGCACATGGTCGAGCGCTTCGCTGCGGCCCTTGGCGGCCTCGATGAAGACTTTGAGATTGGCCCGCACCGCAGCCTGGCCGACGAAGTCGCCGAGCGTCTGCGGCCGCAAGGTCTGCTCGGCGTCCTCGCCGCGTCTGTCGGGAGCAATTAGGCGTGGCGAAAGGCTCATGCGAGCAGTTCCATACCGGGAATGGCCTTGGCAGCGCGCTGATCGAAGGTGACCGTGTGCGAGCAACCTAATTTTCGATTGTGTTCCGCAATCAACGCGTCGGCAAAGTCGACCTGCACTGAATTCGATCGCTCGAGCGCGATGACGATGGCATCGAAGTCTTCGAACTCCAGCGTCTTGATCTTGAGCAGCCTCTGGATTGCGGCCAATACTTGTTCCTTTGGCTGCCTGTAGCGCGAAGCCAACGACCAGCTGAATTCGACCAGCACCATCAAACTCACGAAGCCGGGCATTTTCACACTAAGGCCGCTGCCGAACGCAAGCGCCTTTGCCCGCTGCTCCGGATCATCATTGAGCACATGCGAAGCAGAACGTTGGTATCGATGCCGATCGACGTCAAGCGGGACCCTCTTGTCCGTCATTTGATCTATCCCCGACAACATGCCGGCCGACTGCATCCCGCACAGCGGCGTCGATTTCCTCCAGCGTAGCGGGACCGCCAGGCGGATCTCCCAAGAATCCGGCGAGGTCGGCAAATCCGAGGTTGCGCGGCGTTCCGATCAGGTAACCATCCATGACCGTCCAGGCGATCGTATCGCCCGTCTTGAGCGACAAGGCGTCGCGGACGTCCTTTGGAATCGTGAGCTGTCCCTTGGAGGTCAGACTGGCATATGCGCCCATATTCTTACTCCTGGAGAAAATTCTTACCGATCACATAGTAGTTGGAATTTCACTTTCCAGCAACGTCTCACCGTGCGAGCTCCTTCAGCCCGAAGCGGATCAGCTTCGATGCGTCCGCCTCCTCACCTGCCGCCTTCAGCGCCGCTGCGACTGCATTGGCGGCGGTGTCGCGCGAATAGCCGAGATTGACCAGCGCCGAGACGGCGTCGGTGATCGGCGCCGAGGCAACGCCCTCACCGAGCTCCTGCTTCAGGCCGATGGTGCCGGAGGCAGTGCCTGCATAGGCCGGCGCCTTGTTCTTCAACTCGGTGACGATGCGCTCGGCGACCTTCTTGCCGACGCCGGGCGCACGGCTGACCATGGCGATATCGCGCAGCGCAATCGCATTGGCGAGATCGGCCGGCGCCAGCGTCGACAGGATGGCCAGTGCCACTTTAGCGCCGACGCCTTGCACATTGTTCATCAACAGCCGGAACCACTCGCGCTCCAGCACCGACTGGAACCCATAGAGCCGCAGCATGTCCTCGCGCACATAGGTCTCGATGAACAGCACCACCGCCTCGCCCGGCTGCGGCAATGCCGCCAGCGTACGCGCCGAGCAATAGGCGACGTAGCCGACGCCATGCACGTCGACGATGCAGAAATCCTCGTCGATCTCGTCCAGCGTGCCTTTTAGCTTGCCGATCATTTGAGCGTGCCGATCATGCCGGGTGGGTTTCCGGAGAGATGATGTCGAGGTCCGGGAAGTAGCTGCGATAGCGCGCAGCATCGCGCGTCAGCAGGCGATGCCCGGCGACAACTGCATGGGCGCCGATAAAGAAATCCGGCAAGGTTCGTTCGCGAATGCCGCCGGCGCGGCGATAGCGCGAGTGCATGACACCGGCAAGGAAGGCTGCTTCCCACGGCACGAATTCACGCTCGATCTTGAGCATGTCGGCTGCCTGGCGAAGGGCCTGCTCCGTTGCAATCAGCGGCGCGAGCTCGGACCAGACGATTGTGTTGATGACAAGCGCGCCGTCGCGCCGGCATGCGGTAATTGCCGACGCAGACCACATTCTCTCCCGTCCGGCAGGACCCCAAACGTCGACCAAGACATTTGTGTCAATCAATGTCGAGGTCTTCACGCGGGCCCCTCAGCCATTTCATATATTCGTCCGTCGTCATGCCCCCCAAATCCAGCGTACCGGCCATACGGCCGAGCATCTGGCTGAATCTGCGCGAGGCTTCCTCCTCCGACATGTTTTCGTTGACCGCCATAACACGAGCGCCGTCCTCGGTGGGAACGAACTCCACCTCCGAACCTGGGCCGATACCCAGATGATCCCGGATCTCCTTCGGGATGGTCACTTGCCCCTTGGTGGTAACGCGCATGGTAATACCTCGTCGGTATTACTTATTGCCGGCCTGAGAACAAGTCAAGAACAAACTTATCCGACCAGCGCCGCCAGCCTGTAGGCGATGCTCTGCCGGTGGTGTGCGTGACAGATGGCGATGGCCAGCGCATCGGCGGCGTCGTCGCTGTCGAAAGTCGCCTTCGGCATCAGCACCTTGACCATCATGTGGATCTGCTTCTTGTCGCCATGGCCGACTCCGATCACCGCCTTCTTGACGGCGTTTGGCGCGTATTCGGCAACGACAAGGCCGGCACGCGCCGGCACCAGCATGGCGATGCCGCGTGCCTGGCCGAGTTTGAGCGTCGCTGCGGCGTCCTTGTTGACGAAAGTTTGCTCGACCGCCGCCTCGTGCGGCATCGCGGCATGCAGGACCTCGGCGAGCCCATCATGCAATTGGCAAAGACGCATCGCCAGGGCGGCCTTGTCGTCGGACCGCACCGTGCCGGAAGCGACGAAGCGCAGCGAATTACCGAGGCTTTCGACGATGCCCCAACCGGTGCGCCTCAGCCCCGGATCGATGCCGATGATGCGAATCGCTTCCCCCATCCGCCAACTTTACCCCTGGTAGACAGCGATGCCAGCGAAATGTGAACAAACCAGAAACGAGGGGTGGCTACGTCGCGCAGGCTGTTTGAGATTCGCTCTGACGAGGCAGATGGCGTGATTTTCGAGAACCGAGGCGGCCTTAGGTGTCCGTCGGAGTAGAATTATCAAACGGTCCCTCAGCCGCGGGCGAAAGCCGTGTTGAGCAGCGTGATCTGGTCGGACACCGGATTGAGGCGACGGCTCGACGGCGGCACCTCGGTGAGGCCGCCATAGATCTCCTCGTCCATGCGGCGCACCAGCGCCTGCAGGCGCAGCGAGCGGTTGACGAGGTCGGTGAAATCGTTCGGCAATTCGGCCCAGCCGGGCGCCTCCTCATGCGCCGAGGCGGTGTCGAGACGCACCTTGGATTTTTCTGAGGCCACCTGATCGCGGGTCATCTCGCCGGAATTCGCCGCCCGTTGCAAAAGCAGCCACGAGGCGACCTGCATCAGCCTGGTGGTCAGCCGCATCGATTCGGCCGCATAAAGCGTCGCCGCCGGCCTCGACAGCTTCTTGGCCTCGGCGCGGCCCTTGCCGTCGAGATACTCGGCCGCCTGCTCGACCAGGCCCATGCCTTCCTGATAGAGCGGCTTGAAGGATTGGGAGAAAACCCGGCGCTCCGCCAGCTTGATGGTTTTCGCGCCAGCCTTCGAAGGCTCGTTCATTGCCACGCCCCTGCACTTGCCTCACAGCCGGCCGATTCGGCTCTTGGTCTGCCACATCCGGCAGCCTAAACGACTGAAGCTTGAAAATGCGCTTCGCTGCCAGCGAAGGCAAGCACATGTTTAACAAACGGTTAACGGCCGCATTTAGCCGCTAGACGCCCATGCCGGCGCACAAAAAAAGAGCCGCGGATAAGGCGGCTCTCAGGAGTTTAACAGGGAGGCGTCAAACAAAGTGGCTCCAACCACTCGGTAAGAATCCAGATCACTGGATGGACATAGTAAACGCCTGTAAAGCTTAACGAAGCCTTAACGCAGCGCATATTTTTCGATCAAGGGCCCGGCATCTGTGCCGTAACAGCACAGCTGACCGGCCAGGGCGGCGTTCACACCACTGGCTGGAAGCGGGGGCGACCCGCTTGCGCCATGGTTCTTCCAGATCGTGACCGACATACCGAAACAAAGCGGCACTGCCCGCGACATCGTTCCGAAACAGGCGACGCGCTAAACGCCGCGCTCCTCCCAACGAGGCGGAGCAAACCTTGCGCTCCGGCAATCATGAAAATCTCTCAAGGAGCGAACAATGGATTGGTACTCGGTCGTTAAATTTCTGCACATCGTCTCGGCGATCCTCTGGGTCGGCGGCGGCTTCACGCTGATGCTGCTTGCGGTACGCGCCGACCGTGCCGGAAACGTCGAAGGCATGCTGCAGGCGATGCGCGCCACCGGCGAGCTCGGCAACCGGTTCTTCGCGCCGATGTCGATGCTGACATTGCTCTTCGGCCTCATCATGTGCGGCTTCTGGGTCGGCTTTTCCGATCTGTGGGTGCTGATCGGCCTTGCCGGTTATGCGACGACCTTCTGCATCGGCATGTTCGTCTTCAAGCCGACTGCCGACCGCATGGCAGGCATGATCGCCAAGGATGGCGTGACGCCGGCAGTGCTTGCCCAGGGCCAGCGCGTCCTCAATGCCGCGCGCTTCGACTATTCGGTGATGCTGGTGATCATCGCAGACATGGTGCTGAAGCCGACGCTGCACGACATCACCATTCTGGGCTGCATGGCGTTCGTGCTAGCAACCGGCGTTGCCCTGGCGCTTGGCAGGACGCGGCCGCTGCTGCCGAGTGCCGCCTGAGGTTTAAGGAATCCGACGGCGGCCGACTGGGGCCGCCGTCTTACAGGAGGCCGGCGATGCCGTCCCACAGAAGCTTAACCGCGACGACCGCCACGGTCGCATAGGTGAAGGGATAGAACAACTCCGGCCGCATCCGCCGCACCAGCCAGGCGCCGGCGATTGTCGACAGCGGCGCCAGCGGCATCAGCACCGCCGACGCGGTCAAATTGGTGGTGTCGAACTGGCCGAGCGCGAAATAGGGGATGAGCTTCAGCGCATTGGTGACGGCGAAGAAGATCGCCGCGGTGCCCGACAGCACCTTCGGATCGAGCCTGATCGGCAGCGCATAGACCTGAAAAGGCGGGCCGCCGACATGGGCGACGAAGCTGGTGAACCCGGCAACGGTACCCCAGAGGCCGGCGGCGACGCGGTTGGGCTCCGCCGCGTGGCCGGCACCGTGGCGGAGTTGCAAATAGAGCCAGCGCAGCACGAAGATCAGGGCAACCGCGCCGACGATCAGCCTTACCATCTCTTCGGTGACCAAGGCCGCCGTCAGCCAGCCAAGGGCAATGCCGATCACGGCGCCCGGCATCATGTCGGCCAGCATCTTGCGGTCGAAGATGCCCCACCATGTCCACACCGAGACAATGTCCATCAGGCACAGAATTGGCAGAAGGATAGCGGCAGCCTGAACCGGCGGCATCGTCAGCGCCATCAATGGCACGCCGACAAAGCCGACGGCGCCGCCGAAGCCGCCTTTCGACAGGCCGACGAGGATGACGGCCGGAATGGCCGCGGCATAGAACCAGGGATCGACGAGCAGGCCTGACATGAGGGAAAGGAGGCTGGAGGGAAGTGATCTCTGGAATAGACCAGAAATGGCCAGACCGCGACCGCAAATATGTGGGCCACGCCACCGAAACCCGTCACATGTTTGGCATGTCGAGCGGCGGCGGGCGTCTCCGGATCGGCTGCGCCTTGATGATCGCGGTGCTGGTTTCGGCCTTGTCGGCGATGCGGTCGAGAATCCCATCGAGCTCGCCGATCGAGCGGACGAACAGCCGCGCAACGAAGCAGTCATCGCCCGTCACCTTGTCGCATTCGCCGAATTCGGGGATTTCCTCGATCAGCTTCTGGACGATGTGCAGCTTGCCCGGCAATGGCCGGACGCGAACGATCGCCTGCAAGGCGTAGCCGAGCGCCTGCGGATCGATGTCGATGGTGAACGCGCGGATGACGCCGCGATCCTCTAGCCGTCGAAGCCGCTCCGAAACGCTTGGCGACGACAACCCGACCTGCAGCGCCAGTTCCTTCAGCGAGGTCCGTGAATCTTTGACCAGGATATCGAGGAGCTTTCTATCGAGCTCGTCCAGCATTTTACAATTCCAGGAAAAGAGCGATGTTTACCTAATTTAATGAGGCTCGTCCTGCATATCACCGGCTACAAGTCATGGAAAGACCCGATCCGCTGTGGGATTATAAAATCTCAACAAAGGTTCGGGAGCATCCATGGACAACACGGTACGCGGCACGATCGAAATGACGGCGGCGATGGCGATCCTCGGCACGATCGGCTGGTTCGTCGTCCTTTCCGGCCAGCCCATCATGGACGTGGTGTTCTGGCGCTGTGCTTTCGGGGCGGTAACGCTGCTGATTATCTGCGCGGCGCTGGGACTGCTGCGCGGCAGGCTGTCGCTTCGCATTGTAGCCATCGCGGCTCTCGGCGGTGCTGCCATCGTTATCAACTGGCTGCTGCTGTTCAGCGCGTTTTCGCGTGCCTCGATCTCGATCGCCACGGCTGTCTACAACACGCAGCCCTTCATGCTGGTGGGTTTTGGCGCGCTCTTCTTCTCTGAACGGCTGACGATGACCAAGCTGACCTGGCTCGGCATTGCCTTCGCCGGCATGCTGCTGATCGTGCAGGCCGCGCCCGATGCAGGCGATCATGGTACGGATTACTTTGCCGGCATTGCGATGGCGCTGGCCGCGGCTTTCTTCTGGGCCGTTGCGGCTATCGTCACCAAGAAACTCAAAGGCACGCCGCCGCACCTGATCGCCTTGATCCAGGTCTGTGTCGGCGTCGTCATGCTGGCACCCTTCGCCAATCTCACCCACCTTCCCGCCGACGCGCGGAGCTGGGGCATGCTGGCGACGCTCGGCATCGTCCATACCGGCCTGATGTACATCCTCATGTACGGCGCCATCCAGAAGCTGCCGACGCATCTGCAGGGATCGCTGTCCTTCATCTATCCCGTCGTCGCCATCCTCGTCGACGTGGTCGCTTTCGGTCATCGTCTGCAGCCGGCGCAGATCGTCGGCGCCGCCGCCATCCTGGTCGCCGCCGCCGGCATGAACCTCGGCTGGTCGCTGTGGAAATCGAAAGTGCCAGCCTAGAGCCCGCAAGCGACCCCCTGCCGCCTGTTCAACTCCCGCACTTTGCTCTATGCCGCAATGCAACCATCTTCGCCCGGCATAGGCGATAACCGGGACCGAACACCAATGAATGACGCAACGCCGCCCAACCGCTGCCGTATCGTGCTGATCGCGCCGCCAAACGTGCCGGCCGAGCGCATCGCCGCGGCCTTCGACGGCGGTGACGTCGCCTCGCTTATCCTGCCGGAAAACGGTATGGACGAGGCCGCCTTCCAGGCCTTTGCCGAGCAGATCGTGCCGGTGGCGCAAGCGGCCGGCATTGCCGTCATCATTGCCGGCGACACCCGCATCGCCGGCCGCGTCCAGGCCGACGGCATTCATGTCGAGGTCGGCAAGGACGAGCTCGCCGAAACGATCGAACATTTCCAGGCCAGGATGATGGTCGGCACCGGCGGCGCCAAGACCCGCGATGATGCGCTGGAACTCGGCGAGCTCAGGCCTGATTACATCTTCTTCGGCCGCTTCGGTTACGACAACAAGCCGGAGCCGCACCCGCGCAACCTGTCGCTGGGGCAATGGTGGGCGGACGTGATCCAGATCCCTTGCATCGTCATGGCCGGATCCGATCTTGCCTCGGTGGAAGCGGTCGCCGCCACCGGTGCCGAATTCGTTGCGCTGTCCAGCGCCGTCTTCGCCGACGGCGCCGATCCGAAGACGGCGGTTGCCGCCGCCAACGCGCTGCTCGACGAAACCGCGCCGCGCTTCGAGGACTGACGTGCTCTCGCGGAAAATCCTTTTCAGCGCCTTTCTTGCAACGGCCGTGACGCAGGCGATAGCGGCGGAACCCGTTCCGCTACCGCAGCCCAGGCCGGATTCCAGCGAACCTGCCGATAAGCCGATCGCCGCACAATTGCCGCAGCCCGCCACGACCGCCCCGTTGCCGTCGGCCGATACCATCAACCCCGACCGCTTCGGCGCAAAGCCGTCCGACGCCGCCTACGGCGCCTTTCAGCGCGGGCTCTACAAGACGGCCTACAATCTTGCGCTGTCCCGTGCTCAAAACGGCGATCCGGCGGCACAGACGCTGGTGGCCGAGATACTGTCGCGCGGCCTCGGCGTGCCGGTCGACGCGGCTGGGGCGGCGAAGTGGTATGCGCTTGCCGCCGAGCAGGGCGTGCCGGAATCGCAATTCCAGTATGCGCTGATGCTGCTCGACGGCCGCTACGTCAAAAAGGACGAAAAGGAAGCCTATGCGCTGATGCAGGCCGCCGCCGAGGCCGGCAACCGCCTGGCGCAGTTCAATTTTGCGCAGCTGATGGTCGAGCAGGAGCCCGGCGATGCCGGTATTGCCAAAGCCGTATCCTATTACGAGCGCGCTGCCGCGACCGGGCTTGCCGACGCACAATATGCGATGGCACAGGTCTACGCCAACGGCGCCGGCGGCAAGCCGCGCGACGATGTCCGCGCCCGCGGCCTGCTGGCACAGGCCGCGCGGCAGAACTATGACACCGCACAGATCGATCTCGCCACCTGGATGATCGAGGGGCGCGGCGGCGCACGCGACCTGAAATCCGGCTTCAACTGGATGAAGCAGGCCGCAGAAGGCGGCAATGTCGCTGCCCAGAACCGTCTCGCCAAGCTCTACATGAACGGCATCGGCACCGATCCGGATCTGATCCTAGCCGGCGCCTGGTATGTTGTCGCCCGCCGCGCCGGGCTCATCGACCAAGAAATGGACGATTTCCTGCAGGGCCTGACCGACGAGCAGACACAGCAGGCGCTGCAACGGGCCAACCGCCTGCCCTGATCGCGATCTCGCGACTCATCGCACCCGGGCTCGTCAGGCGGGCTCACTGCGTATGATCGAGCACGACCTTGCCGAAGGGCGAGCCGTGTTCAAGGTACCGAAAGGCTTCGGCGGCCTGGCTCCACGGCACAACCCGGTCGATCACCGGTCTCAACCGGTTGACGACAATGGCGCGGTTCATCGCCTCGAAGGATTCGCGTGAGCCCACCGGTATGCCTCGCGCCCGGACCTGCCGGCGGAAGATGTCGAGCGGGTTGATGGCGCCGTCACTGCCGCCGAGATAGCCGATGACGTTGATCTGGGCGCCGCGCGCCGCTGCCCTCAGGGATTGTGCAAAACTCTGCGGTCCGCCAACCTCGATGATATGGTCGGCGCCGCGGCCATCGGTCAATCCCAGCACGGCCGATGCCCAATCGGGGATGCTGCGATAGTTCACGCCATCCTGCGCGCCAAGTTGCTTTGCCCGCGCAAGCTTCTCGTCGCTGCTCGACGTCACGATGACGCGCGCCCCGGCAGCGGCCGCGAACTGCACCGCAAACAGCGAAACGCCGCCGGTGCCGAGGCAAAGCACGGTGTCGCCGGGTTTGACGCTGCCCTCCGTAAACAGCGCGTGCCATGCCGTCACGCCGGCGCATGGCAGCGTCGCTGCTTCGAGGTCGCTCAGATTGGCCGGCGCCAGCACCGCCGCCTGTTCGTCGAGCCGGGCAAATTCGCTGAGCAGCCCGTCGATTGGGCCGCCGCGTTGGTAGGAGGGCTCAGCCATCGCGAAACTGCCACCGACCCAGCGTTGCCAGAAGGTGCCGCAGACCCGGTCGCCGATCTTGAACCGGCTGACCTCGGCGCCGATGGCAACGACTTCGCCGACGCCGTCCGACAGCGGCACCAGCGGCAATGCAAACTTCGTGTGATAGCTGCCGCGGACGATCTCGGCATCGCGGTAGTTCAGCGCCGTGGCCTTGACTTTCACAATCATCTCCTGACGCCCTGGTCCAGGCATCGGCCGCTCGACCATTTTGAGGTTCTCGAAGCCGCCCGGGCTCCGCAATTCGATCGCTTTCATCGTCGTCCCTTTCCCGCTGGGTCCTGCCGGAGGAAAATCGCTTGCAACCCATCGGATTTCAAATTCATAATGTTCAGAATAATTATGCTTCTATGACATGTTCTGGTGTATCGTGCTTGAAGAATTGAAAACACTGGCCCTCTTTGCCGAGGAGGGTTCGATTCAGAAGGTGGCTCGACGCCTGCCATTGACGCAGCCGGCCGTCACCCGCCAGATCCAGCGGCTGGAGGAAATGCTCGGCACGGAATTGCTCGACCGCCGGCTGAAACCGTCGCGACTGACCCCGGCCGGCGTAGAAGTGCTGGCACGCGGCAAGGACATTCTCGCCGCGGTCGACGCGCTGAGATCATTCGCCAAGGGCGACGAACCGGAGGGCCTGCTGCGGCTCGGCCTCGCGCATGGACTTTGCGACAAAGCTGTGGCCGCCGCTATCGCTGATGCCGTGGCGCGGTTTCCGAAGGTCTCGCTGCGGCTGAAGAGCGGCTGGAGTCTTGAGCTGGCCGACCAGCACAAGCGCGGACAGCTCGACCTCGCCTTCATCCTGGACGGCAGCAATTCCAAAGCCGGCGACGGTGTTGTCGGAACCGAGCCCCTCGGCATCATCGCTGCCGAAAACACCGGCCGGCAAGCTGGCGTCAAGACCATGCCCTGGGTCCTCAGCCCTGAACCTTGCGACGCGCGCCGGCGGCTGGCGGCTGCCCTTGCCGAGGGCGGCCACAGGTTGATCGTCGGCGCCGAGATTCAGGACAGCGTGCTGCAGATCGACTGGGTTCGTCGAGGCCAAGGCCTTGGCCTGCTGCCCAGGCGGCTGCTGCGGGAAAAGCTGCCGCAGGGTATTGCCCTGGTCGACGCTCCCGGCCTCGAGCTGTCGCTGCGAATTGTCGTCCTACGTTCGCCGCACCTGCATCTTTTGAGAAAGGTTGCCGACGCGGTGACCGAGGCGGTCACCGCAACCGTCGGGACGGACTGAGGCTGCCGCGCCGCGTTGCCGGGCCAGCTTCGTTCCCGCTTCACCTGAAAGGCGCTCCTTGCCTCTGCTGGCGATTTGTGGTCTTGGAGGCGCCAAATTGCCCTTTGCGGCGATCATCTCATTTCCGGATCACCTCACCATGGCCAAGATCAATGGCAACGAAATCCGTCCCGGCAATGTCATCGAGCATGATGGCGGCCTTTGGGTGGCGGTCAGGACCAACACCGTCAAGCCCGGCAAGGGCGGCGCCTACAACCAGGTCGAGCTCAAGAACCTGATCAACGGCACCAAGCTCAACGAGCGCTTCCGTTCGGCCGAAACGGTCGAGCAGATCCGGCTCGATCTAAAGGATTTTTCTTTCCTCTACGAACAGGGCGACGCGCTGGTGTTCATGGACACCGAAAGCTATGAGCAGCTCGAACTGCAAAAGGAGTTCGTCGGCGATCGCGCCGCCTTCCTGCAGGACGGCATGATGGTCACGGTCCAGCTCTATGACGAAAGGCCGATCGGCATTTCGCTGCCCGACTATGTCACGTTGACCATCACCGAGGCCGACCCGGTGGTGAAGGGCCAGACGGCAGCCTCGTCCTACAAGCCGGCGATACTCGAAAACGGCATCCGCGTGCTGGTGCCGCCGTTCATCGGCTCGGGCGAGCGCATCATCGTCGATACCAACGAAATCACTTACGTGCGCCGCGCCGACTAAAGCGCGGGCAGCAGGAAGAAACACAATGGCGCGTTCCGCGATCCTCAATGTCATGGTCCAGGCCGCAATGAAGGCCGGCCGCTCCCTGTCGCGTGACTTCGGCGAAGTGCAGAACCTGCAGGTCTCGATGAAGGGGCCAGGCGACTATGTCAGCCAGGCCGACCGCAAGGCCGAAGACATCGTCTTTGCCGAACTGTCGAAGGCGCGGCCCGGCTACGCCTTCCTGATGGAGGAACGCGGCGTGATCGAGGGCGACGACGGCCAGCACCGCTGGATCGTCGACCCGCTCGACGGCACCACCAATTTCCTGCACGGCATTCCGCTCTTTGCCGTTTCAATCGCGCTGGAGCGCCAGGGCCAGATCGTCGCCGGGGTCGTCTACAATCCGGCGATGGATGAGCTCTATACCGCCGAGCGCGGCGGCGGCGCTTTCATGAACGACCGCCGGCTGCGCGTCGCCGGCCGTACCAAGCTGGTCGATGCGGTGATCGGCTGCGGCATGCCGCATCTCGGGCGTGGCCAGCACGGCAATTTCCTCATCGAGTTGCGCAATGTCATGGCCGAGGTTTCTGGCGTCCGCCGTCTCGGCTCCGCCTCGCTCGATCTCGCCTACGTCGCCGCCGGCCGCATGGACGGGTTCTGGGAAACCGGCCTGTCGGCCTGGGATGTCGCCGCCGGCATCTTGCTGATCCGCGAGGCGGGCGGTTTCGTCTCCGATTTCGCCGGGGGACAGGACGTGCTGAACGCCGGTTCGCTGGTTGCCGGCAACGAACTCATCCAGCGCGCGCTGTTGAAGACCATAAAAAGGCCACTCTCAGCCAGCTGATAGAGGCGCGCCGCGCTGAAGCGCCGCAGTCGCAAAACCGCAACCAAAGCTTGAAATACTCGCCCGCGGCCGCCCAGATAAGGCGACGCAGGATCATCGATGACGAACAGCCGGCCCAAATCCCAGAGCGAATTCTCCCAGCTCGACATTCCCTTCATGGGGCGCTGGCATTACTCGCGCGCCGAGATCATCGCCGACGGTATTGTCCACGCCGTGGGCATCGTGCTGGCGATCGCTGCGGGCTCGACGCTGCTGGCACTGGCCGCCTATCGAACCGGCCCCGGCGAATATGTCGCCGCCGCATTCTATGTGGTCTCGCTGCTCACCGTGCTGTCGATTTCGCTGGCCTACAATGTCTGGCCGGTGTCGTCGCCGGCAAAATGGATATTGCGGCGCTTCGACCATGCCGCGATCTACCTGTTGATCGCTGCCACCTACACGCCTTTCCTGGCCCAGCTCGGCGGCTCG
The DNA here is from genome assembly GCF_040323405.1 of Mesorhizobium sp. M0048. NCBI lineage: Bacteria > Pseudomonadati > Pseudomonadota > Alphaproteobacteria > Hyphomicrobiales > Phyllobacteriaceae > Mesorhizobium > Mesorhizobium sp. M0048. The sequence goes on along the minus strand of NZ_JAMYUV010000001.1, from coordinate 123,863 downwards.
CCGCTGGCCGTTTCGACGATCCTCCTGGTCTGGACCGCCGCGGCGGTCGGCATCGCCATCAAGGTCTTTCTTCCCGGCCGTTTCGATCGGCTGGCGATCGTCTTCTATCTAGCCATCGGCTGGAGCGGTCTCGTTCTGGTGGAGCCGCTCGTGCGGACGCTGCCGGCGACATCGATCGCGCTCATCGTTGCCGGCGGCATCGTCTACTCCTGCGGCGTGATCTTCTTCGCCTGGAAGGGCCTGCGCTTCCACAATGCGCTGTGGCATGGCTTTGTCGTCACCGGCGCCGGCCTGCATCTGGCCGCCATGGTCGACTGCCTGGTCATCAACCGGCTTTGACCTCCGGTCGCGGACAGTGGCAATATTGCCAAGCGCCATTCAATTTCGTCACAATTCCGTTTAGAGTCGCAAACACAAATTGATCGGCGGCGACGGCATCGGAAACGGGGCACGGATGACTCTTCTCAGATCCTTCGGCATGGGCAGGCGCTCCGACGTTCTGATCTACGATCCGCACAAATTGTCGAGTCCGCAGGTGTTTCTGCTGACCATGGTGATCTTTCTGTTCATCGTGGCCTTTATCGCCGCCATCCTGACGCGCCAGATCTCGACCGCCTTCGTCACCAATCCCGGTCTCAACGGCCTGATCATCGGCGTGCTGGCGGTCGGCATCCTGCTGGCCTTCGTCCAGGTCGGCCGGCTGTTCCGCGAGGTGCGCTGGGTCAACTCGTTCCGCGCCGGTTCCGAGACAACCGAGCCGGTGCTGCTGGCGCCGATGAAGGCGATGATCGGCCGCTCCTCGACGATTGCCTTCTCAACCAGTTCGATGCGCACCATGCTGGATTCGATCGCCACCCGCCTCGACGAAAGCCGCGACACGTCGCGCTACCTTGTCGGACTGCTGGTGTTCCTCGGCCTGCTCGGCACCTTCTGGGGCCTGCTCAATACGATTGGCTCGATCCGCGAAACCATCGAGTCGCTCGATCCCGGCACCGGCGATGCCGCCGCCGTGCTCGAATCCCTGAAGCAGGGACTTTCCGCGCCGTTGGCCGGCATGGGCACCGCCTTCTCGTCCTCGCTGTTTGGCCTCTCCGGCTCGCTGGTGCTCGGCTTCCTCGACCTGCAGGCCGGCCGCGCCCAGACGCGCTTCTATACCGAACTCGAAAACTGGCTGTCCTCGGTCACCGACCTGTCCTCCGACATCGTCGTTGCCGACGCGGCGAGGACCGAACCCTCCGAGGAAATCCGGCTGTTGTCGGAAAAGCTGCGCACTCTGCAGGAAAATGGCGGCGGCTCCAATCCGCGCGTGGCCACTGCCATGGCCAATCTCGCCGACGGCATTTCCGGCCTGGTCAAGAACATGCGCTCGGAACAGCAGATCATGCGCGACTGGGTCGAGGCCCAGTCCGACGAGCAGAAGGCGATGCGCAACACCCTGGAGAAGATCGCCGACGCCTTGAAGAAGCCTGGAGTGCATTGACGTGGCGTTGGCGCGAGGCCGGCGCTCCGACCGCCGCATCGATTACTGGCCGGGCTTCGTCGATGCGCTGTCGACGCTGCTGTTGGCGATCATGTTCCTGCTCACGGTTTTCGTTTTGGCGCAATTCCTGCTCGGCCGCGAGATCTCCGGCAAGGACACGGTGCTCAACCGCCTCAACTCGCAGATCAATGAGTTGACCCAGCTTCTGGCGCTGGAGCGCTCGACGACACAGGACAAGGAAGACACCCTTGCCAATTTGCAGGCATCGCTATCCGCATCGGAGGCCGAAAAAAGCCGGCTCGAGCAATTGCTGGCGCAAGGCGCCGGTGCCGGCGATGCCGCCAACCAGCGCGCAACGGCCCTTTCCGGCGAGCTCGACAGCCAGCGCCAGATCAGCCAGCAGGCGCTGAGCCAGGTCGAGATCCTCAACCAGCAGATTTCGGCGCTGCGCAAGCAGATCGCAGCGCTCGAACAAGCGCTCGACGTGTCCGAAACGCGCGACCGCGAATCCAACACCAAGATCGCCGATCTCGGCCGCCGCCTCAACGTCGCACTGGCGCAACGCGTGCAGGAGCTGAACCGCTACCGGTCCGATTTCTTCGGCCGCTTGCGTGAAATTCTCGCCGACCGCGAGAACATCCGTATCGTCGGCGACCGCTTCGTCTTCCAGTCGGAAGTGCTTTTCCCGACCGGCTCCGAAGTGATCAACGATGCCGGCAAGGTCGAGATGAAGAAGCTTGCCGATGCCATCATCGAATTGCAAAAGGAAATCCCGCCGGAGATCAACTGGGTGCTGCGCGTCGATGGCCACACCGACAACAAGCCGCTCTCCGGCACCGGCCGCTACCGCGACAATTGGGAATTGTCGACGGCGCGCTCGACCTCGGTGGTCAAGTTCCTGATCGAGAACGGCGTGCCGGCCAACCGGCTGGTCGCGGCCGGCTTCGGCGAATTCCAGCCGCTCGACCCCGCCGATACCGAAGAGGCGCGCAACAAAAACCGCCGTATCGAGCTGAAGCTGACCGAGCGGTGATCTGCAAGCCTTTGGCTTATATCATGCGCCAGGGCGAGCCGGCTCAAGTCGGCGGCATTTAGTGCACTGGTGCGGCAGCGGCAAGAGCTGAAAAAATTACCTTTTTTAATTACATTTTGCCGCCGTGGCCTTTTAGCCTTGGTCATGGGCCGAGAACCGCCGGCGGTAGAACCGCTCATCGCGACGCGACGGAACCTGACGGCCCGCGGCCGGAAGGCAGGGCCCCTCCCAACCACCGCCTTCCGCAGTAAAGGAGACGCAACCATGCGCTTCTTCGCTCCCAGGAATTTTAGGACCGCTGCGCTCGCCACACTTCTCCTCGTTCCGTTTGCCGGCGCTTACGCCGGCCCACGCGAGACGGCCTTGATCAATCAGATCCAGAGCGTGGAGACAGGTATCCAGGGCGCCATCCAGGCGAACAAGCTCGAGCCGGGCGAGGCGCGTGACTTGCGCACGCAGGTCGCTCAACTCGACCGGGCCGCCGAGTGGGCCGCACGCGAGGGAACGATGCCGAGCACGCAAGATCAGCAGTTGCTGGCGCAGCTCGACGATGTCAGCCAAAAGGTGCGCGCTGATACCGGCAGTGCCTTCCTCATCGGCAACGGCGCCGATGGCGGATACTATCCGAACGGCTATGGCCCAACCTATCCAGGCGGCTGAAACCGGCCGCAGCGCCCGGCGCTGTGGCAATTGATTTTTGCGCATGATCCTTGTCCAGCTTTCGGTTCAGGGAATCATGCGCTAGCCCAACGCCTGCGCAATCAGCGCCAGCACTGCCGGCACGGCGTCGGTCGCGGGCGGCTTTCGGGGTTGCCAACAGTTTTGCATTGATATCTTTTCTCGCCGTCAAATCAGCGGAACCCACAATGTCCTTTCAAAAACTCGACGACCTCGGCCACAAGCTCGAAGCACTGGAACACGCCCTTGCCATCCTCGGCGCCGATGAAGCGACCCATATGGCGGTCGGCGGCGGCGAGAAGCGCGCGGAGGCAATGTCGGCGCTTGCCGGCATGCACCATGCCCGGGCGACTGCGCCGGAGATTGCCGATTGGATCGCGGCGGCCGAGCAGGAAGCGCTGAACGAAGAGCAGCAGGCCGCGGTCAGGGAATTCCGCCGGCAATACACCAACCTGACCTGCCTGCCGGTCGAGTTCGTCGAGCGCCAGACGACCGCGCGCATGCGCTCCGAGCAGCTCTGGCGCGACCTGCGCGCCAAGAACGACTGGGCCGGCTTCCTGCCGGCGCTGGAAGGCGTCGTGGCGCTAGTCCGCGAGGAGGCGGCACTTCGCGCCGAGGTACTCGGGCTCGAGCCTTACGACGCGCTGATGGAGCAATATGACCCGGGCAATCGCACCGCCGACATCACGCCTGTGTTTGCCGAGTTGAAAGCCTTCCTGAAAGGCTTCGTACCGGAGGCACTGGCCGTGCAGGAAGAGCGGCTGGCGAAACATCCGCTGAAGCCACTTTCCGGCAGCTACCCCTTGGACAAGCAGCGCGAGCTCGGCCTCGCCATGATGGCGGCAGTCGGCTTCGACCTCACCCACGGCTCGCTGTCGGTTTCGCACCATCCTTTCTGCGGCGGGGTGCCGAGCGACGTGCGCATCACCACCCGCTACAAGACCTCGGATTTCCTGTCGGCGCTGATGGGCGTGCTGCACGAGACCGGCCATGCGCTGTACGAGCAGAACCTGCCGAAGGCGTGGGCGCACTGGCCGCTTGGCAAAGCGCGCGGCATGGCGGTGCATGAAAGCCAGAGCCTGTTCGTCGAAAAGCAGATCGGCCGCAATCCAGAATTCTGGCGCTGGGCGCTGCCGGTGCTCGAAAGACACCTTGGTGAGATCTGGACGATCGACGACATCCTGCCGCATGTGCACCGGGTCGAGCGCGGCCTGATCCGTGTCGATGCCGACGAGGTCACCTATCCGCTGCACGTCATCCTGCGCTACGAGCTGGAGCAGGAGCTTGTCTCGGGACGGCTGGAAGCAGCAGACCTGCCCGAGGCCTGGGATGCCAAAATGCGCGATTATCTCGGCCTGTCGACATCAGACAATCCGGCTGATGGTCCGATGCAGGACGTCCACTGGCCGGGTGCCGCCTTCGGCTATTTCCCCTCCTACACGCTCGGCGCCATGATGGCGGCACAGCAATGGGCGGCGTTGACCAGAGATCATCCTTCAGCCGACGAAGACCTCGCCAAGGGCGATTTCGCCGCGATCAACGACTGGCGCCGCAAAAGGATCTGGTCGCAAGGCTCGCGCTGGTCGACGCCGGAACTGCTCCAACGCGCCACCGGCGAAAAGCTCAATGCCGTGCATTTCACCAATCACCTGAAGAAGCGGTACGGGAAGTGAGCCGCTCCGTCTATTCCCGGCTCTTGCCGCGGTGACCGCGGAAATCCGCGAAACTGGCCTTTACTTTGGTGGGAAAGCCTCTGAAAAAGGAGTTCTTCCAAGTTGGGCGAGCGTAGATGTCTGCCTGTTACAGTTTTCATAGGGTGAAGTCTTTCTGGCCCCGCTTGGTATTTTTCATCTTATTGATCGGTCTGAGTTCTCCGGCCATGTCCGACGACATGGTTTTCAAGGGTCCGGCAGAAAGCTGGGTAAAGCAGCTTGATATTCCGGCTGCCGATCCCGCCCGATCGGATCAAATCAAGAATGGCGTTTCATGGCTGCTCTCGGACGACCAGATCAAGCATCGCGCCGGCGGCTATGTCGAGTACTCGCGCACCGTCTATAAGATCGTCGACCGTCCCGGCCTGGATCGTGGCGCGAGTATCGATCTGCAGTTCGATCCGTCCCGGCACAAGGTCACGCTCAACCATCTTCACATCATCCGCGATGGCGCCGTTCTGGACCGGCTGGAAGGCGTCGAATTCGACATCTTCCGCAGGGAAAGAGACGCCGAGAAAGGCGTCTTCGACGGCTGGCTGACTGCACATGTCAACATCGATGACGTGCGTGCCGGCGACATCGTCGATTACGGGTCGACCTACGAAGTAACACCGCTGGTCGGCAAGGACCTTTTCTTCAAGAATTTCTCCACCGAATGGGAAGAGCCGGTAGCGCTTCTCCGCACAAGCATCATTTGGCCTTCGGGCCAGCCGCTCCAGATCAAGACAAGGGGAACCCGACTTAAGCCCTCAATCTCCCCGACTGGGCCGGACACCACTTATCTATGAAATTCCAAACCCGAAACCGGTCAATGTCGAGGACAACCTGCCCGTGACCTATCCAGGCTGGGGCTCCATCGATGTCGCGTCTACCGCGAATTGGCAAAGTGTGGTCGATGCCGTTGCGCCCTATTACAAGCCAGCGACCGTTTTCCCCCCGGCTTTTGCCGCAAAGCTCGATGACATCGCTCTGCGGCATCCGGCGCCGGAGGACCGAATGGTCGAGGCAACGCGGTTGGTGCAGGACCAGATCCGCTATGTAAGCCTGTCGATGGGTGCCGGTTCCTACGTTCCGCGTGATCCCGCGACGGTCATCCTGAGCGGGTTCGGTGACTGCAAGGACAAGGCCCTGCTGCTGGTTTCGTCGCTTGTGCGGCTTGGCATTGCTGCCGAGGTCGCCTTGGCCGATCTCGACGAGGGACGGGCCCTGGACCAGCATCTGCCGGCGCTCCGCGATTTCGACCATGCCATAGTCAAGGCAAGGATCGGAGCAAAGACATATTGGCTGGACGCCACGAACTATCTTCAGGGCGGCAGGGCGCACAATCTCGCACAGCCGGACTACGGCTTCGCGCTGCCGCTTTCCAGCACCGGCGGGTTGGAGAAGATGCCGAGCCCTGTGCTCACCAGCCCATCGATCCAGATCGCCGAGGAATTCGACTTTCCGCGCAAACCGGGCGATCCCTTGGTGCTGACGGTCTTCTCGACATATGAGGACGCCGATGCCGATTGGATGCGCGGCAATTTCGCCAGCCGGTCGCTGAGCGAGGTGTCAGACGCCTACCTGAAATACTACAACAAGCAATATCCGGGCATCCAAACCATCGCCAAGCCGGAAATCGTGGATCGCCGCGACGGCAACATAGTGAGTGTGAAGGAAAGTTATCGCTTGCCGGCGGAGGCGCTGGCGGCCAACGATCTGGCAAAGAATTTCCCGATCCGCGCGGCCGATCTCGGCAACAACTCTCTTCCAACCCCGACAATCGTCGACCGAACCGGGCCCGTCTCCCTCGGCTCCCAGTTCTACCGCCGCCACAAGGTGACCGTGCGCAACGTCAAGGCGAGGTTTTCCGGCGAATCGATGAAAAACGTCGTGACGCCCTACCTGTCTCTCAAGGCGTCCTGGTCCAACACGCCCACCGAGTTTCAAGTTGAATGGAACTTTCAGACGCTGGCAAGCGAAGTGCCGGCGAAGGCGATTGCCGACTATCTGAAAACCGTCGATGAGGTCGCAGACCAAATTCGCTGGCAGTACGATTTTACCTATGAAGAGCCGCCTGCCGATGTGCCGCTCAGCGATCCGGCAAAGGAGCAGCGACAGACGGTCGCCAGCATGCTTTTGTTGTCGTTGCTTGTCGGCGTTCCCCTCTTCATCGCCTATCGACGCGGCAAACGCCGAGCTTTCGGTAGCTGAAGAATCCCGGCCGTCGCGGGCAGACCTACTCGGCCGCGCCCCTGAAAGCATTCGCACCGGTATCGAACTGCAGCTTGGCCAGCCGCGCATAGATGCCGCCCTTGGCGACCAGGCTCTGATGCGTGCCTTCCTCGACGATGCGGCCGCCATCCATGACCAGGATGCGATCGGCCTTCAGCACGGTTGCTAGCCGATGGGCGATGACGATCGTGGTGCGGCCCTGCATCAGCCGGTCCAGCGCCGTCTGCACCAGCGTCTCGCTTTCGGCATCGAGTGCCGAGGTCGCCTCGTCGAGCAGAAGGATCGGCGCATCGCGCAGAATGGCGCGGGCGATCGCCACGCGCTGGCGCTGGCCGCCCGACAGCGTCACGCCGCGCTCGCCGACCTGGCTGTCATAGCCTTTTTCGAGCTTCAGGATGAACTCGTCGGCAAGCGCGTCCTTCGCCGCCGCCTCGATCTCGGCCTGGCTAGCACCGGGCCGGCCAAAGCCGATATTGTCGCGCGCGCTCGCCGCAAAAATGGTGACGTCCTGCGGCACGATGGCGATGCGCGCGCGGATCGCGGCCGGATCGGCCTCGCGCAGATCGACCCCGTCGATGACGATCCTGCCGGCCTCCGGATCGTAGAAGCGCAGAAGCAGCGAAAACACCGTGCTCTTGCCGGCGCCGGATGGCCCGACGATCGCCACCGTCTCACCGGGTTTGACCTGAAAGCTCAGGCCATGGACGGCGGCGCGGTCGGGCCGGGCCGGATAGGAGAAGGAGACATCGTCGAAGCTGACCGCGCCTCTCGCCTTTGCCGGCAGCGGCGTCGGATCGGCGGGCGCCTGGATCGCGGGTTTCTCGGCCAGGATCTCGGTCAGCCGTTCGGCGGCGCCCGCTGCCTGGGACAGTTCGCCCCAGACTTCCGACAGGGCGCCGAGCGCGCCGGCGGCGAACACCGAATAGAGCAGGAATTGGCCAAGCGTGCCCGGCGACAGCGTGCCGTCGAGCACGTCGCGCGAACCGAACCACAGCACCGCCACGACCGACGAAAAGATCATGAAGATGGCGAAGAAGGTGAGAAAGGAGCGGGCAAAGATCGAGGCCCGCGCCGCTTCGAACGCTGCTTCCACGGCGGATGAAAAATACCCGGTTACAAGCTTCTCGTTGGTGAAGGCCTGCAGGGTGCGCACCGCGCCGATCTGCTCGCTGGCGTAGGCGGTGGCATTGGCCAGAGTATCCTGCGCCAGCCGTGACTTGCGCCGCACCGAGCGGCCGAAGGCGACCAGCGGCAGCACGATTAGCGGAATGGCCGCGATAACCAGGCCGGACAGTTTTGGGCTGGTGAAGACCATCATCGCCACGGCGCCGAGGCCAAGGATGACGTTGCGCAAAGCCACCGAGGCGGTGGCACCGACGGCCGATTTGACCTGCGTCGTGTCGGCGGCGAGCCGCGAGACGATCTCGCCCGACTGGGCCGTATCGAAGAAGGAGGGCGACAGCGTAGTGACGTGGGCAAAGACATCGCGGCGGATATCGGCAACGACGCGCTCGCCAAGCGTGATGACGAAATAGTAGCGGCTGGCAGACGCCGCCGCCAGCACGGCGGCCATCACCACCAGCATGGCGAAATATTCGGCAATGAAGCTGGAATCGGAAGCGGAAAAGCCGTGATCTATCATCCGCCGCACGGCCAGCGGCAGCGCCAGTGTCGTCGCCGCCGCGACGGCCAGCGAGGCGATCGCGCCGATGACCATTTTGCGGTAATGCATGATATAGGGAAACAGGCGCTGCAGCGGCCTCAGCGAGCGCTTGCGCTCGTCTGCATCGCCGCTGATGTTCGCCATGACCCGTTTCCTTTGGCCCTTTGAGGTTTGCGCCATCAATATGCGCTTGCCGCGGCCTTGTGATTCAATTCCGGCTGATGTATAGGCTCGCCGACCGTTTTAGAAGCCGTGGCTCCTCAATAGCTGCGGCTTCGAGTTTTAAAAAGGGGCGCATCGACGCAGGCTTCAGCCCGTCGGCAGCACCCGGCAAGCCAGGAACAGACCCATGAAGACCGACATCCATCCCGACTATCACACCATCAAGGTCGTCATGACCGACGGCACCGAATACATGACCCGTTCGACCTGGGGCAAGGAAGGCGATACGATGAACCTCGATATCGACCCGACCACTCATCCGGCCTGGACCGGCGGCCAGCAGACCCTGCTCGACCGCGGTGGCCGCCTGTCGAAGTTCAAGAAGCGTTTCGAAGGTTTCGGCCTCTAAGCACTGGCGTTTCGCTGATCGAGAAACCCGCCCTCGTGGCGGGTTTTTTATTGATTGGGCCTCAGCGGCAATCATCTCAGGTTTGGCGCTGCCCCTCACCCTTACCCTCTCCTCGTGAAGAACGGGGCGAGGGGTCGCCGGCGCTGGAGTTCCCCCTTCTTCCCGTCTCTAACGAGGAGAAGGTGCCGGCAGGCAGATGAGGGCCAGCGCCCCGCTTCCGCAGTTGATCGCCACCACCTAACGGCCTGTCCCTACGAGCACGGCGGCCTACCCGTCCACCAGCTCGCGCAGCGCCATTCGCTTGTAAGCGGCAACCAGCCTGTCGCCTTCTTCTCGCCCGACCGAGATCGCCAGCCGCATGGCGGCTTCGCCCAGCTGCCAGATGAGAAATGCCGTCGCTTCCAGCGCCGCCGGATCGGCAGACGGCCGCAGCCTTTTCAGCACCGCAGTGAGGAATTCGGCGTTGGCCCGGCTGTCGGCAAGCTCAAGCTCGCGCAGCGCCTTGTCGGCCTGCGTGCCCGACCAGATATCGCGCATCACCGGCTCCGCCAGGAACATTCCGTAGTAGGTATCCACCAGTTCCGAAAACGCCTTCCACAGGCCTTCGGCGTCCCTGACCTCCGCCAATGCCGTGGCAATGCAGGCCTGGCTTTCCGCGGTGTAGCGCTCGGCCAGCGCCCAGATGATTGCCCGCTTGTCCGGGAAGAACTGGTAGAGCGAGCCGATCGACACGCCAGCCCTCTCGGCCACCACTCCCATGCGCATGGCGTCGCTGCCTTGCTCGGCGATCAGCGCCGAGGCGGCGGCCAGCATGCGCTCGACCCGCTCGCGGCTGCGCTGCTGGCTCGGTGCCCGGCGCGGCGATGCGATCTGGCCGTCCTGTGAATCCGATACGGCAGAGCCTTCCATCACTGTCTCCCGACGAAGAATCAACAAATTGGCTTGACTCGCAAAATACGAGGGTTTATCACGTTTTGCAAATGTGAGGATTACTCACATTTCAAACTGAGGAAAATCGACATGAACCCTACTGTAACGAGACCAACTTTGATCCTCGGCGGCACCGGCAAGACCGGCCGTCGCCTCGCCGAGCGGCTGACGGCGCGGGGCCTACCGGTACGGATAGGCTCGCGCTCGGGCACGCCACCCTTCGACTGGGAAAACAAAGCCACTTGGGAACCCGCCCTTGATGGTGTCGGCGCCGTCTACATCAGCTACTATCCTGATCTTGCGGTGCCCGGCGCGGCCGACACGGTCGGCGTCTTCTCTCGCCTTGCCGTGCAGTGTGGTGTGCGCCGGCTGGTGCTGCTGTCGGGGCGCGGCGAAACGGAAGCGCAACGTGCCGAAGAGATGCTGAAAGCCTCAGGCGCCGATTGGACGATCCTGCGCTGCGCCTGGTTTTCCCAGAACTTCAGTGAGGGGTTTCTCGTGGATGCCCTGCGCGAGGGCGAGGTGGCGTTGCCGGTCGGCAATGTCGGTGAGCCATTCGTCGATGCCGACGATATCGCGGACGCCGCCTTTGCCGTACTAACCCGGCAGGGCCATATCGGCCAGCTCTACGAGTTGGCCGGGCCGCGGCTGCTGAGCTTCGCCGACGCGGTCGCCGAAATCGGCAGGGCCGTCGGCCGCGACATTCGTTTCAAGCGGATTTCACACGCCGAGTTCACCGCCGCCATCGCCGAGCATGAGTTGCCGGCCGAGTTCGCGTGGCTGCTCAACGAGCTGTTCACCGAAGTCCTCGACGGCCGCAACGAGTCGCTGACAGACGGCGTCGAGCGCGTGCTCGGCCGCGCCCCAAAGGACTTTTCCGCCTACGCAACCGAAACCGCCTCAACCGGCATCTGGAGCAACTGACATGATCATGAAACTGCTTCCCACCCTCACTTTCGTCGCTGCCATTGGCTCAGGCGTTGTCGGCGGCGTTTTCTTCGCCTTCTCCAACTTTATCATGCCGGCGCTCGGCCGCTTGCCTGCCGGAGGCGGCATCGCCGCCATGAATTCGATCAACATCACCGTGATTACGCCGGCATTCATGACCGCGCTTTTCGGCACCGGGCTGGTCTGTCTTGTCCTTGCCGCCGGCGCTCTTATCGGCTGGAGCCAACCGGGTGCATTCTGGCTCCTCGCCGGCGCCCTGATCTACCTCGTCGGCAACCCGATCGTGACGATGATGTTCAACGTGCCGCTCAACAACGCCCTGGCCGCCGTCGATCCGACAAGCGCCAACGGCGCTGCAGTATGGGCCACTTATCTCAGGGACTGGGTGATGTGGAACCATGTCCGCACCATCACCGCCATCGTGGCGCTGGGCTGCTTCATCTTCGCCTGGCGGTGAATGCAGGACGGAAGTGTAAAAGGCCTCAGGCAGGGTCTTTTGACTTATCGCCCTTGCGGTCGGCATGGCCCAGATCGCGATCCGGATCGATGACGTCGCGAACCAGTTGCTTGAGCTTTGCGGCGTCGGGGAAACCGCCGTCCCGCTTGCGGTCCCAGACCAGCGTGTCATTGCAGGAAATGGTGAAGATGCCGCCGGTGCCGGGCACCAGCGTCACTTCGCCCAGATCGGTGCCGAAGGTCGACAGCAGCTCCTGCGCCATCCAGCTGGCCCTGAGCAGCCACAGGCACTGGGTGCAATAGGTGATGCGGACGCGGGCTCTGTCTGACACGTTCATGTCTCGGTCTCATCTGCGCGAACTGTGGTTACGGCAAATCGATCGTGTATCGGGTCGTTGCCAAGAGCTATGGATATTGCGATCCAGATCGGCCAGACCATAACCAAGACCAACGCGGCGTATGCACCGACAATCTCCAGCCGGGAGAAGTCCTGCGCGACCCCAGGAGCGCTGCCCCAAGCCTGAACAGTGTACCACCCTCCCATGAACATTATGGGCAAAGCGCCGAGAAATTTCATTCCCTGCCGCCGAACAGCCTTTCGTACGGGCAGTCCGATTCTATTTTTGTCATCCTGGTCATGCACTATGAGCGCCGCGAACCGCTTGCCGATTGGCTGGCCAGAGGTCAACTCCATGACAAGGAGATAAGACGCGAGAACGACCAGTTCGAGGAAACCCAGATCCAATGCTGCCGGTCGGATATTGCCCTGCGAATCCAAATCAAATGAGATGGAGGGATTTCCTTCAGACTGTGAGCCCGAAGCCGTTCCCAGGGCCCATTCGGCGACCGTCAAACCGAACAGCGACGTTCTGCATATCTGCCAATCGTAACGGGCAAATGATGGATCACTTGCTCCGTTTAACGTAGCCGCCTGACATAGTCTCCAGTTCAACCAAAAGCTGCCTTTGACTCCGCCGTCAGTTAGCAGAAACAAACCCGCTACAAGTCCGTAAAGAGGTATCAGGACGATAAGATAGTCGATGATCGAAGCGAACAGCCGGCGCCATATGCCACCCCGGCGAGGCCAGGACATCGCGTCAGAAAAACGAGCCTCGTCAGTGTCAGTCATCCGTCCCCCATCAGTAACTGACAGCTCTAGAAGAAAGATACGTGGTCGATGCGCGGCGTTCTCAACTTACGCCGCGCTGAGCTTCGCCAAGGTCTCCTCGTCGACCTCGAAATTGGCGTAGACGCTCTGCACGTCGTCGTCGTCTTCGAGCGTCGCGACCAGCTTCATCAGCGATTGTGCCCGCTCCTCGTCGACCGCGATATTGGTCTGCGGCTTCCAGATCGGCTTCACCGATTCGGCCTCGCCGAGTGCGCCTTCCAGCGCCTTCGACACTTCGCCGAGATTCTCGAAGGCGCAATAGATCGTGTGGCCTTCCTCGTCCGACTGGACATCGTCGGCGCCGGCCTCGATCGCTGCGTCCATCACCTTCTCGGCGCTGCCGGCCGATGCCGGATAGTAGATCTCGCCGACGCGGTCCCACATGAACGAAACCGAGCCGGTCTCGCCCATCGCCCCGCCGGCTTTGGTGAAGGCAGCGCGCACATTCGACGCCGAGCGGTTGCGGTTGTCGGTCAGCACCTCGACGATCAGCGCGACGCCGCCTGGCCCGTAACCCTCGTAGCGAACGGCTTCGTAGGTCTCGGCATCGCCCATCGACGCCTTGTTGATGGCGCGCTGGATGTTGTCCTTCGGCATCGACACCGCCTTGGCGTTCTGCACCGCAAGGCGCAGGCGCGGGTTCATCGATGGATCGGGCGTGCCGCTCTTGGCGGCGACGGTGATTTCGCGCGCCAGCTTGGAAAACATTTTCGATCGCACCGCATCCTGGCGGCCCTTGCGATGCATGATGTTCTTGAACTGTGAATGGCCAGCCATGGCACCCCTGTCGTTTTCTCGGCTAGAGCATCTGCGGCCTGGTGAACCACCCGGCGCCTTGCAAAATGCTCGAATTCAAAACTTCAGAACGTCCTGCTGCGTCCGGACGGACGTACGGCGCTCTCTGTCGGAATGGCCGGCTTATAGATAAATCGGCTCAATTCGTCCAGCCGCGCCATTGCGTCGGACACGCAAGGGTCTCAAGGCCCGAAAGTGGCAGGCTTCGGCAACCTTTCATCCCTCAAGATCGGATTTCAGCCGGTCGAGGATGCTGATCGCGTGCGTGGCATATTGACTGATCCAGCGGTCGTGGATGTGCTTGATCGGCAGCGCGTTGAGATGGTTCCAGCGTTCGCGCCCCTGCCGGCGCACCACGACCAGGTCGGCCTCCTCCAGCACCTTCAGATGCAGCATGACCGTGCAGCGGTCCATGTCTGGGAAGGCATCGCACAGCATGCCGGTGGTCTGCGGCGCATCCTTCAGCCGGTCCAGCAACGCACGCCGGCGCGGATGCGCCAGCGCCTTGAAAACATTGTCGTCCTGCGCCGTGCTTGACATGTTATGTTTTTATAACATAATGCCGTTGCATTCAAGGAAGGAGCTGTGGATATGTCTCTTGGATTCAGGGTTTCTGGCCGCATCGGCAAACCCGTCGCCGAAGTCTTCGATGCGGTCGTCAATCCGAAGAAGCTCAGCGGCTACTTCACCACGATCGGCGGCGCCAGCGCACCGCTGCTGGCGGGCGCCACCGTCATCTGGTGGGGCAAGGTTCCCGTGGAGGTCGACAAGGTGGAGAAAGACAGCCGCATCGTGCTGCGCTGGGATGCGACCGACGCCGACGGCGAGCCCGCCTACAAGACCCGCATCGAGATGAATTTCGAGCCGCTCGACGACGGCGGCACCTTCGTCACCATCGCCGAAACCGGCTGGCACGAGGACGCGGTCGGCCTAAAGAAATCCTACCTCAATTGCGAGGGCTGGTCGCAGATGCTGGCCTGCATGAAGGCCTATGTCGAATACGGCATCAATCTGCGCGACGGCTATTACCGCAGCGAGATGAAGGGCGAGCCGGCCAACGAGAACAACATCTGAGAGCAAATGGAGTAAGAATGACCGCGAAGATCACCGGCGGCATCAACATCGCGATGAAAGTCCCGCCGCATCAATACCAGGCAACGATCGCCTTCTATCGCGACGTCATCGGCCTGAAGCCATTCACGGCCAAACCGCCGGCCGTCGGCTTCGAACTCGGTCCCAATCGACTGTGGATCGACGAGGCGCCGATGATGAGCCAGGCCGAGATCTGGCTGGAACTGTTCACCGATGATTTTCCGGCCGCAGCGGAGCATCTCGCCAAGGCCGGTGTCGTGCGCTGCGACGCCATCGAGGCACTGGGTGAAGGCTTTCGCGGCGGCTGGATCACCAACCCGGCCGACATCATTCACCTGGTGCGCGAACCCGATGCCTGGTGAACAGGCGGCACCGTGGAAAGGAGGACGATATGGAAATCCGCGAAACACCGACCGCCGAAGCCGGCATGCTGATAAGGCGGCCGGTCGCCGACGTATTCGAAGCCTTCGTCGATCCGGCGATCACGACGAAGTTCTGGTTCACCCATGGCAGCGACAGGTTGGACAGCGGCAAGGAAATCCATTGGGAATGGCGCATGTATGGCGTCTCGACGACGGTCAATGTCCGTGAAATCGTCGAAAACAAGAAGATCTTGATGCAATGGAGCGATCCGCCGACCACGGTCGTGTGGACCTTTACCGAGATGCCGGGCGCCACGACCTTTGTCGAGGTCCGCAATTTCGGCTTTGCCGGCAGCCTCGATGAGCAGGTCAAGCAGGCGATCGATTCGACCGGCGGTTTTGCGCTGGTGCTCGCCGGCGCCAAGGCGTGGCTGGAGCAAGGCGTGATGCTAGGCCTGATCGGCGACCGCCATCCGAAAGGCGTGCCGGGGCATTAGGTCAGCCGCGGTGGGTCATCCTCAGTGCCCGCCGCCCTTTGCCTTCTTCCGCCGCCGCGCCAGCATGTTGAGCCCTTCGACCAGGGCCGAAAAACCCATGGCGGCGTAGATATAGCCTTTCGGCACATGATAACCCATGCCGTCGGCGATCAGGGTCATGCCGATCATCAGCAGGAAGCCCAGCGCTAGCATGACGATGCTGGGGTTCTTGGCGATGAAATCGGCCAGCGGCCCGGCCGCCAGCATCATCACGCTCACCGCCACGATCACCGCGATGTACATGATCGCGATTTCGTCGGTCATGCCGACGGCGGTGATGATCGAGTCAATCGAGAAGACGAGGTCGAGCAGCAATATCTGGAAAATCGCGCCGGCCAGCGAAAGCTGCAGCGTCTCGCCCATCATCGTGTCCTGGTGATCATCGAGATCGACCGTGTGGTGGATCTCCTTGGTCGCCTTCCAGACGAGAAACAGGCCGCCGGCGATCAGGATCAGGTCGCGCCATGAAAACCCGTGGCCGAAGGCGGTGAATATAGGCGTCGTCAGTTGGACGATGATCGAAATGGTGGCCAGCAGGATCAGCCGCATCACCAGCGCGGCGGAGATGCCGAGCCGCCGGGCGCGGGCTCGCTGCGCTACCGGCAATTTGTTGGTCAGGATCGAGATGAAGATCAGATTGTCGATGCCGAGCACGACCTCCAGCACGATCAGCGTCAGCAGCGCGACCCACGCAGTCGGGTCGGAGACAAAGGCGAAATGCGGCGCCAGGAATTCGACTAGCTGCATGGAGGTCGTCCCCTCTACGATCTAGAGCAGTTTCGCCGGCAATTGGGTATTGCAAGCGTCTATATCAATGTCACGACCAGAAGGATGGAGCCGTTTCCTCGAGCCGCGGGCCGCGGCGAAACGGCGCGATCCGTTCGGTCAGGCCGCTACGGTCGGAAATGTCGACGCCGACGCCGCACAATGTCGCCGGTCCGGTCGACGCCTCGAAGCGGCCTTTCGGCACCTTGGACAAGAACCGGTTGAGCGGCTCCTCCTTGTCCATGCCGAGCGAGGAATCGTAATCACCGCACATACCGGCATCGGAAATATAACCGGTGCCGCCATTGAGAATCTGGTGATCGCCGGTCGGCTGATGCGTGTGGGTGCCGACAACAAGACTGGCACGGCCGTCGACGAAATGAGCGAAGCACATTTTTTCCGAGGTCGCCTCGGCATGGAAATCGATGACGATTGCATCGGCCTGCTCGCCAAGCGGACAAGCGGCAAGTTCGCGCTCGCCGGCCTGGAACGGATCGTCGAGCTCGGGATGCATGAACACCCGACCCATGATGTTGGCGACCAGCACGCGCGCGCCGTTCCTGGCGATATAGACGCCTGAGCCGCGCCCCGGCGTACCCTTGGGGAAATTGGACGGGCGCAGGAAGCGCTCTTCGCGCGGCGCGAAAATCAGCGCATCGCGCTGGTCCCAGACATGGTTGCCGGTGGTGACGACATCGGCGCCGGCCGAGATCGTCTCGCGAAAAATCTCCTCGGTGATGCCGAAGCCTCCGGCGGCGTTCTCGCCATTGACGATGACGAAGTCGAGTTTGAAATCCGAGATCAGGCCGGGCAGTTGTTCCCACACCGCCGTACGTCCTGTCTTGCCGACCATGTCGCCGAGGAAGAGAAGTCTCATATAAGCGCGATCCCGAACCGAAGGTCAGCGAAGCAAAAAGCTGCATGACTTTCGGAAAAGACCATGCGTCCAGGAACTTATCTACAATTTCGGCGCGAACCGGCGCAACCCGCTCTCGGTGAGTATTTCGGGAATGATCACGTCATGCGGCTCGTCCGGCACCAGGGCCACCTCCTGGCAGTCGAAGGCAATGCCGATCAGCCGCGGCTGCTGGCCCTTGTCGGCCAGCCGCCCGATCGCCCGATCGTAATAGCCTGCGCCGTACCCGATTCGGTGCCCGCGCGCATCGAAGGCGGCAAGCGGCACCAGCATAAGCTGCGGATCGAGCACCTCGGCTTCCTCATGCGGCCCGACTGTGCCGAAACCCATGTCGATCATCGGCGCGCCGCGCACCAGTTCGCGAAAAACGATGGTGGTCTTGTCGAGGATGGCCGGCAGGCAGAGCCTTGCGCCCTTCTCGCGCAGGGCAAACATCAGCGGCCGGACGTCGACTTCCGAGCGCATCGGCCAGAAACCGGAGACGATTTGGCCCGGCTCGACCGTGATCCGGTCGCGCGCCGTCTCGGCCATTTCGAGTGCTGCCTCCACACGCCAGAAAGGATCGAGCGCATCGCGGCGCCCGAGGGCTTGGTTGCGGAGATTTTTTTTCAGGTCTTTTGGGGATGTCATGCGCCGACGGTAGCAAAGGTCCGATTTGGATGGAGTTTTACGAGCGACGTTTTGGAAGAGCGGGGCGAACTTGTCGTTCGAGAGCACCGCAAAAAGCGGCGCGACGACAAGATCCGCCAGATGGCCTTTTCGATAGGTGACGATCCACACAACCGGTGGAGAGAGCGATCCCGGGAACCTACAAAGTAGGTGGGCGCCGTATGAGAAAACCCACGGGTCTTCCCAGGGACAGCTCCCTAGGGATCATTAAGGCCCCGGGGAAAATGTTCTCCTGCCGGGAAGCGCAGACCGTCATGCCCAATATAGGCTGACGCCAGACCAAGCGCCAGAGAGGCGACATGTTTCGAGGCGTAATTCGACGCAGAACCCCTCGGCGAGGGCCGCGCCGGCAAGATCTTCGCTTCGCCAGCGGCGCCTTGCACAGCGAAGGCCGCGTCCTTAGGGTCGCGCGATGGACCCGGGAGCAAAAATGCGTTTCGAAGGCACGGCGGCCTACGTTGCCGACAAGGATCTGATGGTGGCGGTCAACGCGGCGATCGCGCTTGAGCGGCCATTGCTGGTCAAGGGCGAGCCCGGCACCGGCAAGACCGAACTTGCCCGTCAGGTGGCGGCAGCGCTCGGCCTGGATCTGATCGAGTGGCACGTCAAATCGACCACGCGGGCGCAGCAGGGCCTCTATGAATATGATGCCGTCTCGCGGCTGCGCGACAGCCAGCTCGGCGACGAGCGCTTCAACGACATCCGCAATTACATCAAGCGCGGCAAGCTGTGGGACGCCTTCGCCGCCGGCAAGAAGGTGGTGCTTCTGATCGACGAGATCGACAAGGCCGATATCGAATTCCCCAACGATCTGTTGCAGGAACTGGATAGGATGGAGTTCTTTGTCTACGAGACCGGCGAGACCATCCGCGCCACCGTCCGGCCGATCGCCGTCATCACATCCAACAACGAAAAAGAGCTGCCGGACGCCTTCCTGCGCCGCTGCTTCTTCCACTACATCCGCTTTCCCGACGTCGAGACGCTGCACAAAATTGTCGACGTGCACTATCCCGGCATCAAGCAGAACCTGGTGCGCGCCGCACTCACGCAATTCTATGAAATCCGTGACGTGCCCGGCCTCAAGAAGAAGCCGTCGACCTCCGAGGCACTCGACTGGATCCGCCTGCTTGTTGCCGACGACATCGCGCCCGAAGACCTGCGCGCCGACGCGAGGAACGCGCTGCCCAAGCTGCACGGAGCCTTGCTGAAGAACGAACAGGACGTGCATCTGTTCGAGCGCCTGGCCTTCATGGCGAGACGGCAAGGGTGAGGGGCGGTCGACGAAAGCCGCCGGACAGCGCTTTCCCGTCGCTGGACCGTTGCCGCCAGCGAGGCGTGAAGGCAGCTTCGTGTTGCCGAATTCAGAGGAAATGAAATGACCGAGATCACCGTCCGCCCGCTTGCGCAACCCGACCATGCCGACTGGCGGCGTCTGTGGACCGCCTATCTCACCTTCTACGAAACCAAGCTGCCGGAAGACGTTTACGCCGTCACCTGGAAGCGGCTGTTCACGGCGGGCGAGTTCGAGCCAAAGGGTTTTATCGCCACCCTCGACGGCAAGGCCGTCGGCCTGACGCACTATCTCTACCATCGCTCCTGCTGGTCGCAGATAAATAACTGTTATCTGCAGGACCTGTTCGCCGACCCCGATGTGCGCGGCAAGGGCGTCGGCGCCGCCCTGATCGAAGCGGTCAAGCAGGAAGCCGGCAAGATCGGCGTCAAGAACGTCTACTGGATGACGCACGAAACCAACACCACCGCACGCAAGCTCTACGACCACGTGGCGCGCAGGACCGGCTTTATCGAATATGATCTGCTCTGATGAAGCCAACGATTGAAATAATCACCTGTGCGCAATATATTGCGCATGATCAGGGGCGACAGTGCCGCTGATCGAGACCAACACGCGCAAGATTGTCACGAGGCTTTTACGTGACGGCTGGGTGAACGTAGGCGGCGGCAAACACGAGAAGTACGAGCATCCGGAAAGGCCGGAGATCATGATCATTGTGCCGCGGCATCGCGAACAATCTCTGGGTGTTGCGCGGTCGATCGCCCGGCTTGCTGGATGGATTTAAGGACGAATCATGACGCACTATGTCGGAATTCTTGACGGCGCAGATGAAGTCTGGGGAGTGCGGGTGCCTGATCTTCCCGGATGTCACGGCGGTGGCGCAAGTCCCGAAGAGGCGATAGCCGATGCGACTTCTGCCGTTCGCGAATGGGCAGAGACACGAATGGCGAAGAACTTGCCCTTGCCCGCCGCGCGCACTGTGGCAGATCTGCTCCGACTGGGCGAAGTCGATAGCGCTGCCGGTGAATCCGCCGTGATGATCCCTGTGCTGATCGATTCCGGACGGCCTGTCCGGGCCAATCTGTCGCTCGACGCAGGTCTTTTGGCGGCAATCGACGAAGAAGCGGGTCGGCGTGGTCTGACGCGTTCCGCCTTTATCGCCAGCGCCGCACGGGAGAAGATCGAGGGACACAGATAAAGTTGGACCATGTTCCTCCCCTTCTTCCTTGAACTGAAAGCCGCGCGCGTTCCGGTCTCGCTCCGGGAATATCTGTCGCTGCTGGAGGGGTTGGAGGCCGGGCTGGTCGACTATGATGTCGAGGGCTTTTACTATCTCGCCCGCGCCGCGCTGGTGAAGGACGAGCGACACATCGACCGCTTCGACCAGGTCTTTTCGCACGTCTTCAGAGGTGTCGAGGCGCTGGCTGGCGAAAAGCCGGTCGATGTCGCAAACATCCCGGAGGAATGGCTGCGGACGCTCGCCGAAAAGCACCTGACCGATGAGGAGAAGAAGCTGGTCGAGGCGCTGGGTGGCTTCGAAAAGCTGATGGAGACGCTGAAGAAACGACTGGAGGAACAAAAGGGCCGGCATCAGGGCGGTTCGAAATGGATCGGCACCGCCGGCACCTCGCCCTTCGGCGCCTATGGCTACAATCCCGAAGGCGTGCGCATCGGCCAGCACGGAAGCCGCAACCGCCGCGCGGTAAAAGTCTGGGACAGGCGCGAGTTCAGGAATTTCGACGATGCCGTCGAGCTCGGCACCCGCAACATCAAGGTCGCGCTGAAGCGGTTGCGCCGCTGGGTGCGCGAAGGCGCCGAAGAGGAATTCGACCTGCCCGGCACCATCCACGCCACCGCCGAGCGCGGCTATCTTGACATCAAGACACAACCCGAACGTCGCAATGCCGTGAAGCTGCTGATGTTCTTCGATGTTGGCGGCTCGATGGACGACCATATCAGGAGTGTCGAGGAGCTGTTTTCGGCCGCCCGCGCCGAGTTCCGCCAGCTCGAATATTTCTACTTCCACAACTGCCTCTACGAAGGCGTATGGAAGGATAATCGCCGCCGCCATGCCGAGGTGATTCCGACGTCCGACCTCCTCCATAAATATGGCCCCGACTACAAGGTGATCGTCGTGGGTGATGCCTCGATGAGCCCCTATGAGATCGCCCATCCCGGCGGCTCGGTCGAGCATTGGAACAAGGAGGCCGGTGCCGTATGGCTCGGCAGGCTGCTACAGCAATGGCCGAACGCCATTTGGCTCAATCCGGAAGACGCGAAGAACTGGGGCTATACCCATTCCATTGCCATGATCCGCGATATCTTTGGCGGCCGCATGTTTCCGCTGACGCTCGCCGGCCTCGAAGCCGCGACGAAGCAACTTTCAAGGAAGCACTGAATGGGCCCACGCAAAACAGGACGGTCGACCTGTTTCCTTTGCCTGCAATGCGGTGTCCAGTTCGCGGCGACAGCGACGCCGCCGCAACATTGCCCGATCTGCGAAGACGAGCGGCAATATGTGCGCTGGGAGGGCCAGGCCTGGACCACGCCGGAAGAGCTCGCGGCCGGTGAGGGACGACGCCGGCGTGCTCGCCTTCGGCATAGAGCCGCGCTTCGCCATCGGCCAGCGGGCGTTGCTGGCGCAAACGCCGCACGGCAACATGCTGTGGGACTGCATCTCGATGGTCAGCGACGAGGCGGTGGCCGAGATCAACCGCCGGGGCGGCCTGGCCGCCATCGCCATTTCGCATTGCCATTATTATTCGGCAATGGTCGAGTGGAGCGAGGCGTTTGGCGGCGTGCCGATTTATCTGCATGCCGATGATCGTCAGTGGATCATGCGGCCGCATCCGGCGATCATCAGCTGGGAAGGCGAAACGCGCGCCATAAACCCGTCGCTGACGCTCATCCGCTGCGGCGGCCACTTTGCCGGTGGCCAGGTGCTGCACTGGAAGCGCGACGGCGGCAATGCCATGCTGGCCGGCGACATCCTGCAGGTGACGCCTACGCGCCGTCATGTCAGCTTCATGTACAGCTACCCGAACTATATCCCGCTCAACGCGACGAAAGTGCTCGGCATCAAGGCCGCGCTGGAGCCTTTCACGTTCGACCATATCTACGGCGCATGGTGGAACCAGAATGTCATCGGAGACGCAAAGGCGGCATTTTCAGCATCGGTTGGGCGCTATCTCGCGGCCATCGCCTGAGGAATTCGTCGCAGCAGGATAGGAAATACGAGCAAACGCCGTAACAAATGCCTATTTCAGGCGAAGTTGGGAAGGCAACCCAAATAGCGACATAAGCTAAGAGGAAAAAATGGACAGCCACACCTACCCCGTTACCCGCACCGATGCCGAATGGCGCGCCCGGCTGACGCCCGAGCAATATGCGGTGATGCGCAACCACGGCACCGAACGGCCGGGAAGCTGCGCCCTGCTGCACGAGAAGCGCGCCGGCACCTTCTCCTGCGTCGGCTGCGACCAGCGCTTGTTTGAATCCAAGCTGAAATTCGAGAGCGGCACCGGCTGGCCGAGCTTCAACGATCCCGTGCCGGGCTCGGTCGAGACCACCGTCGACCGCAGCTACGGCATGGTCCGTACCGAGTGCCATTGCGCCCGCTGCGGCAGCCATCTCGGCCATGTCTTCGACGACGGCCCGCCGCCGACCGGCCTGCGCTATTGCATCAACGGCGTGGCGCTCAAATTCGAGCCGGCCGCCTGACCGTCAGGCCACAACCACCAGGATCAGCCACAACGTGGCGCCAAGCGTCATCAGCGAGGCCTTGGCGCCACTCGATTTTCCGGCAGTTCGCCAAACGGCAAAGGTCAGGAAGATATTATAGGGCACCGGCGCGAAATGCACCGCCAGGACTAGCGCAAGCGGCAGCTTCAGCCCAAGCAGAATGAGCGCCGCCACCGACAACGCGACGTTGATCGCTGTGCCGACAACGACCATATCGCGCCAGAACAGCCGATCGAGCGGCACGCCGCCCAGCCAGCGTGAGCGGAAGAAGGCGGCAACGCGCGACATGATCGTCATCGATCGACCGGCTCCCTTGCTCTGCTCACCAGAGCGATTCTAAGGATTGCGTCTGGAAATCCTGCTTTATTCCTGACCCAGAACTTCGGCAATCGCGCGCTCGAAACGTGAGGCTTCCGTAACCAGCCAGTCGGTCATCGCCGGCCAATTGTCTTCGGCAAAACAATTCACCCGCCACATCGAATTGATGCCTAGGCCGTCGCAACTTTGTTCTGGCCTGAGCTTCAGCCTGTCTTCGATGGCCGGCTGGAACGGCTTCAACCGCGACCAGGCTTGCGTGGCACCGAGCTTCTCGTTGCGGCCGAAGAAGACGCCGACATGATTGTGCGCAGGCGCGACATACATGGAAATGACCAATGCGAAGTCGGGCAGCCCACGCTGCCAGAACCACGGCCCGCGCCTCGCCAGCAGAGCCCTTTCATCCGGATGCCGTTCCGCGAACAGCGTCCAGAAGCTGCGTTGGCGGAATTCAGAGGCGCGGCGGGCGCCAAAATCGAATTCGCTCATGGTTCGATGCTCGCTCCAGCATCAGGCCGAGACTGTTGCCGAGACGGTTTCGAAAATTCGCTCTGGCGGGTCGTATGGTGGTGGTTTCGAGAACCGGAGCGCAGCGGACTTTTAGGTCCGTGAGCATCGGAAGCGCCGAAAACACCATCGGATTGCTGCCGGAGTAGAATTTCCAGACAGTCTCTACACCATTCCAAGCGCGGCCTTGTAGAGGTCGAGAATGGATTCCTCTTCTTGCCGCTCGGCCTGGTCTTTCTTGCGCAGCCGGATGATCGACCGCATCGCCTTGGTGTCGAAGCCGGTGCCCTTGGCCTCTGCAAACACTTCCTTGATGTCGTCGGCAATCGTCTTCTTCTCTTCCTCGAGCCGCTCGATGCGTTCGATGAAGGCGCGCAGCTGGCCGGCGGCAACAGTCTGGCTGGTCTCGGTGATGTCGTCGGCCATATTCTTCTCTCCGCGTCGTTTCTCGCCGCGACTCGGGGTAACCCGAGCGGCGAATTGCAGCGGTTCGATGCCCGACCGGGCGCGGCGGGTCAAGGTGCTATCGATGCGGCATGAAGGGGTTGGGCACGCCTTAAGGTGTGTTGAGATTCAGGTCAGGCCGAGCCGAAAACGATGGCTGCCGAGAACCGGAGCGGAGCGTACCCGAGTACGTGAGCACCGGAAGCGCAGGAAGCCGGCGTTTGCAGGCCGGCATCACCTGAATATCAGCACACCTTACCCGAATGCGATCAGCAGATCCTTTGCATCGATCTGGTCGCCGGCCTTGACCAGCACCTCGGCTATGGTGCCGTCGCGTTCGGCATGCAACGCCGTTTCCATTTTCATCGCTTCGATCGACAGCAGCACGTCGCCGGCCTTTACCGCCTGGCCGGCAACGACCGCAAGCGCCGAGACGACGCCAGGCATCGGCGCGCCGACATGCGCCTCATTGCCCGGCTCCGCCTTGCGCCGTACCTTGGCAGCGGAGGCGCCATGCGCCCGGTCCGGCACCTTCACCCGGCGCGGCTGCCCGTTGAGTTCGAAGAACACGGTGACCATGCCCTTTTCGTCGACATCGCCCATGGCAAGGCAGCGCACCACCAGCGTTTTGCCTTTTTCGATATCGACGAAAATCTCGTCTTCCGGCTTCATGCCGTAGAAATAGGTCGGCGTTGGCAGCACGCTGACCGGCCCGTAGGTCTCCTGCGCGGCGGCAAAATCGGAAAACACCTTCGGATACATCAGCCACGACGCGAACTCGAACTCACTGAGCTTGCGCTCGAGTTTTTCCTCGACCTCCGTGCGACTGGCCTTGAGGTCCGCCGGTTTGAGCAGCGAACCTGGCCGCACCGTGATCGGCTTTTCGCTCTTCAGCACCTTCTTCTGCAATGACTTTGGCCAGCCGCCCGGCGACTGGCCGAGATCGCCGCGCAACATCGACACCACCGAATCCGGGAAGGCGATGTCCCGCGCCGGATTCTCGACGTCGGCGACGGTCAAGTCCTGGCTCACCATCATCAGCGCCATGTCGCCGACGACCTTGGACGACGGGGTCACCTTGACGATGTCGCCGAACATCAGATTGACGTCGTGATAGGTCTGCGCCACTTCATGCCAACGTGTCTCCAGCCCGAGCGAGCGCGCCTGTTCCTTGAGGTTGGTGAACTGCCCGCCCGGCATTTCATGCAGATAGACCTCCGATGCCGGCCCCTTCAGGTCGCTTTCAAAGGCGGCGTACTGGTTGCGCACCGCCTCCCAGTAGAACGAGATGTTCCTGATCCATTGCGGGTCGAGGCCCGGGTCGCGCTCGGTGCCTTTCAGCGCCTCGACGATCGAACCCAGGCACGGCTGCGAGGTGTTGCCCGATAGCGAATCCATCGCCGCGTCGATGGCGTCGACGCCGCTCTCCACCGCCGCCAGCACGGTTGCCGCCGACAGGCCGGATGTGTCGTGGGTGTGGAAGTGGATCGGCAGGTCCGTCGCCTCACGCAGCGCCTTGAACAGCACGCGGGCCGCCGCCGGTTTCAAAAGCCCGGCCATATCCTTGACGGCGATGATATGGGCGCCTGCCGACTGCAGTTCCCTGGCCAGGCCGACATAATATTTCAGATCGTATTTGGCCCGCGCCGGATCGAGTATGTCGCCGGTATAACAGATCGCCGCTTCGATCAGCTTGCCCTCGGCGCCGACCGCATCCATGGCGACGCGCATGTTCTCGACCCAGTTCAGGCAGTCGAAGACGCGAAACAGGTCGATGCCGCCGGCAGCGGCCTGGCGGACGAAATGCTGGACGACGTTGTCGGGATAGTTGGTATAGCCAACGCCATTGGCGCCGCGCAGAAGCATCTGCAGAAGAAGGTTGGGTGCCGCCTCGCGCACTTTGCTCAGCCGCTCCCATGGGTCCTCGGTGAGAAAGCGCATGGCGACGTCGAATGTGGCGCCGCCCCAGCATTCGAGCGACAACAGCTGCGGCAGAGCACGCGCATAGGTGCCGGCAATTCCGGCGATGTCATAGGTGCGCACACGCGTCGCGAGCAAGGATTGATGCCCGTCGCGCATTGTCGTGTCGGTGACCAGCACCTCTTTTTGCTCGCGCATCCAGGCGGCGAATTTCTCCGGCCCGAGCACGTCGAACTTCTGCTTGCTGCCTTGAGGCACATTGCCGTTGAGATATGGCACCACCGGCGGCGCCGCATCGGCCTTTGGCTGCGGCCGGCCGCGCGTCTCGGGATGACCATTGACCGAAACATCGGCAAGATAGTTGAGCAGCTTGGTCGCGCGGTCCTGCCGCTTCACACTGGCGAACAGTTCCGGCGTCGTGTCGATGAACTTGGTGGTATAGGAATTGTCGGCGAAGCTCCGGTGATTGATGATCGCCTCGAGGAAGGTGAGATTGGTCGCCACGCCGCGGATACGGAATTCGCGCAGCGCCCGGTTCATGCGGGCAATGGTCTCGGCCGGCGTCGGCGCCCACGCCGTCACCTTTTCCAGCAGCGGATCGTAGAAGCGGGTGATCACCGCGCCCGAATAGGCGGTGCCCCCATCAAGGCGGATGCCGAAGCCGGTGGCACCGCGATAGGCGGTGATGCGGCCATAATCGGGGATGAAATTATGTTCGGGATCTTCCGTGGTGATGCGGCACTGCAGGGCGTGACCGTTGAGCCTGATGTCCTTTTGCGCCGGCACGCCCGATTCCGCCGTGCCGATGGCAAAGCCGTCGAGGATATGGATCTGCGCCTTGACGATGTCGATGCCGGTCACCTGTTCGGTGACGGTGTGCTCGACCTGGATGCGCGGATTGACCTCGATGAAATAGAATTTTCCGGTGTCGGCATCCTGCAGGAACTCGACCGTGCCGGCGCCGATATAGCTGGTTTGGCGCGCAATTCTCAGCGCGTAGCCGCAAAGCTCTTCGCGTTGTGACATTTCGAGATACGGCGCCGGCGCCCGCTCGACGACCTTCTGGTTGCGGCGCTGGATCGAACAGTCGCGCTCGAACAGGTGCACGGCGTTGCCTTGGCGGTCGCCCAGCACCTGCACCTCGACATGGCGGGCGCGCTCGATCAGCTTCTCGAGATAGACCTCGTCCTTGCCGAAAGCCGCCTTCGCCTCACGCTTGCCCTCCATGACCTCGCGGGCGAGATCGGCCTCGGAGCGGATGGCGCGCATGCCGCGGCCGCCGCCGCCCCAGGATGCCTTGAGCATCACCGGGTAGCCGATCGTCCTGGCGAGTTCCCTTACCGCCGCCATGTCGTCCGGCAAGGGATCGGTAGCGGGAATTACCGGCACGCCGACTTCGATCGCGAGATTGCGCGCGGCGACCTTGTTGCCCAGCCTGCGCATCGTATCGGGCTTTGGCCCGATGAAGATGATGCCGGCCTTGGCGCAGGCCTCGGCGAATTCCGGGCTCTCCGACAGCAGCCCGTAACCCGGATGGATGGCGTCGGCGCCCGAAAGCCTGGCGACGCGGATAACCTCCTCGATCGAAAGATAGCTTTCGATCGGCCCCATATCCCTGGCCAGATGCGGCCCGCGCCCGACCTGGTAACTTTCGTCGGCCTTGAAGCGATGCAGGGAATATTTGTCCTCCTCTGCCCAGATCGCCACGGTTTTAAGGCCGAGCTCATTGGCCGCGCGGAAGACGCGGATGGCTATTTCGGAGCGGTTGGCGACAAGGATCTTCGAGATTGCCAAGGACAGGGCTCCGGACGCCGGGAAGGGAACTGCCGGACATGATTAGCGCGAAAATGCTGCAGTGCAAACAAAATCGAAAAGAGCATTAAACCGATTTAGTTTGATCTAATCGCGTTGACGCATTGCGTGTCGATCCGGACAACGCCTGGGCAGTTCCGATCCAGGCTTTCGGGAACTCTCATAAAAAATGCCCGGCGCGAGGCGCCGGACATTCTCATGTAGCAACGTCCGGTTATTTGCCGGGTTCGTTCTCGACATAGGTGTACTTGCCGTCGTCACCCTTCTTCCAGGTGTACATGACGTAGTCCGGACGGGTGATATCGCCCTTTGCGTCGTAGCCGATCTCGCCGATCGCAGTCTTCCAGGGGCCGGCCGACTTGATGGTCTCGGCTACCTTCTGAGCGTCATCGGCTGAGCCGGTCTTGGTGATGGCGGCCGCGATGATTTCCATCGCTGCGTAGGAGTAGAGCGTATAAGCCTCAGGCTCGAAGCCGGCCGCACGGAACTTCTCGACGAGTTCCTTGGCGTTCGGATTCTTGCGCGGATCCGGAGCGAACGTCATCAGCGTGCCCTCGACGGCGTCGCCGGCGATGGAGGCCAATTCGTTCGACACGATGCCGTCGCCGGACATGAAGGTTGCCTTGAGGCCCTGGTCGGCGAGCTGGCGTATGATCAGGCCGGCTTCGGTGTGCAGGCCGCCATAGTAGACGACCGAGACGCCCGCATCCTTCATCTTGGCGATGAGGGCCGAGAAATCCTTGTCGCCGACATTGATGCCTTCATACATGGCCTCAGTCACGCCGTTGGCTGCGAGCGCCTTCTTGGTTTCGTCGGCGAGGCCCTGGCCATAAGGCGTCTTGTCATGGATGACAGCGATCTTGGCATCCTTGAAGTTCGCCGCGAGATAGTCGCCAGCGACCTTGCCCTGCTGATCGTCGCGTCCGCAGGTGCGGAAGGTGTTCCACATGCCACGTTCGGTGAACTTCGGATTGGTCGCGGCCGGCGTGATCTCGAGGATGCCGTTCTCGGCGTAGACTTCCGACGCCGGGATCGAGACGCCGGAGTTGAAGTGGCCATCGACGTACTTGACGCCGTCGGCGACGAACTTGTTGGCGACCGAGATGCCTTGCTTGGGATCGGAGACGTCGTCGCCGACTTCAAGCTTGAGCTGCTGGCCAAGAACGCCGCCCGCCGCATTGATATCGGCGACTGCCTGTTCGGCACCCTTCTGAAGCTGGGCACCGAACGCTGCGTTCGGACCGGTGATCGGACCGGCAACGCCGATCAGGATGTCAGCCCACGCGTTGCCGCTGAACGCGACAAGCGCGGTCAGTGCGACGGCGGACAAAAGTGACTTTTTCATTGAAACGCTCCCATTTACCGAGTGGGCGTGGATGTTGCTTTCATGCGATGCCCACTCTTGCTCGCAGAAAGAGTACTTTGCCGATTTTCAGGCACTTGTCACGCCGATTCATCCCTGAAACGCCATTAATGATAAATGTCAACCTTTCGGTTTCCAGCTCAAAAGAGAGGCTCTTTCGTAAAGCCAATTATACTGCGTTACCATCTGGTTCGTGCGCGTGTATTGGTAGCCAATGAAGCCCAATATCATCAGCACGATGGTATCGACCACGTAGTAATGCAGCGAAAACATCGTTCCGCCGAACAGCGCATGATGGATGAATCTTACGCCGATGCCGAGCCCCAGCATATAGGCGAATAGCTGGGCGAAGCTGCGCCATGTCTGGGCACACGCCTTGCCCGTCATCCAGGCCGCCCAGCCGCCGAGCAGGCAGGTGACGAAAAAGAACTGCCAAATCGAGGGTTCCTCATAAAGAATGCCCTGCATGATGAAGACTCCTGAAACTCAGTGATGGCCGCCCTCGAGATAGGCGGCGCGCACTTCCGGATTGGCGAGCAGTTCCTTGCCGGTGCCGCTCATCGTCACATTGCCGTTGACCATGACATAGCCGCGCGTGGCGAGCTTCAGTGCGCCGAAGGCGTTCTGCTCGACCAGGAACACGGTCAGTCCCTGCGTGCGGTTCAGCTCGCGAATGGCGTCGAATATCTGCTTGACGATCAGCGGCGCCAGGCCTAGCGACGGCTCATCCAGCAAGAGCAGCTTCGGCCTTGCCATCAGCGCGCGGCCGATCGACAGCATCTGCTGCTCGCCGCCCGAAAGCGTGCCGCCACGTTGGCTGACGCGTTCCTTGAGCCGCGGGAACAGCGTAAAGACCCTTTCGACATCCTCGTCGTAATGCTTGAGACCGTCGAGGCTGGCGCCCATCTGCAGGTTTTCCATCACCGTCATGCGCGGAAAGATGCGCCGGCCCTCCGGCGACTGCGCGATACGCATGCGTGCGATCTCGTGGGTTGGCATCTGGGTGATATCGGTGCCGGCGAAGGTGATGGTGCCGGCACGAGCGCGCGGAGCACCGAAGATAGTCATCATCAGTGTCGATTTGCCGGCGCCGTTGGCGCCGATCAGCGCCACGATCTCGCCCTGTTTGACGGTGACGTCGACGCCGTTCAGCGCCCTGATGTTGCCGTAGTAGGTCTGGACGCCCTTGATATCGAGCAGCGTTGTGCCGGCCATTATTTCCGCCCCCCACGCCGATTAGAGGTGCCGGGAGTTTTCGACTTCGCCGGAGCCTTGCCCGGCTTTGCCGTGGAAGATTTCGCGGCCGATTTGGCTTTGGCCGGCGATCCGGACTTTGCAGCAGCAGCGCTCGACCTTGCATCGATCTGCCCGGCCTTCGAAGCGCCCTTTGACACTGTGACGCGTTCGCCCTCGCTATGGCCGACGGTATCGGCCACCGGTCCGGCGAGATAGGAAGACGATGTGCCCGGTCCATGCGCGGCATCCGGACCCGTATCCAGTTGCTCGATGACGTCCTCGTCGCCGACTTCGGTCAGTACCGTCTCGACGTCCTCGTCTTCGACGCCGAGATAGGCGGCGATGACGCGCGGGTCGGTTCGCACCGATTGCGGGTTGCCGTCGGAGATCTTGCGCCCGTATTCGAGGACGACGACATGGTCTGAAATCTGCATGACCACCGCCATGTCGTGCTCGATCAAAAGGATCGAGGTGCCGGTGTTGTCCTTGATGTCCATCAGCAGCGCATTGAGCGCCGCCGATTCCTTCGGATTAAGGCCGGCGGCCGGCTCGTCGAGGCACAAAAGCTCAGGGCCGGTGCACATGGCGCGAGCAATTTCGAGCCGTCGCTGCGCGCCATATGGCAGATCGCCGGCAGGATCGTCGGCGCGGTCGACGAGATCGGCCTTCTCCAGCCAGTGCTCGGCGAGTTCAACCGATTCCGCCGAAGCCTGTCTGTATCCGCTATAACCGAACAGGCCGAGAACGGTATAGCCGGACGCCTTCATCAGCTTGTTGTGCTGGGCCACCAGCAGGTTCTCCAGCAGCGTCATGCCCGAGAACAGGCGGATGTTCTGGAAGGTGCGCGCCACTTTGGCCCGCGCCGGGATCTCATGGTTCGGCAGGCGTTCGAGCAGGAAGGTCGAGCCGTCGCGCCGGTTGAGCGTGATCATGCCTTCCGACGGCTTGTAGAAACCGGTGATGCAATTGAACACGGTGGTCTTTCCGGCGCCGTTGGGGCCGATCAGCGCGGTGATCTCGCCACGTTTGGCCTGGAATGACAAATCGCCGATGGCGATGAGACCGCCGAACTTCATCGACAGATGCTCGACCTGCAGGATGGCATCGTTCACGGAGGGGCTCGCGTTCATCAGCCGTGTCCCTCCTTGGTGAAGGACCCGGACACCGCCCTGCGCACCTTGAGGAAGGCTGTCGGCTCGCGGCTGCCGACGAAGCCACGCGGCTTCCACAGCATGACGATGACCATGGCCATGCCGAACAACAGCATGCGATAAAGCTCCGGCGTGAAGTCGGGGCCGAACCCGGGTATGACCTTGATGTTGCCCCAACTCAGGCCGGTCTTGAGGAAATCCAGTTCGCGCAGGATTTCGGTGCCGCCGATCATCACCATGGCGGCGACGGCAATGCCGACCAGCGAGCCCATGCCGCCAAGCACGACGATGGCAAGGATGATCGCCGATTCCAGGAAGACGAAGGATTCCGGGCTGACGAAGCCTTGCCGCGCGGCGAAGAACGAGCCGGCAAAGCCGCCGAACATCGCGCCCGTGGCAAAGGCCGTGAGCTTGGTGGTGGTGGTGTTGATGCCGAGCGAGCGGCAGGCGATCTCGTCCTCGCGCAGCGCTTCCCAGGCGCGGCCGACCGGCAGGCGCCTGAGCCTCACCGTGACGAAGGCGGTCAGCAGGCAGAGTCCAAGGATCAGGTAGTAGAGGAAGATCTTGTAGTAGGCACCGGACTGCGCGATGCCGAGCACCTTGGAGATGTAGTTCGGGTCGGAGACGTTGAACGACATCAGGCCGAAGAACGAGACCTTCGGGATGCCGGAAATCCCGGCCGAGCCGTTGGTCACTTCGCGCCAGTTGATAATCACCAGCCTTATGATCTCGCCGAAAGCGAGCGTCACGATCGCCAGATAGTCACCGCGCAGGCGCAACACAGGGAAGCCCAGCATCACGCCCCAGAACGCAGCCATCAGGCCGGCGGCGGGCAGCAGGATCCAGAAGGAAAGGCCGTAATGCGTGCCGAGCAACGCATAGGCATAGGCACCGACGGCGTAGAAGGCGACATAGCCTAGGTCCAGCAGGCCGGCCAAGCCAATAACGATATTCAACCCCCAGGCCAGCATCACGTAGATCAGGATCTGGATGCCGAAATTGTCGACATACTTCAGCGAACCCTGGAAACCGGCCGCCATGGACCCGGCATATAGCGCCAGCACCAACACCACGATAATCGGGTAGAGCGCCAGTGCGGTTATGCCCAATGCCGAGAAATGAGAATGAATGAAGGCCCGGAACCGATATATCAGCCAGGCTAGCGCATAGATGATTGCAAGTGCCCGCAGGAACCGCACAAAATCGGAAAGTTCCGGCCCTAAAGCCTCGGTCAGGAAGCCCCTGAGCGCGAGCAGAATAACGGCGACGGCGAGCGCCACGATGAACGCGGGAAGGCGGAAGAATCGCGAAGCCAGGCTGACCGGCAGCAGGCCGGTGGCGACGTCGACGATCTTCTGGTTCGCCAGGAAGGGCTGGCCATAGGCGACATAAAGGAAGCGTCCGGCCATGGTGGCGATCACGACGCCGGCGAGCAAGCCCCAGCGCTGCACCAGGATCAGTTCGTTGGAGATGTTCTGGTCGGTCTTCAGGCCGATGAACAGCACGAACAGGCCAAGCGAGATGGCGCCGGCATAGAGCGCTTCGCGAAAAGCGCGCTGGACCGGGGTGGCGACGACGGTGCTTTCCGGAGACACGGTAACCGCCATGATCTCAGACCTTTTCGACTTCTGGCCGGCCGAGAATGCCGGAAGGCAGGAAGATCAGCACGATCGCCAG
Source organism: Mesorhizobium sp. M0048 (assembly GCF_040323405.1). Classification (NCBI taxonomy): domain Bacteria; kingdom Pseudomonadati; phylum Pseudomonadota; class Alphaproteobacteria; order Hyphomicrobiales; family Phyllobacteriaceae; genus Mesorhizobium; species Mesorhizobium sp. M0048. The sequence continues at coordinate 90,415 of NZ_JAMYUV010000001.1, read as the reverse complement.
GATGGAGAAGGCGGCGACGTCCTTGTAGTCGATCGAGAAATAAGCCGACCACATGCTTTCGATGAAGCCAATCATCAGGCCGCCGAGCACGGCGCCGGGCAGTGAGCCGATACCGCCGAGCACCGCGGCAGTAAACGCCTTCACACCCGGCGTAAAACCGTCGGAAAACACCACCACGCCGTAATACATCAGGAACAACGTGCCGGCGACGGCGGCGAGGGCGGCGCCCATGATGAAGGTGATCGAGATGGTGCGATCGACGTCGACGCCGAGCAGTGCGGCCATCTTGCGATCCTGCTCGCAGGCGCGCTGCGCCCGGCCGAGCGAGGTCTTGTTGACCAGGTACCAGAACACCGCGAGCAGGACTATGGTGACCAGGACGATGATGATCTGCTTCAGCGAGACGCTGATGCCTTCGATGTTGTAGACCGTGGACACCATTGGCGGGACCGGCTTGTTGCGCGGCCCTTGCGTCACCTGGACGAAATTGGACAGCGCAATCGACATGCCGATCGCAGTGATCAGCGGCGCCAGCCGGAATGAACCACGCAAAGGCCGGTAGGCCACCTTCTCGATCGTCCAATTATACAGGCTGGTCAGCAGCATCGCGACGATCATCATGATCAGCAGCGCAACGACGATCGGCAGCGAATAGAACAACGCACCGAGGATAAGGAAAACGATGAGTGCGGTGAAAGCGCCGATCATGAAAATGTCGCCATGGGCGAAATTGATCATGCCGATGATGCCGTAGACCATCGTATAGCCGATCGCTATCAGCCCATAGATCGATCCCAGCGTCAGCCCGTTGATAAGCTGCTGGACAAAATACTGCATGCTGTCGTGGCTCCCCTGGAATGTCGCCCATGCAGACGCATTCCTTTTCGTATTTTCCCTAGTCGTAAAGTTTCGAGCCCGGATTGCAACGTGATTTTTCGATCATTACGCGTGTTTTCGCCGCACGCCGTCCGATTGCCCGTTTTGTTCCCGTCCGCCCCCTGGACCATCGCGGACCCTACCATTGGCCTAACGCAATGTCTTTGACGATTCAATCGCTCTATGCGCCCCATGTCGAAGAAATCGCCGTCAAAATAAGTTGATGGGCGGGATCGTTGCGCCGTCAAAGGCAATCCGTTTGCGCTCTCTGTCTTTCCCTAACGTCAGCGTTTTCTCTATTTGACGACGAAGCCGTGTGCAAACGGGTCGCGGTCGTCGATGAAGATCGTGTTCAATCCAGTCATCCGCGCCCACCCGCCGATCGACGGAATGATTGCCGGCTTGCCGGCGACGGTGACCTCTTTCTCCACCCTGCCCTTGAACAGCGACCCGATGATCGATTCATGGACGAAGTCGTCGCCGACCCCAAGCTTGCCCTTGGCGTGAAGCTGCGCCATCCGCGCCGAGGTGCCGGTGCCGCAGGGCGAGCGGTCGATTGCCTTGTCGCCGTAGAAGACGGCGTTGCGGGCATCGGCTTGCGGGTTGGTCGGCGCGCCGGTCCACAATATGTGCGACAGCTTGTCGATGCCGGGATTCTCCGGGTGGACGAAGGAATATTTCTCGTTGAGCCGCTGCCGCACCACCGGGCTCCAGGCGATCAGCTCGCCGGCCGAATGGTCGGCCATGTCGCGATAGTTCTTTTGCGGTTCGACGATGGCGTAGAAATTGCCGCCGTAGGCGACATCGACGCTGACCTCGCCGAGCCCGGGGCATTCGACCGTCAGTCCCTCGGCATAGAGGAAGGAAGGCACATTGGTGATGCGCACCTCCTCGACATAATCGCCGACTTGGCTGTACTCGGCGACGACCACGCCCGCCGGCGTATCCAGCCTGAGCACGCCCGGCGTCTTCGGCTTGATCAATCCATTTTCGACGGCAAAGGTCACCGTGCCGATGGTGCCGTGGCCGCACATCGGCAGGCAGCCCGAGGTTTCGATGAACAGGATGGCGATGTCGCAATCCTCGCGCGTCGGTGGATAGAGGATCGAGCCGGACATCACGTCATGGCCGCGCGGCTCGAACATCAGGCCGGTGCGGATCCAGTCGTATTCGGCCAGGAAATGCGCTCGCCGCTCCATCATCGTCGAGCCGTTGAGCAGCGGTCCGCCGCCGGCAACCAGCCGCACCGGATTGCCGCAGGTGTGGCCGTCTATGCAGAAGAAGGAATGCTTGGCCATGCCGGCTCCCAACTGAATGTCTTCGATCTCAAAATCGTTGCGGGCTGAACGGACCGAGATCAAGCGATGGACTCTGCCCGAGAACGAGCTCGCGGATCAAGCGTCCGGTCGCCGCGGCCTGGGTCAGGCCGAGGTGACCATGGCCGAAACCGTACACCACCGACGGCGTTTTTTGCGATTGCCCGATCACCGGCAGCGAATCCGGCAGCGACGGCCGGAACCCTATCCATTCGCGCCCATTGGCCGGATCCAGTCCCGGCAGGAATTTCTGGGCCTTTTCGAGCAGCGCTTTCGAGCGCGCATAATTGGGCGGCCTCTCAAGGCCGCCGAGTTCGACCGCACCACCGACGCGCAGGCCCGTCTCGAGCGGCGTGATGACGAAGCCATGCCCGGAAAAGATCAATTGCCGCCTTACGTCGAAGGCAGTCTTCGGCAGCGTCGTGTTGTAGCCACGCTCGGTCTCCAGCGGGATTCTGTCGCCGAGATGTCTCGCCAACAGGTGCGACCAGGCCCCGGCAGCGATGACGAGATGCTTCGCCCGTCGCCTCGTGCCGTCGGCCATGGTCAGGATCGCGCCGTCCTGTCCTGCCTCGACACGCTCGATCCGGGCCCTTTCGAACCCGGCGCCCAACCTCTCGGCATAGGCCCATAACGCCTTTCCAAGCCGCTTGGGGTCGGCGACGGTTTTCCACCCCGGAACGAAAGTTCCCTTGACGAAGCGCGGCGACAGACCGGGCTGCAAGGCGGCGAGAGCGCTCCCCTCGACATGGCTGAAGCCGATGCCGAAGCGCTGCCTTGCCGCCCAGCCGGGCAGTGAGGCCTTGAACTCGGCTTCGCTTTCGTAGAGTTCGAGCGAGCCGTCCTCGTGCAGCATCGGCCGTGTGCCGGAACGGTCGAGCAAACCCATCCATTCCGCCTCGGCGAGCTTCATCATCCCGGCCTGTGCGGCAAGGCCGGCTTCATAGCGGTCGCTTCGGCCGGCGCGCCAGAAGCGGACCAGCCAGGGCAGCAGCTTCAGCAGATAGGCTGGTGGGATGCTGAGCGGGCCGAGCGCGTCGGCGAGCCATTTCGGCAGCTGCCTGATCATGCCCTTGTGGGCGAGCGGCAGCACGTCGGAGAAGGCAAAGGCGGCGGCATTGCCGGAACTGGTCTCCTCGCAGATCCCCGTCCGATCGAAGATCGTGACGTTTCGCCCCGCCTCGGCCAGAAATGCGGCAGCGCAGATGCCGATAATGCCGCCACCAATGATGGCGACATCGAGCGTAGCATTGTCATTCATTGGCATGCGCCGCGCTGCACATCTGCAAACACCCTCGAAGGCACTGGATCAGAATGCCGGCAGTTGCGGCCGCACGGCCAGCGCATCCCTGACGACCTTTTCGACTGCCTTGCGCCGCTCGCCGGACAATGGCTGGCGCGGCATGCGCACGCGGTCGTTGGTGTTGATCGCCAAGACTTCGGCGAGCTTGATGTTCTGCACCAGATAGGTCGAGACGTCGAGGTCGAGCAGCGGCCGGAACCAGCGGTAGATCTTCAACGCCTCCTCGCGGCGGCCCTGTCTCATCAGCTGGTAGATGGCGACGGTCTCGCGCGGGAACGCGGTGACCAAGCCCGCCACCCAGCCGATGGCGCCGACCGACAGCGCCTCAAAGGCGAGATTGTCGACGCCGGTGAACAGGTCGTAGCGGTCGCCGAGGCGGTTGATGATCTCGGTCGAGCGGCGGATGTCGTCCGAGGACTCTTTTATGGCGACGAAGCGCTGGTCCTTGGCCAACTCCTCCATCTGGTCGACGGTGACGTCGACGCGATAGGCAAGCCGGTTGGAGTAGATCATCACCGGCAGGTCGCCGGCCGCGGCGACGGCGCTGAGTGCCGCGACCGTCTCCTCGGCATTGGTATGGTAGATTGGGCTTGGCACCACCATCAAACCGTTGGCGCCTTCCTTGGCGGCGCGGCGTGCGATCGCCGCCGCCTCGCGTGTACCGGCCTCGTTGACCGTCAACAGCACCGGTTTTTTGCCGGCGATCTTCTGGGCGGTCTTCAGCACCGCGATCTTCTCGTCATGCGACAGCATCGGGCCTTCGCCGAGCGACCCGCAGACGATGATGCCGTCACAGCCGGCCTCCATCTGCAGCGCAAAGCAGCGCTCCATCTCGGCATGGTCGAGGCCGTCGTCCTCGGTGAATTTGGTCGTAACGGCGGGGAAGACTCCGGCCCACATATCGATCGCTCCATCTGATATATCAGTCGTATATTTCTTAAGAAGCCGACTGTCAACGTTGAATCTGATATGATATATCAACAATATATCAGGAGAAGCCGCATTGGTATATGACAGGCCGGGCTCCGAGCCGGCAACTGCGAAGGCCTACCGCAGGCTCGAGCACATGATCGTAACTCTCGAGCTGGCGCCGGCGAGCTTCATCACCGAGGGGGCGCTGATCGACAGGCTCGGCCTCGGCCGCACCCCGGTTCGCGAAGCGATCCAGCGGCTGGCTTGGGAGGGGCTGCTCGAGGTCCGGCCGCGCGCCGGCATTGCCATTGCCCCGCTGCACCCCGGCGACTGGCTGCGTGTCCTCGACGCCCGCCGTGGCGTCGAGGTGGTGCTTGCCCGCTCGGCCGCTCGCTTCGTCACCCGCGAGGCCGCCGACCTGTTCCATGACGCTGCCCTTGCCATGCAAAAGGCGGTGATTTCGGAAAATGTGTTTTACTTCATCCAGGCCGACAAGGCGCTCGACGAGGCGCTGGCGCTGGCTGCCGACAACCCGTTCGCCGCGCGCCTGGCGGCGCCCTTGCAAACCCACAGCCGCCGTTTCTGGTTCCGCTACAAGGCCGATACCGGCTTGGCCGAATCCGCCGAGCATCATGTCGCGCTGATCCGCTCGATCCTAGCCGGCGACGAGGAGGCCGCGGCCAAGGACGCCAAGCGCCTGATGGCACTTTTGCGCGGCCATGCCGAGGCAGCTGCCACACGCTGAGCCTGTCATTTCGTCATGCGCCCTGGCCGGGCAGGGCCATCACGTTTTCCCAATTGTCGCCGGCCGCGACGATGCAGCTTCTGCCGGCGATATCGGTGACGACGATACTCCAGGTTCCGGTCTCGGCGACAAAGACTTCCATGACCGCCTCATGACCGATCAGCCCCAAAGCAAACTGCCTTTCCTGGAACTTCTCGCTCAAATGGGCGACGAGCTCGCCATGTTCAACGCAGTATTGATATTGCGCGCTTGCGGTGTTCGTACCCACCGCCAATGCGCCAGCAAGAACCAGGGTTTTCACCCATCCCAACAGCGATTTGTGTGCCATAGGCACCTCCTTTGCCATCGCGTTCCGGCAAAGGAGGGGTTTGACAGCCTCACTTTGCCGGAGCGATCCAGGCCGGTTCCGACGTCATCATCATCGCGTCGTTCCTTTCTGTGTTCCGGTCTGCCATCGGTGGGAACGATTCTAGATGTTCCCATTATGTTCTCGATATATGGTATCGGCAATGGAAAAGCGCAAGCAGGCGCCCAAGCGGGCGCCTGCAGATCCGTTTTACGGTTGTCGCCGAAAGAATGGGCCACCAGGCTGCGCGGCCATGCCGAGGCCGCTGCTACGCGCGAGCGTGGAACCTCATCAGGTGCCTGGCAGCGCCGCTATCGTCATCGCGCTCTCCCAGCCTTCGCCGACTGAAATCACGCAGCTTTGGCCTTTTGTGTCGCTGGCGAGGATGGTCCATGTGCCCTTGTCGGAAACGAAGACTTCAAGCACCACATTCGGATTGACGACGCCGACCGCGCTCGGGTTTTCATGAAACTTCTCGCCGAGCGCCTTCACCATATCGGCGCGTGCCGCACATTGCTCGGCAGCCATTGCCGGGACGGCGGAAAGGGCCATCGCAGCGCAAGCTACAGTCGCCATGAGACGTGTCATCTGACACCTCCTTTGCGCCGGACGATATCCCCGGAGCCGTCACCAGCGCCGTTGGTTGATCTGCCAGCGTCTGCTTCGCGGCAGGACTGCAACCTAAGAAGATTGCTGCCTTCTTGGTTCCATCACATTAGTGTTCATGCCGATGAAGACCGCGACGAAAAAAAGGCCCGGGTCGAGCCCAGGCCTTCTTTTTCCGCGATCTGGATCAGTTCATCGTCGGGATGACGAATTCGGCGCCATCCTTCACGCCGGCCCGCGCGCCCGAAGCCGAAGGCGAGGACGCGCAGACAGAAAACCGTCCGGCTAATTCATCGTCGGAATGACGAACTCGGCGCCATCCTTCACGCCGGCCCGCGCGCCCGAAGCGGAAGGCGAGGACGCGCAGACAGAAAACCGTCCGGCTAATTCATCGTCGGAATGACGAATTCGGCGCCATCCTTCACGCCGGCCCGCGCGCCCGAAGCCGAAGGCGAGGACGCGCAGACAGAAACCCGTCCGGCTAATTCATCGTCGGAATGACGAATTCGGCGCCATCCTTCACGCCGGACGGCCAGCGCGACGTCACCGTCTTGGTCTTGGTGTAGAAGCGGAACGCGTCCGGCCCGTGCTGGTTGAGGTCGCCGAAGGAGGACGCCTTCCAGCCGCCAAACGTATAGTAGGCGATCGGCACCGGGATCGGCACGTTGATGCCGACCATGCCGACCTGGACCCGCGAGGCGAAGTCGCGCGCCGCATCGCCGTCGCGGGTGAAGATAGCGACGCCATTGCCCATCTCGTGCTCGTTGGCGAGCCTGATCGCGTTCTCGTAGGTCGGTGCGCGCACCACCGACAGCACCGGCCCGAAGATTTCTTCCTTGTAGATGCGCATGTCGGCGGTCACATTGTCGAACAGGCAGCCGCCCATATAGTAGCCGTTCTCGTAACCCTGCATGGAAAAGCCGCGTCCGTCGACGACCAGCTTGGCGCCTTCCTTGACGCCGGTGTCGACATAGGACTTGACCCGCTCCAGCGCCTGCGCCGTGACCAGCGGGCCGAAATCGGCGGAAGAATCTGTCGACGGACCGACCTTCAGGCTCTCGACGCGCGGCACCAGTTTTTCCATCAGCCGGTTGGCGGTGTCGTTGCCGACCGGAACGGCCACCGAGATCGCCATGCAGCGCTCGCCGGCCGAGCCGTAGCCGGCGCCGATCAGCGCGTCGACGGTCTGGTCCATGTCGGCATCCGGCATGATGATCATGTGATTCTTGGCACCGCCGAAGCACTGCACGCGCTTGCCGGCCGCGCAGCCGCGCGAGTAGATGTACTGGGCGATCGGTGTCGAGCCGACGAAACCGATGGCCTTGATGTCGGGATCGTCGAGGATGGCGTCGACCACTTCCTTGTCGCCGTTGACGACATTGAGGATGCCCGCCGGCAGGCCGGCCTCGATGAACAGTTCGGCAATGCGCATCGGCACGCCCGGGTCGCGCTCGGACGGCTTGAGGATGAAGGCATTGCCGCAGGCGATGGCCGGCGCGATCTTCCACAGCGGGATCATCGCCGGAAAATTGAACGGCGTGATGCCGGCGACGACGCCGAGCGGCTGGCGCATCGAATAGACGTCGATGCCGGGGCCTGCGCCATCGGTGAACTCGCCCTTCATCATGTGCGGCGCACCGATGCAGACCTCGACCACTTCGAGGCCGCGCTGGATGTCGCCCTTGGCGTCGGCGATGGTCTTGCCGTGTTCGCGCGCCAATATCTCGGCCAGCGCGTCATACTCCTTGGCGATCAGCTCGAGGAACCGCATCAGGACGCGCACGCGCCGCTGCGGGTTGGTCGCCGCCCAGCCGGGCTGTGCCGCCTTGGCGTTTTCGACCGCCGCGCGCAATTCCGCCTGCGAAGCCAGCGCCACCGTGCCGCGCACCGTGCCGTCCATCGGCTGCATGACGTCCTGCTTGCGGCCGCTGGTTCCGGCGACGCGCTTGCCGCCGATGAATTGACCGTATTCGATCATGGTCTCTCTCCCTGGTTCGTGATTAGGCATTGTCCGCCTTTGCGAGAGCGATGGCAACGCGAGCGAAAACGCAACCGTTGTGCAGAAAATAGATAGCAGTGGGTGTCTGTGCATCAAATCGCGCAAATGATAGAGATGTGTGGTGTACGCCATGGGATAGAGAAATTGAGTTTCTTCGCCGTCGAGCGCTGCCGTAATCGTCATCATCCGGACCATCCCGATGAACTGGGATGATGCCCGCATCTTCCTTGCCGTGGCGCGGGCCGGTCAGATCCTCGGCGCCGCCAGGCGGCTGGAGCTTAATCACGCGACCGTCTCGCGCCGCATCGCCGCCCTCGAGGATGCGCTCAGGACAAAACTGTTTCGCCGGCTTACCACCGGCAGTGAGCTGACGCCGGCGGGCGAGCGTTTCCTCGAGATCGCCGAACGCATGGAGGGCGACATGATCGCCGCGCGCTCGACTGTTTCAGGCGAAGGCGACGACGTGTCGGGCACCGTGCGGATCGGCGCGCCAGACGGTTTTGGCGTCGCCTTCCTGGCCAGGCGCCTCGGCGCGCTGACCGCTCTGCACCGTGAACTCACCATCCAGCTGGTGCCGGTGCCACGCTCCTTCTCTTTGTCACGGCGCGAGGCCGACATTGCCATCACCGTCGAGCGGCCGACGGAAGGCCGCCTGGTGGCGGGAAAGCTGGTCGACTACACGCTCGGCCTGTTCGCGTCGCGTGCCTACGCCGACACGCATGGCCTGCCCGGAACCGCCGCCGAGCTAGCGCAGCATACGCTGATCGGCTACGTGCCGGATCTGATCGTCAGTCCCTCGCTCGACTACGCGGCCGAATTCAGCGCCGACTGGCGCACCAGCTTCGCCATTTCCTCCGCGCTCGGCCAGGCCGAAGCGGTGCGTTCCGGCGCCGGGATCGGCATACTGCACACCTTCGTTGCCCGCTCGATGCCGGAGCTGGTGCCTCTCGATATCGTCGCACCCATACGCCGCGCCTACTGGCTGGTCTATCATGAATCGGTCAGGCCGCTGCGCCGCGTCCAGGTCGTCGCGAGCTTCATTACCAAGGCCGTCGAACGGGACAGGGGTTTGTTCGCATGAGCCTGCCGGCCGCTGGCTGTCTTAGCTGGTGGGCGTCTTACTTGGCGTATCGTCCGGGCCCGAGATCGCCGACGTCGATGTCGGGCACCCGGCTGGAGATGATGTCGGCCAGAACCTTAGCCGAGCCGCAGGCCATGGTCCAGCCGAGTGTGCCATGGCCGGTGTTGAGATAGAGATTGGAGAAATCGGTGCGGCCGATCAGCGGCGGCCCGTCCGGTGTCATCGGCCGCAGCCCGCACCAGAAGGTCGCCGATCGCATGTCGCCGCTGCCCGGAAACAGGTCGCCGACCGAATGTTCGAGCGTGCGGCGCCGCGATTCGTGCAGCCGCAGGTCGAAGCCGGAAATCTCCGCCGTGCCGCCGACCCGGATACGATCGCCGAGCCGGGTGATCGCTACTTTGTAGCTCTCGTCCATCACGGTCGAGACCGGTGCGGCGGCGGCGTCCTTGATCGGCAGGGTGATCGAATAGCCCTTGACCGGGTAGACCGGGATGGGCCGCTTCAGCATGCGCATGAACCGCGCCGAATAGCTGCCCATCGTCATCACATAGGCATCAGCGATCATCCAGCCCTTGCTGGTGCTGATGTTGGTGATGCGATCGCGCTTCTTGACGACGCGCCGTATCTCCGTGTCGTATTCGAAGGTGACGCCGCGTGCCGCGCAAAGCTCGGCAAGCCTGTCGGTAAACATCTTGCAGTCGCCGGTTTCGTCGCCGGGCAACCGCAGGCCACCGACGAATTTTTCGCGCACGCCAGCCAGCGCGGGTTCGGCCGCAATGCAGCCGTCGGGGTCGAGGACCTCGTAGGGGACGCCATAGGTCTTCAGCACCTCGACATCGCCGCCGACGCCGTCGAGCTGCTTTTGCGTTCGGAAAAGCTGCAGCGTGCCCTTGGCACGCTCGTCATAGGCGATGCCGGTCGCCTCGCGCAGCGCCTTCAGCGTGTCGCGGCTGTACTCGGCCAGCGGCACCATGCGCGCCTTGTTCAGCGCGTAGCGTTCAGCCGTGCAATTGCGCAGCATCTTGACCAGCCATATCCACATATGCGGATCGAGGGCCGGTCGCACCACCAGTGGGCCGTGCTTCATCAAAAGCCATTTGATGGCCTTCAGCGGAACGCCGGGCCCGGCCCAGGGCGAAGCATAGCCGGGCGAGATCTCGCCGGCATTGGCAAAGCTGGTTTCCAGCGCCGGGCCTTTTTGGCGATCGATCACCGTCACCTGATGGCCGGCCTCGGCAAGAAAATAGGCGGTGGTGACCCCGATCACGCCGCCGCCCAGCACGAAGATCTTCATCGTTTGGTTCTCCGCGGCGGCATCTCGTCGGGATTCGAGACCGGGATCATCGCCGCCTTCTGTCTGCCGGATTCTGTGGCGTCAGCCAAGTGCCGATGCTCAGGGAAAAGACATGCGTGAGGACAACAAGCTTGCGTCCTAGCGATTCACATAGCGCCGGTGGAAACGGTGGCCGAGGCTGGTCAAGACCTCGTAGCCGATAGTGCCGGCCTGGCCGGCTACCTGGTCCACCGTCTGCGACGACGGCCCGATCAGTTCGACGAGGTCGCCGGCCTTCAGCTTGCCGGGCGGCAGTGCGGAAATGTCGAGGATGATCGTATCCATTGAAATCCGGCCGACGAAGGGCAGCCGCACATTTTCGAACCAGGCAGCGGAAGCGGCGCGACGATGCCAGCCATCGCCGTAGCCGAGCGAAATCGTCGCCGCGGCAAGCGGGGCCTTGGCATGGAAAGTGTGGCCGTAGCCGACACCGGCGCCAGCCTCCAGCATCCGCACCTGGATGACCTTGGCCTGCAATCGCACCACCGGCAGCATCGGATTGTCCTTCGCCGGCGTCGGATTGATGCCATAGAGAGCGGCACCCGGACGAACGAGGTCGTAGTGATAGCGCTGCCCGAGAAAAATGCCCGATGAATTGGCAAGCGAAACCGACGCTTCCGGCAGCATCCGGCGCAGCCGTTCGAATTCCAGCCGTTGCTGTTCGTTGGCCGGTTGCTCGGGTTCGTCGGCGCAGGCGAGATGGCTCATCACGAAGGTCAGTTCGACACCGTCGAAGGCCTGTGGATCCCGCGCGACTGCCTTCACCTCGGACAGCGTCATGCCGAGCCGCGACATGCCGCTGTCGACTTGGAGGGCGGCCGGCAGCTTACGGCCCACCCGTCCGGCCATTTCGCGCCATGCCGCGAGTTGGCTGGCGCTGTTGAGTACGCTGCAAAGCCCTGCTGCAACCGCTTCCCTTTCCGCACCCGGCGGAATGCCGTTCAGCACATAAATGGCCGGGCCTGAGCCGAGCGCCTTGCGCAGCAAGATGCCGCCGGCCAAATGCGCAACAAAGAAGGTATTACAACCCTCAGCCATCAGTGCCGCGGCTACCGGCACCGCGCCAATCCCGTAACCGTCGGCCTTGACCACTCCAGCACAACTGACTCCGCCCAGCCGCGCCTTCAGCCGCCGGTAATTCTCACGCACGGCGCCGAGATCGATGGTCAGGATCGCCCCCGCCGCGGCTTCGCTGACCGGTTCGCCCAGGGTGGCGGTCGGCGGAAGAGATTTGCTGGAGATGTCGTTCATGCCGACCTGTTTTAGCGGAAGGCTGGCGGCTACGCCACCAGATGCCGGAACGCCGCCACCACGTCTTCGTAGACCTTGCGCTTGAACGGCACGATCAGGCCCGGCAATTCCAGCATCGGCCGCCACGCCCACCGGTCGAACTCGGCCTTGTGGCCACCCGGCGGCGGATTGATCGCGATCTCGCTTTCGTCGCCGTCGAAGCGGAAGGCAAACCATTTCTGCGTCTGGCCGCGATATCGTCCCTTGAAGGCGACGCCGACCAGATCGGCCGGCAGATCGTATTTGATCCAGTGCGGCGCCTCGGCCAACAACGACACCGAGCGCATGCCGGTCTCTTCGTAGAGTTCGCGCTTGGCCGCGAGCAGCGGCTCCTCGCCATCGTCGATGCCGCCCTGCGGCATCTGCCAGAGCTGTGTCGTTCCGGCGAACTCGCTGTCTGGCTCGGCAATGCGATGGCCGAGCCAGACCAGGCCGTCGCCATTGAGGACCGTCACCCCTACGCAGGGCCGGTAGGGCAGCGTCTCGGGGTCAACGAGCTTGTTCTTTGCCATCTCAGCCTTTTTCCGGATCTATTGCCACCGCCGAAATCGGCACGATCTCGATGCCGCGCTTCTTGGCCTCGGTCACCCAGGAAGACACGGTATCCACCGTCAGGTCGAAGGCCGAGCCGACGCCGACGGCAAACCCTTTCGCCCGCGCCGTCGCTTCCAGCCCGTCCAGTTTCTTCAATATGGCGCCGCGGTCCTGCACCGCGTCGATCGCCGTATCGCCGCCGACGAACGGCACGCCGTCCTTCAGCGCCAATTCGGGTGCCAGGCTGCGCGCTGAGGAACCGTCATCGACATAGGCGAGGCCACGCTTGCCAAGCTCGGCCATCAATGGCCCCATTGCCGTCGCGTCGGCCGAAAAGCGGGCGCCCATATAGTTCATGACGCCGGTGTAGTTGGTCGTTCGCGACAGCGCCCAGCGTAAATTCTTCAAATTCTCGTCCGGCGTCGCAGCCACGGTCAGCGTGTTGCGGCCAGGATTGACGTTCGGATAGTCGAACGGCTCGAGCGGCACCTGCATGATGACCTCATGGCCGCCCTGCCGCGCCACCTGCATCCAGCGGCCGATGCTGTTGCCTTGCGGCGCGAAGGCCAGCGTCACCTCCGCCGGCAGCTTGGCGATGGCTGCCTGCGTGCCGGTCTGCGACACGGCAAGACCGCCGATGACGAGCGCCACGCGTGCACCGCGCGCGCCGGACCACGGCCGCGCATAGACATCGAACGGGCGCCGGCCGTCGGCGGCGCGGATCGGCAGCGGACCGGTCTCGCTGGCCTCGATCAGTGCCTTGTCGGGAATGTGCGCGATCCTGAGGTTCTGGCCGATCGTCGAAGGGTCGCGGATGACGATGGCCGCCTCGGGTGGACCATCGCCCTCCTCGGTCTGGACATGGATGATCTGCGGACCGCCCGTCTTCGGCCCGGTTATGTTGGCGCCGCTTGCGTTGCTTGGCGCTGCCGTTTCGGGCGTCGCCTTGGCGGGCGCCGCGGCGGTATCCGCCGCCGCCGGCGTCTTCGGCGTCGAAACGGCTACTTCCTGCAGCTTCCGGAACGGCTTGTCGCGCAAGGCGATCGCGCTGGAGACGCCGACCACGGACAGCACGACAAGCGCGGCCGCGACCGCACCGGCGCTGATCCCGCCGCCCGAGCGCGACGGCCGGATCGCCTGTCCGAGAGGTCGTTCTATGTCCTTGCCGATATCAGCCAAGCCCGCACCCCCGGCGTGCATCCCCGAAGTAAACCTTCTCCGGAGGCGCAAAATTCAAAATGTCGGCGCGTCCCCTTGCTTCACTGGACGCGCAGCATGCCCGGCAGCAGCCCCGAATCAAACTGCCGGAACCTCGCGGCCCCGGCAGCATCGCATCGCTTCGCTCAGGCAGCCAGACCTGTTTGGCCCGGCTTGCCCGCCCTTACTGGTTCAATACGGCCTTTTGCGGATTCGGCGGGAACGCCGGATCGGTCTTCTGGCCGCGCAGCAGCTGCTCGGCATAGATGAGCTGCAAATCGTCCTTCGGCTCCGGCGGCACATAGGCTGCCGAACCCGAACCGGTCGTGCCTTCGTCGGCGCCCTTGATATGGCCCTTGAGGTCGGATTCGCCGCGCGTCAGATCCCTGCCCTGCAGTTCCGCCGGCAGCGGCTGGTCGACCTTGATATCGGGCGTGATGCCCTTGCCCTGGATCGACTTGCCGGACGGCGTGTAATAGAGCGCCGTCGTCAACCGCAGCGCCCCGTTCTCACCAAGCGGGATGATGGTCTGCACCGAACCCTTGCCGAAGGACTGCGTGCCGACCACCGTGGCGCGGCGCAGATCCTGCAGCGCGCCGGCAACGATTTCCGATGCGCTGGCCGAGCCGCCATTGACGAGCACGATCAGCGGCTTGCCGCCGATGTCGTCGCCGGCCCGCGCGTCGAAGCGGGTGACGTCCTTCGGATCGCGACCGCGCGTCGAGACGATCTCGCCACGGTCAAGGAAGGCATCCGACACGCTCACCGCCTGGTCGAGCAAACCGCCCGGATTGAGGCGCAGGTCGAGCACGTAGCCCTTGAGCTTGTCGTTCGGCACCTGCTTCTTGATGGTGTCGATGGCATTCTCGAGGTCGTCATAGGTCTTTTCGGTAAAGGAGGTGATCTTCATGTAGCCGATGTCGTTTTCGACCCGGAACTTGACCGCCTTGACCTTGATGATGTCGCGCACGACGGTCAGTTCGATCGGCTTGTCGGCGCCCTGGCGCAGGATGGTGAGCTTGATCGGCGTGTTGACCAGCCCGCGCATCTTCTCGACGGCGTCGTTGAGCGTCAGGCCGCGAACCTCCTCGCCGTCGATCTTGGCGATATAGTCGCCGGCGAGCACACCAGCCTTGGCGGCCGGAGTATCGTCGATCGGCGTGATCACCTTGACCAGGTCGTTCTCCATCGTGACCTCGATCCCGAGCCCGCCGAACTCGCCCTTGGTTTGAACGCGCATGTCCTGCGCTTCTTCGGCGTTCATGTATGAGGAGTGCGGGTCGAGCGAGGACAGCATGCCGTTGATGGCATTTTCAACCAGCGACTTGTCGTCGGGCGGCGTCACATAATTCGCCCGCACCCGTTCGAAGATATCGCCGAAGATCGCCAGTTGCTTATAGGTCTCGGAGCCCGCAGCCTTCGCCGTCGAGCCGGGCGCGCCATAGACCAGGCTCATCGCCGATGCACCCATCAGCGCACCGGCAAACAGAAGCGACAGTTTCCGCATCATTCACGTCCTTCCAGAAAAACGGTCCGCCCACCATGGGGCCGGATCGACGGGTTTTCCATCCTTGCGGAACTCGACATAGAGCTCCGGCGTGGCATTTCCATTCTTCGATGCCGAGGTGGTCGCCACCCGGGCCTCTCCCATCGCGCCGACCGGCTCACCTGCGAGCACCGACTGGCCAGACGCGACGCTGATTCTGCTCATCCCCGCCAGGACGACATGATAGCCGTCACCCGCATTCAGGATCAAGAGTTGACCGTAAGAGCGGAAAGGCCCCGCATAAAGCACATTTCCATCCGCCGGTGCTGTGACGATGGCTCCCGATTGTGTCGCAACCATGTCACCGAGCATCACCGCGCCGTTACCGTCGTTGGCGCCGAAGCGCCGCTTGATCCTGCCGGTGACCGGCAGCGCGATCTGCCCTTGCAGCGCGGAAAACGGCGCGGCAGCGGTGAGCCTGTTGCTCTCCGGCACCGGCAGCGAGGCCAATTCCGTCGACGCCGCAACCGATGCCGGGCCCTTGTCGGCGTCGGCCGTCTTTTGCTCGGCTGCCTTGGCCGCATCCGCCGCCTTGCGGGCCCTATCGGCCTCGAGCGAGGCGATCAGTTCTTTCAGGCTGCCGGCCTTGGCCGCCAACGTCGCGGACCGCTGCTTTTCGGCGGCCAGCGCGGTTTGCGTATCGGCGGCGAGCTTCTGCTTGGCTTCGAGCAGCATGCCGAGCCGCTTTTTTTCCGCCGCCTGCTCGCCGATCGCTGCCGTCAGCCGCTTCCGCTCGGCCTCGATCGAGGCCGTCACCCGCGACTGCTCCTTGAGGTCGGTCAGCAACATGTCGGTCTGCTGGCGCAGTTCCGGCACCACGGCACCGAGCAGGATGGCGCTGCGCACCGACGACAATGCGTCCTCCGGCTTGACCAGGATCGCCGGCGGCGGGTTGAGCCCCATGCGCTGCAGCGCGCCGAGCACTTCGGCCAGAACGTCGCGTCTGGCGGCCAGTGAGGCGCGGATCTTCTGCTCCTGCGCCTTAAGCCCTTCCAGCTTGCCGCCAATGTCCTCGATGTCCTGGCCGAGCTTCTGCTCGGTCATCGCCGACTGGATCAGCGCCGCGGTGATCGAGGCGTGGTCCTTCTTGACCGCCGCGATGTCGGCGGCGAGCTTGGCCAGCCGCTCGGACGACAGCGTGATCTCTTTCGATACTTTTTCGTATTCGGCGCGGCTCTGGTCCGGGTCGGGCGCCAGGTCGAGCGTGTTCTCAGCCCGCGCGACGCCGAGCGAAAGCGCGATCGCCGCCACGGCGATGCCGTAGCGCACGCGCCAGGAGCCCGTTCGTGATTTCCAGTCTTCAGACATTGAAGCCTAACTCTATGCGCGGCTTCGTTAACGAACCATCAACCATGTTCGAGCCCCGGCCGCCATCCGCAAACCCATGAGCCCAAACTCTTGATGAGCATTGGGGCAAAAATCCGGGCGGCTGGCATCAATTCGCCGACCGAGCCGACTTCATGAACGATGGTAGGGGTGGCCGGAAAGGATCGTTGCCGCCCGGTAAAGCTGCTCGCCCAGCATTACCCGGACCAGCTGATGCGGCCAGGTCAGCGCGCCGAGGGACACCGTCAGATCAGCCAGGTCGCGCAGCGACTGGTCATGGCCGTCGGCGCCGCCAATGGCGATCACCAGCGCCTTGCGCCCGCCATCGCGCAGCGAGCCTATGCGGCCGGCGAAATCCTCGGAGGAAAGGTTCTTGCCGCGCTCGTCCAGCAGCACCAGCGCCGTGCCCGGTTGCAAGTGCGTCTGCAGCTTCTGGCCTTCCTCGCGCCGGCGCTCATTGGCCGTCTGCGCGCGGCCTTCGACAATCTCGACGATCCCGGCGAATTCGAGGCCTACGGTAGGACCGCTCTTGGCAAAACGCTCGAAATAGCGATCGGCCAACTGCTTCTCGGGGCCGGCTTTCATTCGGCCCACGGCATGAACGGTAATCTTCATCCCTGCCTCGAAGAGCCGCTGATGCATGTCTGACAACGACATGCATCAAGACGAGTACGGCTCAGTGGAGGGTCTCCTCCTCGAGATCGGGCGCCTGCCACATCTTTTCGAGATTGTAGAAGTCGCGGACCTCGGGACGGAAGACATGGACGATGATGTCGCCCGAATCGATCAGGACCCAGTCGGCGCCAGCCAGCCCCTCGACGCGCGCCGTGCCGAGCCCGGCATCCTTGAGCGCCTTGAGGAGGTGATCGGCGACAGCCGAGACATGACGGTGCGATCGGCCCGATGCGACGACCATGTAGTCGCCGAGGCTCGATTTCCCCTGAATGTCGATTGAGACGATGTTTTCGGCCTTGGAGTCTTCCAGACTGGCAAGGACTGTCTTGATGGCGCGGGACACGGCGTCGTTTACGCTGATCCCGGCCGGCGAAGGCACGATGTCGGCCTTCTTCCGAAGTGCTGTTCTCAGTGTATTTCCTTTCGCAGCAAGAACAACCAAATCACCTTCAAAATCAGGTGACACTGCTTAGATAGGCAGAGTTAGGTTGCAGTTTCAAGACACCGCTCGCAAGCAGGCGCCCGGCAGCGGCCGAATATGAGGCTTTCCGAGCGAGAAAATCGGAACCGCCTCGCCCCGCAGCGGTTATCGGCTCATCCACAAACCGGAATCCCGACATGCCGATCGATCCCCAGAACGCCCTCCTCACCGTGCAATCCGGCCTGGCGCAACTCAGCACGCTGATCGTCTCCTACTCGCTTTCTGCGGTCGGCGCCGTCATCCTGCTGGTCATCGGCTACATCGTCGCCGGCCTCGCCGAGCGTTCGATCTATGCCGGCCTCGGCCATATCCATGGCTTCGACGAAACGCTCCGCCATTTCTTCTCGCAGGTCGTCCGCTACGCCATCCTCGGCCTGGTCGTAATCATGGTTCTCGGCCAGTTCGGCGTGCAGACCGCTTCGATCATTGCCGCCATCGGTGCCGCCGGCCTGGCCATCGGCTTGGCGCTGCAAGGCACGCTGCAGAACATTGCCGCCGGCATCATGCTGCTGGCGCTGCGGCCGTTCCGCATCGGCGAATATGTCGAGGTCGGCGCCATATCCGGCACCGTCGAGGAGATCGGCCTGTTCGCTACAACGCTGAGGACGGTCGAAGGCGTCTACGTGCTTGCACCCAACTCGACCCTGTGGAACCAGCCGGTCCGCAACTTCACCCGCAACGGTGTGCGTCGCGGCGACATCACGCTCGGCATCGGCTCGTGGAACGACATCGATTTCGCGCAAAAGACCATGCTTGGCGTTGCCGCCGCCGACCGGCGTGTCAGGCGGCAGCCTGGGCCGATCGCCTTTGTCGCGACCGTCGGCGACAGCACCGTCGCCATCACCTTGCGCTACTGGACGGCGGCTGCCGACTTCTTCGCCACCCAGATCGACCTCACCAAGAGGGTCAAGCAGGCGTTCGATGCCGAGGGCCTTTCGGTCCCGGCGCCGGCACCGAAAGCGCCGCAGGCGGATGCCTCAGCCACACGGCAATAGAGCATTTGAAGCCAGCTGGAGGGTGTTCAAATTTCTTCGCGCCCGCGTTGACCTTCGGGCGCGAAGGCGAGATCGACGGGCAACGGCGCCTGCGCCGTCATCGGCGCGAAACTGCCGGTCTCGGTGGCAGGCACGGGCCGCACCATGACGACTCGCCAAAGAACGAACAGGCAGTACGCGGCGGCAATGAAGATTGCCACATAGATGAAGGCCTGCGTGCCATAGACGGCGGAAAGCCCGGTCACGATGCCGGGGACGACGAAGCCGGACAGCGACCAGGCGAACAAAAGCGAGCTCGACAGCGCCACCATGTCGTCCTTGCCGGCGCGATCGCCGGCATGGGCGCTGGCCAGAGAGTAGATCGATTCCGAGGCGCCGTCCCAGACCACGTAGATGACGAGCAGCGCCACCAGCGCGCCGCCGTCGAAACCGAGGGCAAACAGGCCCGCCGCGGCGGCAAGCGCCGACGCCGCGATCAGCACGAAGCGCCGGTCGGTGCGGTCGGAAATCCAGCCGAGCGGAATCTGCAGGATCAGCGTGCCGACCGGCATTGCCGAAAGCAGCAAGGCGACGTCGGCCTGGCTGTAGCCCTTGGCCGTGGCATGGATCGGCGCAAAGCCCGAGATCGTCATCGACAGGCCGCCGACGGCAAGCATGCCGGCAACGCCGACCGGCGAGATCCGCCAGGCGCGGCCGAGCGCCACGGACGCCGCTTGCGGCGCCGGTGGCTGCGCAAGCCGCGTCAGCCCGACGGGAAGGATCGACAGCGCGGTGAAGGCAATGCCGATCAGCGGCGCATCGGCCGCGCGGATATCGATCAACGCCAGCGTCGAATAGCCGACGCCGAGTCCGGCGACATAGGCAACGTAGAAGATAGCCATGACCCGGCCACGGATGGCGTTAGCAACGACATCGTTCAGCCAGCTCTGCGCGACGATGAACAGGCCGCAAATGGCAAAGCCGTAGAGCGCCCGTGCAGCGATCCACGGCAAGGGATGCGGCCCGGCGCCGACCGCGGCGTTGGACAGCACGATGAGTGCCGACAGCACCATGAACACGCGGGCATGGCCGACACGCCGCACCAGCGGCCCGGTCAGGATGCAGCCGGCGAGGCCGCCAGCCGAAAGGCCGGTGACGATCAGCCCCGCCCAAGTCGGATCGAAGCCTGCGGCGCCAAGCCGGACTGGGATATAGGCGAACATGAGCCCATTGCCGACGGCGATCAGCGCCATCGACAAGAGGATACTGGCAATGGCGATCGACGGCGCCGGCTGCCCTAGACCGTTCTTGTCCTGGTCGCGCTCGAGAATCGTCATGACCGAGGATCGCCCATCAAGCAGGTCAAGGCAGCGGCAAAAGCGACATCACCGGACTTGCCTTCTCCCCTTCTTGTGGGAGAAGGTGGATTGCCGCGTAGCGCCGAGACGGATGAGGGGTGCTGGAAGAAATGCAGCGTAAAAAGACCGAGGGATTTTAAGTGCTTAGTTCTTCAAGCTAGCGATCATTCCAGCACCCCTCATCCGACCGAGCTTCGCTCGGCCACCTTGTCCCACAGGGGGGAGAAGGAGACTCCTATCCCTTTGCCACCTTGCGGATCGCGCTCGACGACAGCGACGAACGCGGGCCGTGGATGAAGGTCCAGGCCGGCGCCGTCATGCGGGCGAGCCGCGGTGCGTCGCCCTCGTCGACGCGAGCATAGTCGAAGGTCTTGGCGACCACCGACGACAGGAACGACAGCGTCGCACCTGGCCGGTCGACCACCGCGATCGGGAACGTCATGACGATGCGGCGCCAGCGCTGCCAGCGGTGGAAGTCGCGAAGCGAGTCGGCGCCCATGATCCAGACAAAATCGACGCCCGGGTTACGCGCCTTGACCAGCGCTAGCGTGTCGGCGGTGAAGCGGACGCGGTGGGCTGCCTCGAAGGCGGTGACCTTGATCTTCGGGTTCTTGGCGATCTTTTCGGATAGCTGCAGCCGCTCAGCCAGCGGCGCCAGGTCTCCGGCGTGCTTGAGCGGGTTGCCGGGCGTCACCATCCACCACAATTGGTCGAGCGCAAGCCGTCTGAGTGCGATCTCGGCGACCAGCGCATGGCCGGCATGCGGCGGGTTGAACGAACCGCCGAACAGCCCGACCGCCACGCCTTTCCCGGCATGCGGCATGTGCAGATAGTGGGAGGATACGGATTCCTTACCCTCCTCCTTGTGAGGAGGGTCGATCCGCGAAGCGGAGCAGGGTGGGGGTGTTGCAGAGTTCAGCGTCGCACCCCCACCCGGCTCGCGATGCTCGCCACCCTCCCCACAAGGGGGAGGGTAAGACCGGCGCTCAAGGCCTCACCTGTCCCGACCCGCGTACGCGGTATTTGAACGAGGTCAGTTGCTCGACGCCGACCGGCCCGCGTGCATGCATCTTGCCTGTGGCGATGCCGATCTCGGCGCCCATGCCGAACTCGCCGCCATCGGCAAACTGGGTCGAGGCGTTGTGCAGAAGGATCGCCGAATCGACCTCGTTGAAGAACCGGTCGACCGCTGTGGCGTCCTCGGCGATGATCGCCTCGGTGTGATGCGAGGAAAACGTCTCGATATGCTCGATGGCGCCGGCGACGCCGTCGACCAGCTTCACCGCAATGATCGCGTCCAGATACTCGGTCACCCAGTCTGCATCGGTCGCGGGCTGGGCATCGGCATAAAGCCTCAGCGCCTCGGCATCGGCATGGATCTCGCAGCCTGCCGCCCGCAAGGCCTCGAGGATCGGCACCAGATGCGTGCCGGCGGCGGCACGGTCGACCAGCAGCGTCTCGGCAGCACCGCACACCCCGGTGCGCCGCATCTTGGCATTGACCGCGATCTTGACCGCCATGTCGAGATCGGCCGATCGGTCGATATAGAGATGGCAGATGCCCTCGAGATGCGCGAAGACCGGCACCCGCGCCTCGCTCTGCACACGCTCGACCAGGCTGCGGCCGCCGCGCGGAATGATGACCTCGAGATTGCCGGAAAGTCCTTTCAGCATTTCGCCGACGGCGGCGCGATCGGTGGTCGGCACCAATTGTATGGCATCCTCCGGCAGCCCGGCTGCCTTCAGCCCCTCGACCAGGCAGGCATGGATAGCGGCGGAAGAATTCGCCGAATCCGAGCCGCCGCGCAGGATCACCGGATTGCCCGCCTTGAGGCAGAGCGCGCCGGCATCGGCGGTCACGTTAGGCCGGCTCTCATAGATGACGCCGACGACGCCGAGCGGCGTGCGCACCCGTTCGATATGCAACCCGTTCGGCCGGTCCCATGCGGCAATGACATCGCCGACCGGATCGCGTAACCCGGCGATCTCGCTGATACCGTCTGCCATGGCGCGGATGCGGGCGGGATCGAGCTTCAGCCGATCCATCGACGCTGCCGATAGGCCAGCCTCCCTGCCATTTCTGATGTCGATGGCATTGGCGTCGAGGATGTCCTGCTCATGCCGAAGGATCGCCTGAGCCATGCCGAACAGCGCCGCGTGCTTGCGCTCGGCCGCAGCTATGGCCAGCGGGCGGGCCGCGGCACGCGCGCGGCGGCCGATATCGGCCATCAGCGCCACGGTATCATCCCGGGATTTTTCATGCAGCGTCAGCATGGCTCATCCTCCGCTATGTAACCTGGTCACCGACTACTTGCTCGCCACCGGCATGGCTCACCACAAGATCGTCGCGGTGGATCATCGCCGAACGCGCCTCGTAGCCGAGCACGGTTTCGATCTCGGCCGTCTTCAGGCCAGCGATCCTTACGGCATCGGCGGCATCATAGGCAACCAGCCCGCGCGCGATCTCGCGGCCCTCGGGCGACAGGATCGCCACCGTGTCGCCACGCGCAAAATTGCCGCTGACCAGTTTGACGCCGGCCGGCAGCAGCGACTTGCCGGAGAGCAGCGCGCCGATGGCGCCGGCATCGACCGTCAGCCGTCCTGCAGGTTCGAGCTGCCCGGCGATCCAGGTCTTGTAGCCCTTGACCGGATTGGCGCTCGGCCGGAAGAAGGTGGCACGCTCGCCGCGCTCGATTGCCAGCAGCGGCGACAGCCGCGTGCCCGATGTGATGATCATGGCGGTGCCGGCGGCGGTCGCGATCTTGCCGGCGTCGAGCTTGGTGCGCATGCCGCCGCGCGACAATTCCGAAGCAGCGGCACCCGCCATCGCTTCGATGTCGGGAGTGATGCGGTCGACGACCTGAATGAATCGAGCTTGCGGGTCACGCGCCGGCGGTGCCGTGTAGAGCCCGTCAACGTCGGAGAGCAGCACCAAAAGGTCGGCGCCCATCATAGTGGCGACGCGCGCAGCCAGCCGGTCGTTATCGCCATAGCGGATTTCGGAGGTGGCCACCGTATCGTTCTCGTTGATGACCGGCACCGCCTTCATCTTGAGCAGTGTCGAGATCGTCGCCCGCGCGTTGAGATAGCGGCGGCGCTCTTCGGTGTCGCCGAGCGTCAGCAGGATCTGGCCCGATTTCAAGCCATTCTTGCCGAGCGCATCCGACCAGGCGCCGGCTAAGGCGATCTGCCCGACGGCAGCAGCAGCCTGGCTCTCCTCGAGCTTCAGCGCCCGCTTGCCGAGACCGAGGATGGTGCGGCCGAGTGCAATCGCCCCGGAAGACACGACGAGAATTTCGGCGCCGCCACTGGCCAGCACGGCGATGTCGTCGGCAAGCGAGGCCAGCCAGTCGCGCTTCAGGCCCGTCGTGCGGTCGACAAGCAGCGCCGAGCCGATCTTGACGGCAATGCGCCGATAATTTTTCAGCGATTGCGCGGCCATGGCTATGCGTTCCAGCGCGTCTCGACCGGCGCGGCGACGGCTTCGCGTGCCTCCGCCACCACCCCCATCAGCGCGCGCAGCACCGCCTCGACGCCCTCGCCGGTGACGGCGGAAAGCAGCATCGGCGCGCGGCCGGCGGCGCGTTTCAGCGAGGCGGCTTTCGCCTTGCGCGCGGCGGCATCGAGTATGTCGACCTGGGAAAGCGCGACGATCTCGACCTTGTCGGTCAACCCGTTTCCATAGGCGCCGAGTTCGGCGCGCACGGTCTTGTAGGCCTTGCCCGGATTTTCTTCCTGCGCCGAGACGAGGTGCAGAAGGACGCGCGTGCGCTCGACATGGCCAAGGAAGCGGTCGCCGATGCCGACACCTTCATGCGCGCCTTCGATCAGGCCCGGAATATCGGCAATGACGAATTCGCGACCGTCGATGCGGGCCACGCCAAGGCCCGGATGCAGCGTGGTGAAGGGATAGTCGGCGATCTTCGGCTTGGCCGCGGTGACCGCCGCCAGGAAGGTCGACTTGCCGGCGTTGGGCAGCCCGACAAGGCCGGCATCGGCGATCAGCTTCAGCCTGAGCCAGATGTTGAGCTCTTCGCCCGGCAGTCCGGGATTGGCGCGGCGCGGCGCTTGGTTGGTCGAGGTCTTGAAGTGCTGGTTGCCGAAACCGCCATTGCCGCCCTTGGCCAACAGAAAGCGCTGGCCGACGACCGTCAGATCGCAGATCAGCGTCTCATTGTCCTCGGCAAAGACCTGTGTTCCGGCCGGCACTTTCAGCGTTACGTCGGCACCCTTGGCGCCGGTCATGTTGCGGCCCATGCCGTGCGTCCCGGTCTTGGCCTTGAAATGCTGCTGGTAGCGATAGTCGATCAGCGTGTTCAGCCCATCGACCGCCTCGACCCAGACATCGCCGCCGCGACCGCCGTCGCCGCCGTCCGGGCCGCCGAACTCGATGAACTTTTCGCGCCGGAACGACACCGAACCGGCGCCGCCGTCGCCGGAGCGGATGTAGACCTTGGCTTGATCGAGAAATTTCATCGGATTGTATGGTTTCTGCTATTGGCTTTGCGGGATTGCTCTAAACCAAGGCGGGTCGAAGGGCGAGGGCCGTTTTTGCTACTGTAACGTCGCGCGTAGCTCTGGACGCGTACCATTTGGTTGACCCTTGCCGAAAAATCGATCCTCGGCTTTCCAAGCGCGAGATGTCGGAATGAAGCTGGTAACTTACAATATCCATTACGGCGTCGGCCTCGACGCCCGCTATGATATCGGCCGTATCGCCGATGCCGTGCGCGGCGCCGACGTGATCGCGCTGCAGGAGGTCACCCGCGCTAACCCGAAGAATGGCGGCCGCGACATGGTGGCCGACCTCGGCGAGGCGCTGCCCGACTATTTTGCCGTCTACGGCAGCAACTTCGAAGCCGACGCTGGCTCGCGCCTGGAGAACGGCCGCGCCATCACGACCACCTTCCAGCTCGGCAACATGGTGCTGTCGAGGACGCCGATCCATCTGTCGCGCAATCTCCTTTTGCCGCGCAGCCGCAGTGTCGAGGCGATGAACTTCCAGCGCGGCGCGCTGGAGGCGCTGGTCGAAACGCCGCTTGGTCCGATCCGCTTCTATTCCACCCATCTCGACCATCGCAGCCCGGTTGAACGCCTGAGCCAGATCCGCTTTCTGCGCCAGCGTCTGTTGAAATACCCGCTCGAGGGCGGCGGGCTCTCCGGCGTCGCCGAGATCGGCTTGCCGGAGCTGCCTTCTCCCGAAGCCTTCGTCGTCATGGGCGACTTCAACATGCTGGCCGGATCGCCGGAACATGTCGAACTCGCCGGCCAGCCTGACCACGAATTCGGCATGCCGGTGACCGCCGACCTCGCCATCGATGCCGCCGCACGCCTCGGCGCTGCCGGCGCCGATCTCGTCACCTGGGTCGACCCCAAGCAGCCGGGCGATACCAGCCGCTACAAGCGCATCGACTACATCTTCACCAGCGCCTCGCTTGCCAAATCGCTGAGGCGCCTGTGGGTCGACCGGCAAGCGGCCGGTTCGGATCACTTTCCGGTCTGGCTCGAGATGACGTGAGCCGCATCCATCAAAAATGCACCCAGTTCCGCAGGCTGGTCCAGGTCTTGCGATCGAGGCGGTAGCGTTCGACCGGCACCTGACCGGCAACGATCGAATTCAGCATGCCCTGGCCGGCATACTGGAAGCCGCATTTGTGGATGACCCGGCGCGAGGCCGGATTGATAACCCGCGTCGAGGCGTGCAGCACCTGGATCGTGGTTCTCTGGAAGGCAAGGTCGACCAGTGCGTGCGCTGCTTCCGTCGCGTAGCCGCGCTTCCAGTACGGCTCGCCGATCCAGTAGCCAAGCTCCAGCCCGCGATCCGTGGTGTTGAGCCCGGCACAGCCGACGAAGGTCTCGGTGCCGGCCAGCGTCAACGCATAGGCGATTCCGGCCCGGCGCGATGCCGTCATGGCCAGGAAAGCGCGTGCCTCCGCCTCGCCATAGGGATGCGGCATGCGAGCCAGCATTTCCGCGACATGGCGGTTGTCGGCGAGCGCCACCAATTGCTCGATGTCGCTTTCACGCGGGGCACGCATGACCAGCCGCTCGGTCGCGAGCACCGGGCAATCTATCGTGTAACTTTCGTCGTCTGTCACTTCCGCTTCGGCAACCATATCAAAGTCCTCCAGGCACAAGAAAAAGGGGAGATGGAAACCCATCTCCCCTGATCCATTTCCTGGCTTGGCCAGACACCGGTCCCGAGATGGGTGCCGGTGTTCTCGTGCGGAACCGGCTACTCCGCTGCCTTCGTCATCGGGTTCACCGATACGTAGGTTCGGCCATTGGCTTTTTTGTTGAAGGTGACTGCGCCAGCTTCGAGCGCAAACAGCGTGTGGTCCGTGCCAATGCCGACATTGGTGCCGGGATGCCACGTCGTGCCACGCTGACGAATGATGATGTTGCCCGGAATCACGGCTTCGCCGCCGAACTTCTTCACGCCGAGCCGCTTGGAATGGGAGTCGCGACCATTGCGCGACGATCCGCCAGCTTTCTTGTGTGCCATCTAACTACTCCGATGCGCCGCGAGGCGCCTAAACGATCTTATGAACGCGTTCGCGTTCCGTTTCAAGTCCGATCCGGCGACGATTGCGTCGGTTCGTTCTACTTCTTCGCCAATTCCTTGGCCTGCTCACGCCAGTCCTTGATCTGGTCGGCGCTGAACGGCATGTGCTCGTCGATCTTGGCGACGTCCTTGTCGGACAGCTTGGCGATCTGGGCAAAGGTGGTGATGCCCTGTTCGTTGAGCTGGCCGGCGGCGACCGGGCCGATGCCCTTGATCACGGTCAGGTCGTCCGGCTCGCCCTTCGGCGCCTTGAACAACGGTGCGGCGGCTTCGGCAGCCTTGTCCTCGGTCGTCTCGGCCTTGGCTTCCTTCTTCGGCGCAGCCTCTGCCTTCGCTGCTGCCTTCGGCGCGGCTTCAGCCTTCGCCTCGGTCTTGGCTGCAACTTCAGCCTTCGCTTCGGTCTTGGCGGCGGCCTTCTTCGCCGGCTTGGCGCCACCCAGCAGGATTTCAGCAATCCTGACGGTGGTCAAAAGCTGGCGATGGCCGATCTTGCGGCGCGAATTCTGCCGGCGGCGCTTCTTGAAGGCGATGACGGTGCGGTTCTTGCCCTGCTCGACGACTTCGGCGGTGACCATCGCACCATCCACGAACGGTGCGCCGAACGTGACGTTTTCGCCCTCGCCATGCGCGAGCACACTACCGATCTCGACGATGTCGCCGACATTGGCTTCGAGCTTTTCGATCTTCAGGAGATCGTTGGCGGCAACGCGATACTGCTTGCCGCCCGTTTTGATGACTGCGAACATTTTTTGCCTTTCGCTGTTCGGTCGGCCTTGATGAACCGCCACAGGCGGTTCGGCCGTCTTTTTGTCAGTCTGCGGGTTCAAAAAACAAGCGGCGCGGAAGATCCCTCCACGCCGATTGCGCGCTGTCCCTAACCGAAGGTTCGGCTTGAGTCAAGGCAAGCGCCGCGGGCAAGCTGCGAATGGGTTGAGCCCAGACCTTGCAAATATCGAGCAACGGCCACCGGAGCCTCGAAGAAGCATGGACAGAAGCTGCGGCGCCGGGGCAGATTGGCCCTTGTAACCTGCCTGTCCAGCCGTTATCTAGTGCGCCGCGCCGGCAACGGCGGACCATGACCGCGGAGAGGTGGCAGAGTGGTCGAATGCACCGCACTCGAAATGCGGCATGGGTGCAAGCCCATCGGGGGTTCGAATCCCTCCCTCTCCGCCACTTCGCAATGTGGCCAACCCGGAGACATTAGGTAACAGCATCTCTCATCGCGCCGGTAATGGCTCAAGATGGCACGCTATGCAGCTTTCCGCCGCAATTGGCTCACGCTCAGCCACACCGCCGAAACCAGGAAGTAGAGGGCGCCTACTGCGGCATAGCCGGCCACGTTGGTGATCGATGGCGGCATCGGCATCCGCGCCTGTGCGATGAAAAACGTGCCTGCCAGTGCTGACTGCCCTCCGCTCAGGACCATCGCCCACTGCGCACCAGAGCTCTTCCAACGGCGGACAGCGGTACCGAGTTGAAGCAGGCCGGACAGGATCGCCCATAGGCCGAACACGCCCAGCACCCAGTTCATGCTCATCTTCTGCGCAACAACGACCGCGAACGTTGTCGCCACACTGACCACGACGTTGATGGTCTGGGTGCGATTCTGTCCCAATCCTCCGCTGCGCGATGCGTCGACAAAATTGGCCAGGGCATCCCATGCAGGATAAGCCACGAGTAACACCGCCGCGATCTCCCCGGAATTCTGTCCCACCGTAAAGGCAGCCGCCACCCAGGCAGCCGAGAACGCCGTCCGAGCGAAGTAATAGAGCTTGAGCCATTGTTCCTGGCTGGCACGGGAAAGATCGCGATTGTGAACCGTCATTGGATGTCCTTTCGACTAGTAGGTAGAGAGTCTTGACGAACGTCGCGGAGCCGTTACGGCTATGGTTGGTTGAGATCTTAGTGTCGTATCTGGAGGGAACGCGGAGCGAGCCGCTCCAGGAGCGGGCCTGTCACGACGCCGAATATCGTCGGGTCGCCATAGGCCCGTGCCGAAAGCATCGCGCCGTGGACGGTCGCCATGAACGCTTCAGCCTCGGCGCGAGGGGTACTCATCAGTTGAAATTGGCCGCGCCGCGCGCCGCGCTCCAGCACGGATGTAAGCCAAGCCGACAGGGAGCGGAAATGCGCCCGGACCTCAAGGCCGACTTCCTCGGGCAGAACGGGGAGCTCGCTTGCCAACAGCGCGCAGATACAAAACGGGGCGCTGGCGTCCGCAATGCAGGCTTCCCAATACCCGGCATAGATCCGCAACTGTTCGAGCGGATCGGATTCGTGAAGTTCGACATTTGCCATCCCCGCTTCAGCTTCTTCCCGATACCGCGCAACCAGCGTCCGAACCAGATCGACTTTGCTTGGGAAATGGTGATGGATGCTCGCCTTACGGATCCCGACCACAACAGCGATGTCGGCATAACTGAAACCGTTGTAGCCGCCAGCGACGATCAGAGAACGCGCACAAGCCAGGATGTCGTCAGAGGTGGTAGACAAGTTGCTCATGCCCATACCTACCTTCTGGTAGGATGGCCGTCAAGCCTCCTTGCAAAGCGAGTAGCGTGAAATTGGGTGGCTTTGGCGTAGACGTCATTCGATCTTCGTTGATCTCGGCTCGCCATAAATTCAGAAAGCGCCGGGTGTTTGTCGATCGAGGTAGCCATCCCACTTCGGGGAGGAGGGCAACGCCCTCCGGCCGACCGGATCATTGCGATCGCCGGGCGGCACTAGGCGTTTGCACCGACTGCGCTATCTCCCCATCGTTAGCCTTGTTCTATCGCTGGTTGAAGACTGGGAGGTTTCCATGGATCGGCGACTATTTTTGACAGGAATGTTTGGCATTGCCGGGGCCGCGGCCCTTGCAAGCACAGTTCGGCCAATCAACGCAGTGGCCGGCGTTCCAACTGCCAGAAGCGGCATTCTCGATGAACTCGAGGCGCCGGATGTCGAAACCTTCGACGACGACGAAACTCAAGCCGAGGTGCAACCAGTCTATCATCGCCGGTGGCACCGGCCGCGTCGGCGCCGCCGGCGTGCTTGGAGAAGGGTCTGTCGCGTTTACTGGCGAAATGGCTATCGGCGCAGGCGGTGCTTCCGCAGGCGCGTGTGGGTCTGGTTTCGATTCTAGCAACTGGCCGGCTTGAACCCAGGCCATCGCGGCCGGGGTTCGCCTCAGGCGGCCGTTAGCGCCCTTGGAGAGCTTGTCTAAGGGCGCCCGAGGAGGCTGACGGTGTTTGCAGGTTTCAGAGCCACCAGCTTGCGACTGGACGATACGACCATTTTCGCAAGGGTCGGCGGCACCGGTCCGCCGCTGCTGCTTCTTCACGGTTTTCCAGAAACGCATCTGATGTGGAGGGATATCGCCGCAGCCTTGGCGCCCCGCTTCACGGTGGTCGCCGCCGACCTTCGAGGCTATGGGCAAAGCGGATGCCCGGTTTCATCTGCCGATCATAGCCCATACGCCAAGCGCGCCATGGCCGGCGACATGGTTCAGGCCATGAAGCAACTGGGGTTTGAGCGGTTCATGGTTGCCGGGCATGACCGTGGCGGGCGGGTTGCCTATCGCCTGGCGCTCGACCATCCCGACAAAGTGCTCAAAATCGCCGTCCTCGACATCATCCCCACCGCCGCAACATGGGATCGGGCGGATGCCAGACTGGCACTCGGCTTCTGGCCCTGGAGCCTTCTTGCCCAGCCGGAGCCCCTGCCGGAGCGTCTGATAGGCGCGGCTCCCGATGCCGTCGTCGACGATGCAATAACGCAGTGGGGATCGTCGGCGAAAATGGTCTCCAAAGAGGTCAGGGACGCCTATGTTGATGCGCTTCGCGATCCCGCGCATATTCACGCCATCTGCGAAGAGTATCGCGCCGCTGCGACGATCGATCGTGAACATGACGCGCTGGACCAGGTAAACGGTAGTCGCATCGAGTGTCCGCTAGTGGCGCTATGGAGTGGCGAAGGCGCCCTGGAGAACTGGTATGCGCAAGAGGGCGGGCCGCTGGCCATTTGGAGGAAATGGGCCGACAGAGTGGAAGGACGCGCTGTTCAAGGCGGGCACTTTTTCCCGGAAGAGCACCCCGACAAAACGGCAGCGGCACTCTCGGAATTCTTCGAGGATAAACAGGACGGTCAGCACAGAGTATTGTAGAGGTCACATGCTTCAGTTACGCCGAACCTCGGGAGTGCTTCGCGGCCTGAGATCGAGAACCCTCCGAAATTCGCTCGGCAGGCGTCAACGTGCTTGAAAAGAAAATGAAGGCGATCTCCACGGCCGCGCCTCTGATATGCAGCCTGATGTTTGTCGGAAGTTGCGCATCGCCTTTGCCTGCATCCTTCGATGCTGCGAAATACGACAAGATGAGTTGCGTCGAGCTCAACGTGGCGATGGGCGCTGTCGCCGACGAAATGTCGGCGACAGCCATCGCTCGTGGCAAAGTCGTCCACACCAACATTCCGGGCTGGCTGTTGGGAGGGCAGCGTGTCGCCTCGACCGTGGCTGCCCGCCAGAGTGCGAAGCTCGAGCGCTTGCGGCAGCAGGAGGCTGCGATTGCGGCGGCGAGGCGAAGCAGGTGCTGATTACGTCACTGAAGTGGGTCTTCAGCCCGCCACACCAGATTGATGCGCAGCGATCGCGCCGAGGAATATCTCGCCGAAATCCTTGAGCTTGGCGGCGCCGACGCCGTTGACCGCGGCGAAGGCGTCCAGATCGCGCGGGCAGCGTTCGGCCATATCGATCAGTGTACGATCCGAAAAGATCACGAAGGCCGGCACCTGGCGTTCCCGGGCAAGACGCAGCCGTACAGCCTTGAGCGCGGCCAGCAGCACCGAATCCAGACCTTCCGTGCCTGCTGCGGTATCCTGTGCGGTCCGTATCTTGCCTCGCGATGACTGGCGCGCGTCCACGCGATACCGGAACGAGGCCTCGCCCCGAGCCAGCGCACAGCCCTTCTCGGCAATGGCGAGGCCGCCATGGCCCGTTGAGTCCAATGTCAGAAACCCTCCCGCGACGAGCTGGCGGACCAGCGACAGCCACACATTTTTCTTGTGCGCGACACCGGTGCCGAAGCTGGCAAGCCTGTGGTGGTTCCTGTCCAGGACCTTCTCGGTTTCATGGCCGAGCAGAACATCGACGACATGGGCGGCGCCAAAGCGCTCGCCGGTCTGTGCGATCGCCGCCAGGATGATCCGCGCCTCCGCCTCGCCATCCGCATGCGGCGCCTGGTCGAGGCAGTTGTCGCAATTGCCGCAAGGCGAAGCACTCTCGCCGAAATAGCCAAGCAGGATCTGACGGCGGCACTGCGTCGTCTCGCAATAACCGATCAGCGTATCGAGTCGGCCATGCGCGCGCCTTTTGTGCTCAGCCGGCGCGTCCTCGTCTTCGATGAAAAGCCGGCGCATGCGGATATCGCCGAGACCGAAGAGCATATGTGCCTCGGCCGCCCGCCCGTCGCGGCCCGCCCGCCCGATTTCCTGATAATAGGCCTCCAAGCTGCCCGGCAGGTCGGTGTGGAAGACATAGGCGACGTCCGGCTTGTCGATCCCCATGCCAAAGGCGATGGTCGCCACCATCACCACACCGGACAAGGTCATGAAAGCGTTTTGATTCGCTTCACGCGCGTCCTTGCTCATTCCGGCATGATAGGCGAGCGCGCGTACGCCGTTCCGCTCGAGGAACGCCGCCATCTCTTCGGTCTTTTTGCGCGACAGGCAATAGACGATCCCGCTGCGGCCTGCATGGCGCTGCACGAAGTTTAGCAATTGGCGCTTGCTGTCCTGCTTGGGCTCAATGCCTAGCTTGATGTTCGGTCGGTCGAAGCCGAGCACCACCGTATCGACGCGCCCGTCGAACAGTTGCGCGGCAATGTCGGTGCGCGTCGTCTCATCCGCCGTCGCCGTCAGCGCAATGATCGGCACTTTCGGGAAGATATCACGTAGTCTCGACAATTCTTCGTATTCGCGCCGGAACGCCGGTCCCCATTGCGAGATGCAATGTGCCTCGTCGATGCCGATCAGCCGGACATCGAGCTTGGTCAACGCCTCGAGCATTCGCACGGTCATCAACCGCTCCGGTGCAAGATAGAGCAGGCGCGTCTGGCCTGCCGCGACACGGCGCCATGCAGCGACATTGGCATCGCGGTCGAGCGAGGAATTGATCGTATCGGCCGCCACGCCGGCAAGCCGCAATGCGGCGACCTGATCCTGCATCAGGGCCACCAGCGGCGAAACGACAATGGTGAGCCCGCCCAGCACCAGCGCCGGGACCTGGTAGCAGAGCGACTTGCCGGCGCCGGTCGGCATGACAGCCAGCACATGATGCCCGGCCAGAAGCGCCTCCATCACGGCCGATTGGCCGAGACGAAAATCATCGAAGCCGAATACATCCTTCAGGACGCGCCGCTTGGAATCCTCCACCGGGACGCTCGCCGCTATCTGCATTAGGGAACTTTCGGGGATACGACCTGCCGAAATTCGCCGGCGAATCGCCAGGTGATTGCCTGGACAGCAGATTCGAACATTTATCGACCCCTCTGGTCCTGTCCGCGGCACCGTCTGAGGCGAACTTCTCTCTCATTGGCCGATATCAGACCGTCGTTCCAGCCCCTATTCGCTTTGGCTGTGAATATCGCACCGCCTCGGAGCGGTTAATCCTATCTTCACCATCATTCGGCAGGTTCAGGTTCTGCGGTGATGTTTTGAGTACCGCGGCGCCACAAGCGCCCAGGCAACACGCCCGCGTCTCTCCGGAGGCGCGGGTTTTTTCGTTCTGAGAACCGGCTGCCTGATCTTCGGGCCCGCAGCTCAGTCGAGGAAATCGGCGCGGTGCGGCGTAAAGCTGTCGACCAGTCGTCCCGCCTGCAGCGCCTTGACGCCATGGACAAGGTTGGAAGGAACGATGAAGCTGCTTCCGGCTTCCAGGATCTCGGTCCTGCCGTCGATGGTGACCTCGAAGCGCCCTTCGGCGACGTAGCTCGCCTGGACGTGCGGGTGCGAGTGCAGCGCGCCGACGCCACCCTTGTCGAAACCGAACTCGACCATCATCAGCTCGTCCGTGTGCAGGAGCACGCGTCTGCGGTTGCCATCCGGCGTCGGCGTCCATGCGCCCTCACCGGCATGCGAGAAGATTTTGGTTCCGGTCATCGCCAAACTCTCATCTTTGGTTGTTCATCGCGCCAGCCAGCCGCCGTCCACCGGCATCACCGCGCCATGCATATAGTTCGACGCCGGCGCCAGCAGGAAGACGGCTGCGTCGCCGATGTCTTCCGGCGCGCCCCAGCGCCCGGCCGGAATGCGCGCCAGGATCGACGCGCTGCGGTCGGGATCGGCGCGCAGCGCCTCGGTGTTGTTGGTCTCGATATAGCCCGGCGCAATGCCGTTGACATTGATGCCTTTTGCCGCCCATTCGCATGCCAGCAGCCGGGTGATGCCGAGCACGCCGTGTTTGGAGGCGGTGTAGGAGGCGACACGAATGCCGCCCTGAAAGCTCAGTACCGAGGCGATGTTGACGATCTTGCCACGCCGCCCCGGCTCGGCAAGGACGCGCCTGGCAAAGCGCTGGCCGAGGAAGAACACCGTCTTGAGATTGACGCCGATGACGTCGTCCCAGTCGGCTTTGGTCAAGTCGACCGCATCGGCACGCCGGATGATGCCGGCATTGTTGACCAAGCCATCGAGCGGCCCCGTATCATCCCAGACGCGGTCGAGCATCGCCTGGGCAGCGGCATCGTCGCCAAGGTCGCAGCGGACTGCCTCGAAGCGGCCGCCGGCCGCCGCAATCTTCTCCGCCGTCTCGTCCATCGCCGACCGGCCAACGCCGACCACCGCGCCACCGGCGCGCGCGATCGACACGGCGATGCCCTGGCCGATGCCGGTATTGGCGCCGGTAACGAGGATGCGCTTGCCGGCAAGGCTGAACGCAGAGAGGTCGCTCACCTGAGCTCCTCCATCATTACCAGGTCAACGTCGGTATAGTCGACATTGTCGCCGGCCATCGCCCAGATGAATGCGTAGTTCGAGGTGCCGGCGCCCGAATGGATCGACCATCCCGGCGACAGCACCGCCTCCTCGTTTCGCATGACGAGATGGCGCGTTTCGTCCGGCTCGCCCATGAAATGAAACACCCGCGCCGCCTCCGGCAGATCGAAATAGAGATAGGCTTCCATGCGCCGATCATGCACATGGCATGGCATGGTGTTCCAGACCGAACCGGAGGCAAGCTGCGTCATGCCGACGACAAGCTGACAGGTCTTTACCCCATCGGCATGGATGAACTGGAAGATCGAGCGCTCGTTGGAGGTTGCCTGGCTGCCGAGATCGAGCCGCTTGGCATCGCCGATCCGGATCAGCCGGTTGGGATGGCCCTGATGCGCCGGCGCGCTGAGCAGGTAGAATTTAGCCGGCGCTGCCGGATTGGTCGCAGCGAACGATACCTCATCCGTGCCCATGCCGAGATAGAGCATGTCGCGCGCCTGCAGCTCGTAGGATTGACCGCCGGCCTTCACGATGCCGGCACCGGCGATGTTGACAATGATCATCTCACGGCGGTCGAGAAAATTCTTGGTCCCGGTCGGCTTGATCGCCTGCAGCGGCAGCGGCGTACCGGCGGGCATGGCGCCGCCGACGATCATGCGGTCGTAGTGGGTGTAGGTCAGGCCGATGCGGCCGGGCCGGAACAAGTCCTCGATCAGGAAATTGTGTCGCAGCTCGTCCGTTCCCATGGCAGCGGCAGAAACGGGATCGATGGCGAAGCGGGAGGTGAAATCCGTATGATTGTCAGTGTGATTCATTGCTGTCCCATGGGGCTGCCTCAATTGCTTATTCAGTTCCCGCGGCCTTGACCGAGTCGGCATAAAAAACCTGGCGCGCGTGCAGGCGCTCGCGATAGCGCTGCTGGCTGGCACCGAGATGCGCGCGCATCGCCTCCCGGGCCGCCTCCGCATCGCCTGCCGAGATGGCCTTGAGGATCACCAGATGCTCACGTTGCAGGCCGCGCTGGTAGGCGTCCGACTGGGCGATCTCGGTCGACCATGGCGAGGTGACGTCGCAAGGAATGGCGCGCCGGCCGAGCACGTCGAGCATCTCGACATAGAACGGATTGTTGGTGGCGCTGGCGATTGCGCGGTGGAAAGCAAGGTCGGCCGGTCCCGTCGGCTCGCTGTTGAGGAGCAGCCGTTCGAATTCGAAGAAGGCTTCCTGGATCGCCGCTTCCTGCGCGGCGTTGCGGCGGATGGCAGCGAGCCCGGCGGATTCGATCTCGATCGCCAACCTGACTTCGAGCACGTTGAGGGCGATCGAATCCTTGCTGCCCATCTCCGCCGCAAGAGCACCGAATGCTGTCGAGATATGCTCGGTGACGAAGACCCCGGCGCCTTGGCGCGGCTCGACCAGGCCGTCCGCGGCAAGTTTGGCCAGCGCTTCACGTATCACCGTGCGGCTGACCCCGAAGGTCTCGGTCAACTGGCCCTCGGTCGGCAGCTTCTGCCCTGGCTGGATCTCGCCCGCCTGCAGTTGCTTGCGGATCGCCGCAACGACGGTTTCCGAAAGTTTCGGTCTTCGTTCGACGCGGAGGCCGGCTGCGGTGTCTGAGGCCATGTCGCACCTCCTATTTGAAGACGCTCGGCAGCCACAGCGAAATGGCCGGAATGTAAGTGACGAGCCCCAGCACCACGAGGCCTGCGCCATAGAACGGCCAGATCGAGCGCATCGATTCCCAGACGGATATCTTGCCCACTGCGCACGCGACGAACTGCACCGCGCCCACCGGCGGCGTGTTCAGCCCGATGCCGAAATTGAGGATCATGATGACGCCGAAATGCACCGGATCGACGCCGTAGGCCTGCGCCACGGGCAGGAAGATCGGCGTGCAAATGATGATGGTCGGCCCCATGTCCATGAAGGTGCCGAGGAACAGCATCAGGAGGTTGAGCAGGAGAAGCACGACCAGCGGATCGTCCGAGATCGCGTTCATGGAGGCGATCAGCGCTGCCGGCACTTTCAGGAAGGCCATCAACCAGGAGAACGCCGCCGCCATGCCGATGATGAGCAGCACCATGGCCGTGGTGCGCACGGCGCCGTAGGTGGCATGAACGAAACCTTCCCAGGTCATCTGCCGGTAAACGAAGACGGTTACGAACAACGCATAGATGACGGCGATACAGGAACTCTCGGTAGCCGTGAACACGCCCGATCGTACGCCGCCGAAGATGATCGCGATCAGCAGCAGGCCGGGCACCGCGACGGCGAAGAGATGCGCAACGGCGGTGAAGCCCGGAAACGGCTCGGTCGGGTAGCCGCGGGAGCGCGCCACGAAATAGGCGGTGATCATCAGTGACAGGGCCAACAGCAGGCCCGGGATGATGCCGGCCGTGAACAGATCGGCGATGGAGATCTTTCCGCCTGCCGAGATCGAATAGATGATCATGTTGTGCGACGGCGGCAGCAGCAGCGCGATCAGCGCCGCCATCGATGTAACGTTGACGGCGTAGTCCGCTCCATAGCCGCGCGCCTTCATCTGCGGGATCATCAGGCCGCCTACCGCCGCTGCCTCCGCCACCGCGGAGCCCGAAATGCCGCCGAACAGTGTAGCGGTGGCGATGTTGACCTGCCCGAGGCCGCCGCGCAAATGACCGACGAGCGAGCCGGCGAAGGCAACGATCTTGCTGGCGATGCCGCCGCGCACCATCAAGTCGCCGGCGTAGATGAAAAACGGAATGGCCAGCAGCGAAAAGACGCTCATGCCGGAATTCAGTCGCTGGAATACGATGAGCGGGGGCAGACCCATATAGAGGACGGTGGCAAGGCTTGCGACGCCGAGGCAGAAAGCGATCGGCGTGCCGATAAGCATCAGCAGGGTGAAGACGCCGAACAGAATCCACAGTTCCATGGCGTCAGACCTTCACGTTCGCGGTGTCGAGTTCGGCCGCGACTTCGGCCGGCGGCAGTTCATCGAGGGTATCGTCGATCGGTGCGCCGGAGAGGCGAAGCACGATGCGCTCCAGCGTGAAGAGCACGATGAGCGCTCCTCCCGCGACAAGCGGGACGTAATCCCAGCCCCCCGATATGCCGAGTGACGGCAAGGTAGAGCCCCAGGTCAATGCGACCAGCTGGCTGCCATACCAGATCATGCCGATGCCGAAGGCGAGCGCGACGAGGTCCGAAATCATCCGCAGCCAACGCTTGCCGCCTTTCGGCAGCACGTAGAGCAGGACGTCGAAGCCAAGATGGTAGTTCTCGCGCACACCGACGGCAGCGCCGAGGAAAATGAACCAGCTCATCAGCATCACCGAGCCCGGCTCGGTCCAGCTGGGCGAGCGGTTCAGAACATAGCGGCCGAACACCTGCCATGCGACGAAGGCGGTCATCAGCACCAGCCCGATGCCGGCGATCGACAGCGCCGCCGTGCTGACGCGCGACATCACTTGCGCGACGCCGGACAGAAGCGGTCTTGGTTTTGGGCTGGAAGTCACCGGTTTTCTCCGCAAGAGGATGGCGGCGCGGAATGTCCGCGCCGCCGCTTGATCACTGCACGGCCTTGATGGCTTCGACCATGGCCTTCAGCTTGTCGTCCTTGACGTGCTTCTCGTAGACCGGCCCCATCGCGTCGATGAAGGGCTGCTTGTCCGGCGTCGTGATCTGCGAACCTGCCGCCTCGACCTTGGCGCGCGATTCCTTGACCTTGGCGGTCCACAGCTCGCGCTGCTTGGCGACGCTTTCTTTGGCGGCCGCCTTGAATATCGCCTGGTCTTCCGGCGTCAGCTTGTCCCAGCTCGACTTCGCCATGACGAAGGCTTCCGGCACCATCGTGTGCTCGTCGAGCGAATAATACTTGGCGACTTCCGCGTGCTTGGCAGTGTCGTAGCTCGGAAAATTATTCTCCGCGCCGTCGATGACCCCGGTCTCGATCGCCGAATACACTTCGCCATAAGGCATCGGTGTCGCGTTGGCGCCGAGTGCCGCCACCATGTCGACGAAGATGTCGGACTGGATGACGCGGAACTTCATGCCGGCCATATCGGCTACAGTGTTGATCGGCTTCTTCGAATTGTAGAAGGAGCGCGCACCGCCGTCGTAAAAGGCGAGCAACACCAGCCCGACCTGGTCGAACGCCGCCGCGATCTGGTCGCCGATCGCCCCGTCCATGACCTTGTGCATATGCTCTTCCGAACGGAAGATGTAGGGCAGCGAGGGCACGGTGGTCTCGGGGATGAGCCCGTTGAACGGCGCCATCGAAACACGATTGAGATCGATCACGCCGGTGCGCACCTGCTCGATCGTGTCCTTTTCCTCGCCAAGTTGCGCGGAAGGATAGATCTCGACCACATAGCGGCCGGCCGTGCGCTCCTTCACCAGCTCGCCGAAATATTTGACCGCCTCGACCGTCGGATAGCCATCCGGGTGGGTGTCGGACGAGCGCAGGACCGTCTGGGCGCTTGCCGATCCGGCCAGCAGTGCGGCGGCAACTAGCGTAGCTCCCGCCAGTCTAGAAAAATGCAGCATTGGTTTCCTCCCGTTTTTGAAACGATGGCGGCAAGCGCCGTTAGAGCCGGTACGCCTTTTTCGCGAGCGTATAGGCAAGTTCCTGCGCCAGCTCGTGCGCCTCGTCTTCGCCGAGCCGATGCTCGGTGACGAGACGCGCCAGAAAAGCGCAATCGACCCGGCGCGCCACATCATGGCGAGCCGGTATGGATGGGAAGGCGCGGGTGTCGTCGTTGAAACCGACGGTGTTGTAGAAACCGGCGGTTTCGGTGGTCATCTCACGGAACCTGCGTATGCCTTCGGGGCTGTCGTGGAACCACCAAGCCGGCCCGAGCTTCAATGCCGGGTAGACGCCGGCGAGCGGCGCCAGCTCGCGCGCATAGCTGGTCTCGTCGAGGGTGAAGAGGATGACGGTGAGGTCGCGCTCCAGCCCGACGCAGTCGAGCAGCGGCTTCAGCGCCGTCACATAATCGGTTCGGGTCGGGATGTCGAAGCCTTTGTCCCTGCCGAACTTCTGAAAGATAGAAGGCGAATGATTGCGCCAGGAGCCGGGATGTATCTGCAGGACCAGCCCGTCGTCGCGGCTCATCTTGGCCATCTCGGTCAGCATCTGGGCGCGAAACAGTTTTCGCTCGCGCTCGTCGTCCGAGCCCCGGCGGATACGGTTGAACAGCTCCGCGGCGGCGGCATCCGAAAGATTGGCGGTGTCGGCCGTCGGATGGCCGTGATCGGAGGACGTCGCACCGAAACTCTTGAAGAAGGCGCGCCGCTGGCGATGCGCATCGAGATAGCCGGTCCAAGTACCGGTGTCGCGGCCGGTGATCTCGCCAAGCCGGTCGAGATTGGCTGAGAAGCCTTCGAAATCGGGATCGACGACCGCATCGGGCCGGTAGGCGGTGACGACGCGGCCCTGCCAGCCGCTCTCGCGGATCATCTGGTGCCATCTGAGATCGTCGAGCGCACCTTCGGTCGTCGCGATGACCTCGATGTTGAAGCGCTCGAACAGCGCCCGAGGGCGATAGTCTTCACGCTGCAGCAGCGTCGCGATCGTGTCGTAGTGGCGGTCGGCTGTCCTGGCATTCAGCGGCTCGCCGATGCCGAACAGATGGGCGAGCACATGGTCGAACCACAGCCGGGTCGGCGTACCCCGAAACAGGTAATAATGCTCGGCGAAGCGCCGCCAGATCGTTCTGCCGTCGGTCTCCACTGGCGAGCCGTCAAGCGTCGGCACCCCAAGCTCCTCAAGCCGAACGCCCTGGCTGAACAGCATGCGGAAAATGTAGTGGTCCGGCACGATCAGCAATTGCGCCGGATCGGGAAACGCCTCGTTGAGCGCATACCAGCGCGGATCGGTGTGGCCGTGCGGGCTGACGATCGGCAGATCCTTGACCGCGGCGTAGAGATCGCGGGCCAGCGAAAGCGGGCGCGCCTCGGCGGCAAACAGCAAATCCGGATCCGTCAATGCGGCCACGTAATCCTCCCAACTCGGACATCGGTAGGGTTGGAAAGAAATAATGTCAACATACAAAAACTGGGTTGTTGTATGATGACTTTTCGTCGGCCATTGCCCATTGTGCGTGACGGCATCGGGTGTTACGCCGCCTGCCAGCAGGACCCAACAATCTCGATCAGACACGTGGCGCAATGACCAATAGACGCCTTTCCAACAGCACGCTGAAGGCACTGCCGGCTTCGGTCGCGGTTCCGCGCTACGCCCGCGGCGGCGTCGCACCGGGCATCGTCCATCTCGGCGTCGGTGCGTTCCATCGCGCCCATCAGGCGGCCTATGTCGACCACTGCCTGGCGGCGGGAGAGGCGGACTGGGGCATTGTCGGCGTGTCCTTGCGCAGTCCAGACACACGCGACGCACTAGCGCCGCAGGATGGCCTCTACACGCTGGCGATCAGGAGCAGCATCGGCGAAGAGCTGCGCGTCGTCGGTTCGATCCTGTCGATGCTGGTGGCGCCGGAAGATCCGGCTGCGGTGCTCGCCGCTCTGACGGATCAGCGCACCCGCATCGTTACGCTCACGATCACCGAAAAGGCTTATCTGAGAGCAGCCGGCGGCGGTCTGGACAGCACCCATCCGGACATCGTCCATGATTTGGCTAACCCGCAAATGCCACGGACGGCGCATGGTTTTCTCACCGAAGCGCTGTCGCGCCGCCGTTTCGCCGGCATCAAGCCCTTCACCGTGCTCTGCTGCGACAACCTTCCGGCCAATGGCGCCACGCTGCACCGCCTGCTGGTCGAATTCGCGGCACTGCGCGATCCCGGCCTTGCCGGGCACATCGCCGACGGCGTCGCCTTCCCGTCGAGCATGGTCGACCGCATCGTGCCGGCGACCACCGATGCGGACCGGGCGCGTATCGCCGTCGAGCTCGGCGTCGAGGATGCCTGGCCGGTGATGACCGAGCCGTTCTGCCAATGGGTGGTCGAGGATGATTTCCCGGCAGGCAGGCCGGTCTGGGAAAAGTTCGGCGTCACCATGGTCGGCGACGTCGGGCCCTTCGAGGACATGAAGCTGCGGCTGCTCAACGGTTCGCATTCGGCAATCGCCTATCTCGGCCTGCTCAGCGGCTACGACACGGTCGACCGCGCCTTTGCCGATCCGGCGATCCGGCAATTCGTCGACGGACTATGGGCCGAAGCCATC
Organism: Mesorhizobium sp. M0048; assembly: GCF_040323405.1. NCBI lineage: Bacteria > Pseudomonadati > Pseudomonadota > Alphaproteobacteria > Hyphomicrobiales > Phyllobacteriaceae > Mesorhizobium > Mesorhizobium sp. M0048. The sequence continues at coordinate 48,830 of NZ_JAMYUV010000001.1, read as the reverse complement.
CCGACGCTGCCGCAGGACGCCGGGCTCGATACGGCCGGCTACACGGCCCAGCTCGCCGAACGCTATTCGAACACCGCCCTCGCCCATCGCACGGCGCAGATCGCCAATGACGGCAGCCAGAAACTGCCGCAGCGCATCGTCGCCTCGGCCGTCGATCGGCTGGGTGCCGGTGACCCGCCCGCGCATCTCATGCTGGTGGTGGCGGCCTGGATCGCCGCTTGCGAGGCGCGCGGCAAAACTTTGCCGGAAGCCCATTTTACCGACCCGATCGACACTCGGCTTACTGTGCTCGGCAGCCGGCCAGCTATCGAAACGGTGACAGCGATGTTCGATCTCGCCGGCTTCGCCAAAGACCATTCCCACCGCATGACACTGATCGATCTGACGGCAGCCCATCTCGAGCGCCTGCGGCGAGGCGGACCTGCCGCTGCCTTCGTGGCGCTTGGCATAGGGAGTGAGAAGCCATGAGACAAACCTGGCGCTGGTTCGGGCCAGACTATCCGGTGACGCTTGCCCATGTCCGTCAAGCCGGCGCCGTCGGCATCGTCAGCGCGCTGCATCACCTCAATGACGGCCGCGCCTGGCCGGCGGACGAGATCGCCAGGCGCAAGGCCGACATCGAGGCAGCGGGCCTGACCTGGGATGTGGTAGAAAGCATTGTCGTCCATGAGGACATCAAGACCCGCAGCGGCAACTGGCGCACCCTGATCGACAATTACAAGGCGTCGGTCCGCTCCGTCGCCGCCGCCGGGATCAATACCGTCTGCTATAATTTCATGGCGATCACCGACTGGACGCGCACAGATCTCGATTATCCCATGCCGCATGGCGGCACGGCGCTGCGCTTCGATGTCGTCGAGCTCTGCGCCTATGACGTCTTCATCCTTGAGCGAGAAGGGGCGGAGGCCGATCACCCGCCGGCCCGCGTCGAGGCCGCGCGTGTGCGACTGCAAGGGATGAGCGACAGCGACAAGGCAAGGCTGGAGCGCAACCTGATCGGCTGGGTTCCGGCGCGCGAATTCATCTTCGATCGGGCAAGCTTCCGCCGTGCCCTCGACCTCTACAAGGACGTCTCAACCGAAGGTCTGCGCGAAAACCTGTTTGCCTTCCTGCGCGAGATCGTGCCGGTGGCCGAAGAGGCCGGCGTCAGGATGGCGATCCATCCCGACGATCCACCTTTTTCGCTGTTCGGCCTGCCGCGCATCGTTTCCAACGCCAATGATGCCCGCGCGCTGCTCGACGCCGTCGCTTCGCCGGCCAACGGGTTGACGCTGTGCACCGGCTCCTACGGGGCGGGCGCGCAGAACGATCTGCCGACGATGGCCAAGGCCTTCGCCGAAAACATCCATTTCGCCCATCTGCGCAACGTCACCAAGGAGCCAGACGGCTCCTTCCACGAAGCCGAGCACCTCGACGGCGACACCGACATGGTGGCGGTCGTGTCGGCGCTGATTGGCGAAGAGCGCCGGCGCAAGGCGGCAGGCAGGGCGGACTGGCAGATTCCGATGCGCCCCGACCATGGCCACGCCATCGTCGACGACATCGGCAAGAAGGTGAACCCCGGCTATTCCTGCATCGGCCGCCTGAAGGGCCTCGCCGAACTGCGCGGCGTCATGCGCGCAGTGGAGGCGCTGACGGTGTGACCAGCCCCCCTTCTCCCCTTGTGGGAGAAGGTGGCCGAGCGGAGCTCGGTCGGATGAGGGGTGCTCCAGGGATCGCCGCCGTCTCGTTTCTTCCAACACCCCTCAACCGTCTCGGCGCTGCGCGCCGATCCACCTTCTCCCACAAGGGGAGAAGGCAGGGGGCGCCTGTTAAGCCGGCAACAGCGCGCCTTCAAGCGTCGTAAGCTGGTTGAGGAACTGCTCGGCCTTGCTGCGGGTCTGGTCGTCCTTGGCGTCGGCGGCGTCTTCCCTGGCCTCCTGGATGCGGCGGGCAAGGTCGGCGCGGTCGATGTCGCCCACGGCCACAGCCGATTCGGCGAGCAGCGTGCAGCCGGCCGGAACGATGTCGGCAAAGCCGCCGAACACCACATAGCGCTCTTCCTTGCCGGAAACGGTCTTCAGCGTGACGACGCCGGGCTTGATCGTGGTCATGACGGGTGCGTGATGCGCCATGACAGTCATCTCGCCTTCGGCGCCCGGAATGACGACGGATTCGACCTGCTCGGAAACCAAGAGGCGCTCCGGCGAGACCAGTTCGAATTTGAAAGCTTCAGGCATGATCAATTTAGCGACTGGTGAATGGTGAATGGTGAATGGTCAGAAAGAATGACCTTCACTCAGCCCCCGATTTCCTATCCGCTACTCCCCATTCACAATTCACTATTGACCATTCACCATCAGGCCGCTTCAGCGGCCAGGCGCTGTGCCTTCTCGACCGCTTCCTCGATGCCGCCGACCATGTAGAAGGCGGCCTCCGGCAGATGGTCGTAATCGCCGTTGCAAAGGCCCTTGAAGCCCTTGATGGTGTCGGCGAGGTCGACCAGCTTGCCCGGTGCGCCGGTGAACACTTCGGCGACGAAGAAGGGCTGCGACAGGAAGCGCTCGATCTTGCGAGCGCGGGCCACGGTCTGCTTATCCTCTTCCGACAGCTCGTCCATGCCCAGGATGGCGATGATGTCCTGCAGCGACTTGTAGCGCTGAAGGATCGACTGCACCTGGCGGGCGACCTGATAATGCTCTTCGCCGACAACCATCGGGTCGAGCATGCGCGAGGTCGAATCGAGCGGATCGACCGCCGGATAGATGCCCTTTTCCGAAATCGCGCGGTTGAGCACGGTCGTCGCGTCGAGGTGGGCGAACGAGGTCGCCGGTGCAGGGTCGGTCAGGTCGTCGGCCGGCACATAGATCGCCTGCACCGAGGTGATCGAACCCTTGGTCGTCGTGGTGATACGCTCCTGTAGCGCACCCATGTCGGTAGCCAGCGTCGGCTGGTAGCCCACGGCCGAAGGAATGCGGCCGAGCAGCGCCGACACTTCCGAGCCCGCCTGCGTGAAACGGAAGATGTTGTCTACGAAGAACAGCACGTCCTGGCCCTGATCGCGGAAATATTCGGCAACCGTCAGCCCGGTCAGGCCGACGCGGGCGCGGGCGCCCGGCGGCTCGTTCATCTGGCCATAGACGAGCGCGGCCTTGGAGCCTTCGCCGCCGCCCTTCTTGTTGACGCCGGACTCGATGAACTCGTGATAGAGGTCGTTGCCTTCGCGGGTGCGCTCGCCGACGCCGGCGAACACCGAGAAGCCGCCATGCGCCTTGGCGACGTTGTTGATCAGTTCCTGGATCAGCACCGTCTTGCCGACGCCGGCGCCGCCGAACAGGCCGATCTTGCCGCCGCGGGCATAGGGGGCCAGCAGGTCGAGCACCTTGATGCCGGTGACCAGGATCTGCGCTTCCGTCGACTGCTCGACATAGGTCGGCGCCGGCTGATGGATCGAGCGCATCTCGATGCCGTCGACCGGGCCTGCCTCGTCGACCGGCTCGCCGATGACGTTGATGATGCGGCCGAGCATGCCCGGGCCGACCGGCACGGTGATCGGTGCACCGGTATCATAGACGTCCTGGCCGCGGACCAGACCTTCGGTCGAGTCCATGGCGATGCAGCGCACGGTGTTTTCGCCCAGATGCTGGGCCACCTCTAGCACCAGGCGATTGCCGACGTTGATCGTCTCAAGCGCGTTCAGGATCGCCGGCAGATGTTCGCCGAACTGGACGTCGACAACGGCGCCGATGACCTGGCGAACCTTGCCTGCCAGGCCGGTTTTCTTGATGGTGGCGGCCGGCGCATTCACAGCGGCGACCTTGGTTGCTGCCGCTTTCTTGGCCGGAGCGGCCTTTGCTGCTGCTGGTGCCGCGGCCTTCGGGGCTGCCGTCTTCGGGGTCGCTGCTTTCGCCATCGTCCTTACCCTTTTCGTCTCTTTGTTTCTCACACGCTTGAGGTCGATGACCTCCTTGTGAGCGTGCCTAGAGCGCCTCGGCGCCCGAAATGATTTCGATCAATTCCTTGGTGATCTGCGCCTGCCGCTGGCGGTTGTAGGTGATCGACAATTTGTTGATCATGTCGCCGGCGTTGCGCGTCGCATTGTCCATGGCGCTCATCTTGGCGCCCATCTCGCCGGCAGCATTCTCGAGCAGCGCGCGAAAAACCTGCACGGAAATGTTGCGCGGGATGAGATCGGAGAGGATCTCGCCCGGCTCCGGCTCGTATTCGTAGACAGCGCTGCCGCCGTCCCTCACTTCCGCGCCAGCCGCAGGCGCGCCCGCCGGGACAATTTGCTGCGCCGTCGGGATCTGGCTGATCACCGACTTGAACTGCGAATAGAACAGCGTGCAGATGTCGAAGCCGCCTTCGTTGAACAGGTGGATCACCTTCTTGGCGATGGCATCGGCATTGACAAAGCCCAGCGTCTTGACCTCGCGCAGGTCGACACGCTCGATGATCAGCGCCCCGTAGTCGCGGCGCAATATGTCGAACCCCTTCTTGCCGACGCAGATGATCTTGACCTGCTTGCCGTCTGCCAGAAGCTTGCGGATGTGGTCGCGGGCAAAGCGGGCGATCTGCGAATTGAAGCCGCCGCACAGACCGCGTTCGGCCGTGCAGACGACAAGCAGATGCACGTCGTCCTTGCCGGTGCCGGTCATCAGCGCCGGGGCATCGCCGCCGCCGCCGATCGCCTGGGTGATATTGGCCAGCACCGCGCCCATGCGCTCCGAATAGGGACGCGCCGCTTCCGCCGCTTCCTGCGCGCGACGCAGCTTCGCCGCGGCGACCATCTGCATCGCCTTGGTGATCTTCTGCGTCGCCTTGACCGAGGCGATACGGTTACGAAGGTCTTTTAACGAAGGCATGCTTTAAACCTGATCCCGTCCGTCCTGCTCAAGCAAAGGTCTTGGCGAAGGCGTCGATTTCTGCCTTCAGCCTGGCGCGCAGATCGTCGGACAGCGCCTTCTCCTTGCGGATGCCGTCGAGCACGTCCTTGCCGGCCGAGCGCATATGCGACAACAGACCATGCTCGAACTTGCCGACCTGGTTGACCGCCAGCTTGTCGAGATAGCCGTTGACGCCGGCGAAGATCACCGCGACCTGCTCCTCGACTTTGAGCGGCGAGAATTGCGGCTGCTTCAACAGCTCGGTCAGACGCGAGCCGCGGTTGAGCAGGCGTTGCGTGGCGGCGTCGAGATCGGAGCCGAACTGCGCGAAAGCAGCCATTTCGCGGTACTGCGCGAGCTCGCCCTTGATCGATCCGGCAACCTGCTTCATCGCCTTGATCTGCGCCGAGGAGCCGACGCGCGACACCGACAGGCCGACATTGACCGCCGGACGGACGCCCTGGAAGAACAGATTGGTTTCCAGGAAGATCTGGCCGTCGGTGATCGAGATGACGTTGGTTGGGATGTAGGCCGAAACGTCGTTGGCCTGCGTCTCGATGATCGGCAGCGCCGTCAGCGAACCGCCGCCATTTTCGTCATTGAGCTTGGCGGCGCGCTCAAGCAGGCGCGAGTGCAGGTAGAAGACGTCGCCCGGATAGGCCTCGCGGCCCGGCGGACGGCGCAGCAGCAGCGACATCTGGCGATAGGCGACGGCTTGCTTCGACAGATCGTCGTAGCTGATCAGCGCGTGCATGCCGTTGTCGCGGAAATATTCGCCCATGGTGCAGGCGGTGAACGGTGCCAGGAACTGCATCGGCGCCGGATCGGAGGCGGTCGCGGCGATGATGATCGAATAGTCGAGCGCGCCGCGCTCTTCCAGGACCTTGACGAACTGCGCCACCGTCGAGCGCTTCTGGCCGACGGCGACATAGACGCAGTACAGCTTTTCCTTCTCAGGGCCGTTGTCGTGCACCGATTTCTGGTTGAGCATGGTGTCGAGGATGATCGCGGTCTTGCCGGTCTGGCGGTCGCCGATGACCAGTTCGCGCTGGCCGCGGCCGACCGGGATCAGTGCGTCGATGGCCTTGAGGCCGGTCGACATCGGCTCGTTCACCGATTTGCGCGGGATGATGCCGGGCGCCTTGACGTCGACGCGCTTGCGCTCGGTGGCCTGGATCGGGCCTTTGCCGTCGATCGGGTTGCCGAGCGCGTCGACAACGCGGCCGAGCAAGCCCATGCCGACGGGCGTATCGACGATGGCGCCGGTGCGCTTGACGGTGTCGCCTTCCTTGATGTCGCGGTCAGCGCCGAAGATGACGACGCCGACATTGTCGGCTTCGAGGTTGAGCGCCATGCCGCGGATGCCGCCGGGGAACTCGACCATCTCGCCGGCCTGGACATTGTCGAGGCCGTAGACGCGGGCGATACCGTCACCGACGGACAGCACCTGGCCGACTTCGGAGACCTCGGCCTCCTTGCCGAAATTCTTGATCTGGTCTTTCAGAATTGCGGAAATTTCCGCGGCGCGGATGTCCATCAGCCGACCTCTTTCAGTGCAAGCTTGAGCGAATTGAGTTTGGTTTTGAGCGACGTATCGATCTGGCGCGAGCCGATCTTGACCACCAGTCCGCCGAGCAGCGACGGATCGACGGTGACCGTGATCGCCACGTCCTTGCCGGCGACGCTTTTCAGCGCTGCTTTCAGCTCGGTTTCCTGGGCAGGCGTCAGCGCATGCGCCGAGGTGACCTCGGCAGCGGTCTCGCCGCGGTGTTCGGCGGCGATCTGGCGGAACGCCTTGATCATGCCGGGCACGGCGAACAGCCGGCGATTCTGGGCAACGACGCGCAGGAAATTGCCGGTGAGGCCGGTAATCCCTGCTCTGTCGGCGATCGCGGCGATCGCCTTGGCCTGGTCCTCGCTGGAGAAGACAGGGCTCCTGATCAGCCGCGAAAGGTCAGCGCTGCCTTCGAGCATCGTTTCGAACCTGTTGAGGTCGGCCTCGACGCCGGCGACCGAATTGGCCTGCAGCGCGAGTTCGAACAGCGAACCCGCATAGCGTTCTGCGACACCTGAGATTGGCGATGACGATTGGGCCACGGACCGTCTTTTCTCTTGTCTGACAGGCCGCAGATTGTTGGCGCGAGCAAAAACTCTGGCTAAATCTTTGACCTTACTGCATTTTTCCAAGCACGGAGGCGCGGCTTCCGCTATCCCCGGTCGAAAGTCGATTGCCGTCTAGCACAGGCATTTTCAGACCGCAATGCGTCGTCCGGCATGGTTTTCAGGCACTATTGTCGCATCCGCCGGGCGAGTTCAGCAACCAACCCCGGATTGATCCCTGATTCAGGGCAAAAAGCCGAAGGCGAAGGCAAGCGGCAGCGCCGCCAGCACCAGCTCGACGACGATGGAAGCCCAGTTGAACGGCGTGTTGGCGCCGTCCGACATCATCGACAGCAGCCGGCCGAAGGCGGTGAACAGCCAGGAGAAGCCGAGCGCCATATAGAGCAGCGGCTGCGCCAAGAGGATGCAGCACAGGCTGACACCGAGATAGAAGCCCGACATCCTGCCGCGACCTTCGGCGATCGCCGCCGCCTTCTCGGGCTTGACCTGCAGCCTGAGAATCCGGAACGCCAGCCCTGGCGCCAGGAACAGCAGCAGCCCGAAAAGCAAGGTCACGACGGCGCTTGACCATGCCAGCCACTCGCCCTGGCTCATCGGCCATGGAAACGCAAATTCCATCCTTGTCCCCTCGTAAATGGATATTCAAAATTTTCGGGCATTCTAGCGAAGCAAGAGACATGCGCCAGATGGGCCGTCGCAATTTACGGGGCGTCAGCCCAACGCGAGCGCCGTTGTATCGACCGGGCTAACAGGACGTTACACAACGGGCTGTTTTTTTCTGCACAATTCCTATATTGTGACTACATGAGACCACAAGAGGTTCCGCGCATGAAGACGATGCAACTACGAGAGGCAAAGGCCAGCCTTTCCGCGCTCGTGGAGGCTGCTGAGAACGGTGAGCCCACGGTTATCACCAAGCACGGCAAGCCCGCAGTCATGGTGGTGCCAATCGGTGAGGGACGGAAACTTTATCCGCAGAACAGCCAAAAAGACTTCGTGGATTTCCTGCTTCAGTATCCAGGCGGCATCGAGCTTGAGCGAAACGAATCGCCGTCGCGGGAAGTGGAGTTTTGACCGGCTATCTGCTTGATACGTCTTTTCTCTCGGCATTTGCACCTGGTCGGCCTCTGCTTCCGGCACACGTGCAGAACTGGGTTGCCGAACAAGGAGAACGCGGCTCTTGGCAGCTCTCGTCGATCGTCATCTTGGAGGTGGAACGAGGAATCGCGAAACTGAAGCGGGCGGGCGGGCATATGAAGGCAGAGCGCATCAATGAGTGGTTCGAAAGGTTGCTTCTAGAGTTCAACCAGCGCATCCTTCCCATCGATTTAGCAATCGCGCGAGAAGCCGGAAAACTGGAAGACGCCACTATCGCCAGAGGCGCCAATCCGGGTCTGGCGGACGTTCTGATCGCAGCTACTGCCCGTTTGCACGGCCTGTCAGTTTTGACGGCCAACACCCGGCATTTTGCGATTCTCGACGTGCCTTACCTGAACCCATTCACCGAACGCGCCTCGAAAGGGTAATTCGACAGCTTACAAAAAGCTCTGCGGGTCGATGTCGACCTGGACTCGCACCGAGCCCCTTATCTTCGGTCCCTCGGCCAACATGGTGCGAATGAACCCTTGCATGTCGGCGCGCCGCTCGCCCTGGATCAGCAGGCGAAAGCGATGGCGGCCGCCGATCAATGACAGCGGCGCCTCGGCCGGGCCGAGCACGAACAGGTCGGTGGCTTGCGGCGCGGCGCGGCGCAGGCCACGGGCGTGCCCTTCGGCTTCGGCCCGTGTCGCCGCGCTGACGATGACGCCGGCGAGCCTGCCGAAGGGCGGCAGCCCCGCCCGCTCACGCTCGGCGATCTCGCGCTCGTAGAAGGCCTCGGCATCGCCTGAGACGATCGCGCGCATCACCGGGTGGTCGGGTTGGAAGGTCTGCAGCAGGCCGAGGCTTTTCTTGCCGGTGCGACCGGCGCGGCCGGTCACCTGGCTGAGCAGTTGGAAGGTGCGCTCGGCGGCGCGCGGGTCGCCATTGGCAAGGCCGAGATCGGCATCGACCACACCGACCAGCGTCATGTTGGGGAAGTTGTGGCCCTTGGCGACGAGTTGCGTGCCGATGACGATGTCGGCCTCGCCATTGGCGATGGCTTCAAGCTCGAGCCGCAGCCGCCGCACGCCGCCCATCAGGTCCGACGACAAGACGATGGTGCGGGCATCGGGGAAATGCGCGACGACCTCCTCGGCGATGCGCTCGACGCCTGGCCCGCAGGCGACCAGATGATCGAGCGTGCCGCATTCCGGACAGGCTTCGGGCCGGCGTTCATTGTGCCCGCAGTGGTGGCAGACGAGCTGGCCGCGAAAGCGGTGCTCGACCAGCCAGGCCGAGCAGACCGGACAGCCGAAGCGGTGGCCGCAGACCCGGCAGAGCGTCAGCGGCGCATAGCCGCGCCGGTTGAGGAACAGCAGCGACTGTTCCTTTCTTTCCAGCGTCTGCCGCATATGGCCGAGCAGCACCGGCGACAGGAAGCCGCCGCGTGCCGGCGGCGCGCGGCGCATGTCGACCGTCTTGAGATCGGGAAGTGCCGCCTCGGCAAAGCGCGCCGAAAGCACCGCCCTGCTGTAGCGGCCCTGGCTGGCATTGACCCGGCTTTCGACCGACGGTGTCGCCGAAGCGAGCACGACCGGAAAACCGCCGATATGGCCGCGCACCACGGCCATGTCGCGCGCGTTGTAAAAGACGCGATCCTCCTGCTTGTAGGCGGGATCGTGCTCTTCGTCGACGACGATCAATCCAAGCTCCCTGAATGGCAGGAATAGCGCCGAGCGCGCGCCTGCGACGACCCGCACGCCGCCTTCCGCTACCTGCCGCCAGACCTTTTCGCGCATCCTTGGCGGCAGGTCCGAGTGCCACTCCGCCGGCTTGGCGCCGAACCGCTCCTGGAAGCGTTCGAGGAAGGCATGGGTCAGCGCAATTTCCGGCAGCAGGATCAGCACCTGCTTGCCGCGATCGAGCGCGGCCGCGACCGCCTCGAAATAGACCTCCGTCTTGCCGGATCCGGTTACACCGTCGAGCAGGGTGACCCCGAATGTACCGGTCGCGACATTGGCGCGCAGCGTCTCGGCGGCATCGCTCTGGTCGGGCATCAGTGAAGGCACGGCGTAGCCGGGATCGGGTGCTGCGACCACCGGCCGCGGCGGGATCATCACCGTCTGGAATACGCCCTGCGCCCGCAGCCCGTCCACCACCGTCGACGACACGCCTGCCGCATGCGCCAGGCCGGATCGCGTCCAGGCAAGTCCGCCTTCGGCCGTCTCCAGCACGCGCGTCCTCGCCTCCGTCATCCGGTCGGGCTTGGCGAAGGTGCGCTGCAGCCCTTCGATCCACGGCTCCGGATCGAACGCCTCCGGCGCCCTGAGCAGCATGCGCGCCACCATGCCGGGCGGCGACAGCGTGTACTGCGCCACCCAATCGACAAAACGCCGCATCGCGCGGTCGATCGGCGGGCAGTCGAAAACCTGCTCGATCGGCCGCAATTTCTTCGCGTCGACCTTTTCGACGGCGCCGTCCCAGACGATGCCGGCGACCTGGCGGGGCCCAAGCGGAACGCGCACGATCGAGCCCGGCACCACGCGCATGCCAGCCGGCACGGCATAGGTGTAGGGGCGCTCGGCGGGCATCGGCACCAGCACCGGTGCGGCCGCGACAAAGGGCGAATCTTCGATCATGAGGCGTGACCTTGCCCCGACTTTGGTCTAGATCAAAGTCCGACCCCGAATGTGCATGACGTGCACATGAAAAATCTTCAGGAGACCGCCATGAAATTTTTTGTCGACACCGCCGAGGTCAAGGAAATCCGCGAGCTGAACGATTTGGGGCTGCTCGACGGCGTAACCACCAATCCGTCGCTGATCCTGAAATCCGGCGGCAAGATCGCCGACGTCACAAGAGAGATCTGCGAGATCGTCAAGGGCCCAGTCTCGGCCGAAGTCGTCGCCACCGAATACAAGGACATGATGGCGGAGGCCAAGATCCTGGCCAGGATCGCCGACAATGTCTGCATCAAGGTGCCGCTGACGCTCGATGGCCTGAGAGCCTGCAAGGACATCCGGTCGGACGGCCGCATGGTCAACGTCACGCTGTGCTTCTCGGCCACCCAGGCGCTGCTCGCCGCCAAGGCCGGCGCCTCCTTCATCTCGCCCTTCGTCGGCCGCATCGACGACAGCGGCTGGGACGGCATGGAGCTGATTGCCGATATCCGCACCATCTACGACAATTATGACTTCCAGACCGAGATCCTGACCGCTTCTGTGCGCACCGTGAACCATGTCAAGCAGGCGGCGCTGATCGGTGCCGATGTCATCACCGCGCCGCCGGCGACGCTCAAGGCACTGGTCAAACACCCGCTGACCGACAAGGGCCTGGAACTGTTCCTCGCCGACTGGGCAAAGACCGGGCAGAAGATCGGCTGAAGCGACTATCCTACGAACAAAAAAAGGCCGAGCAATCGGCCTTTTTTTTGCAGATTGCGCACTCCGGAAAGACCTAGCTTGCCGCCGGCTTGCCGTGCTTGATCAGATCCTGAGCGATCGACAGCCGCAGCACATCTGCCAGCTCGCGCGCCGCACGGTTCTCGGCGTCGATCTGGGCTCGGTATGACGCGAATTCCTGGCGCGGCCTGTCGTATGACGACGGAATCGAGCGCTTGCCCCTCGCTATGACCGTGCCCGTCTTGGCATCGCTGAGCACATAGTTGGCGGTCAGCGTTACAGTGCCGGCGGTCGGCTCGTCCTCGTCTGTCGTGACCTGCTCGATTGCCGCCGATTCGACGAGTTCGGAGACGCCGAGATCAAGCGAATAGACCGGCGAAGCCGGCTCGCCGGCGCCCCGGCCGAGCGCGAAGATCAAATTGTTGCGGACCTGCTGGGCGTAGCGGGTCTTGACCGGCTTGACCGAGATCGATGCCAGCTCGGCAGCAGCGCCGACCTGCGAGCCGGCGATCAGCGGCGCGCTCGAATAGAGCGGCCGCACCGTGCAGGCGGAAACCAGCGCCACCGAGGCGAGCAGCCCGCAAAGCACGACGCGGCGCAGCGTCAGCTCTGTCTTTCGCGGATCAGGCAACGACATTAACGATCCTCTGCGGCACGATGATCACCTTGCGCGGCGCCTTACCTTCGAGCGCTCTCTGCACGAAGTCGAGGGCCAGAACCGCTTTTTCGACCGCACCTTGGTCCGCGTCGCGGGCAATTGTCAAATCGCCGCGCTTCTTGCCGTTGACCTGCACCGGCAGCACGATCTCGGCGTCGACGACAAGCGAGGGATCGTAGACCGGCCAGGGCCGTTCGGCGACAAGGTCGGTGCCGCCGAGCGTCTGCCAGCACTCCTCGGCCAGATGCGGCATGACCGGCGCGATCAGGTGCACCAGGATCTCGACGGCCTCACGGCAGGCCGCTTGCAGCGCCGGACCGGCCTTGCCCTCTGCCGCCTCGTTGAGCGGTACAGTCAAGGCATTGGCGAGCTCATAGATGCGGGCGATGGCGCGGTTGAAGGCGAGCTTTTCGATATCCTCACCGACCGATTTCAGGATCTTGTGCGCGGCCTTGGACACTGTCCCGGCCTCGCCGTCCTTCGCCGCCTCTGGCCGGACTCCGGCGAGCGATTCGGCAGCCGTCGACACCAGGCGCCAGATGCGCTGGATGAAGCGGTGCGCGCCGGCCGCGCCCTCGTCGGTCCATTCGACATCGCGTTCGGGCGGCGAGTCCGACAGCATGAACCAGCGCGCCGTATCGGCGCCGTAGCCGTCGGTGATCTCTTCCGGACTCACCGTATTCTTCTTCGACTTCGACATTTTTTCGAGCGGACCGATCACCGCCTCTTCGCCGGTGGCGATTTCGAAGGCGCGGCGCTTTCCGTCGGCGTCTTCCAGCCTGACCTCGCTTGGCGCAAGCCAGCGGCCGTTCGAGGCGCCGCCAACCCGATAGGTCTCGTGCACCACCATGCCTTGCGTGAACAGGCCCCTGAACGGCTCGGCGAGATCGACATGGCCGGTCTCGCGCATGGCGCGGGTGAAAAAGCGCGAATAGAGCAAATGCAGGATCGCATGCTCAATACCGCCAATATACCGGTCAACCGGCAGCCATTCAGTCGCGGCCTCGGGATCGGTCGGATCATTTGCCCACGGCGCGGTGAAGCGAGCGAAATACCACGAAGAATCGACAAATGTGTCCATCGTGTCGGTTTCTCGCCGCGCATCCTTGCCGCAACGCGGGCATTTGACGCGCCGCCATGTCGGATGGCGATCGAGCGGATTGCCCGGCCGGTCGAACTCGATGTCGTCCGGCAGCTTGACCGGCAGGTCGGCTTTCGGCACCGGCACCACGCCGCAATCCTCGCAATGGATCATCGGGATCGGGCAGCCCCAATAGCGCTGGCGCGAAATGCCCCAGTCGCGCAGGCGGAAGTTCACCTTGCGCTCGGCCATCGGCCGGTTGCCGATGGTCTTTTGTTCCAGCAGCTTCGCCACCTCGTCGAACGCCTGATCCGGCTTCATGCCGTCGAGGAAGCGCGAATTGATCATCACGCCGTCGCCGACATAGGCCTCATCGATGACCTGGAAGCTCCCTTGATTCTCGCCCTCCGGCATCACCACCGGAATGACCGGCAGGCCGTATCTGTTGGCGAAGTCGAGGTCGCGCTGGTCACCGGACGGACAGCCGAAGATGGCGCCGGTGCCGTAGTCCATCAGCACGAAATTGGCGACGTAGACGGGCAGCGTCCACTTCTCGTCGAACGGATGGACGACGCGAATGCCGGTATCGAAGCCCTTCTTCTCGGCCGTCTCCAGAGCCGCCACCGAGGTGCCCATATGGCGGACCTCGTCGATGAACTTTGCCAGCGCCGGATTGTCTTCGGCGGCCTTTTTGGCCAGCGGATGGTCGGCGGCAATCGCCATAAAGGAGGCGCCGAAGATGGTGTCAGGCCTTGTCGTATAGATTTCGAGCTCATGCTCGCCGGCTGCTGGCTTGGCCAGCGGCCAGCGGATCAGCAGACCTTCCGAACGGCCGATCCAGTTCGCCTGCATCAGCTTCACTTTTTCCGGCCAGTCGTCGAGTTGATCGAGCGAATCCAGCAGGTCCTGCGCGTAGTCGGTGATCTTGAAGAACCACTGCGTCAGCTCGCGCTGTTCCACCAGCGCGCCCGAGCGCCAGCCGCGTCCGTCGATGACCTGCTCGTTGGCAAGCACCGTCATGTCCTCCGGATCCCAGTTGACCTTGGAGGATTTGCGCGTCACCAGCCCCTTCTCGACGAAATCGAGGAACAGCATCTGCTGGCGGTGATAGTAATCGACATCGCAGGTGGCGAACTCGCGCGCCCAATCGAGCGACAGGCCCATGACCTTGAGTTGCTCGCGCATAGCGGCGATGTTCTGATAGGTCCAGTCCTTGGGATGGACCTTGTTCTGCATCGCCGCGTTTTCGGCTGGCATGCCAAAGGCGTCCCAGCCCATCGGGTGCAGCACGTTGAAACCCTTGGCCCGCTTGTAGCGCGCCACCACGTCGCCCATCGTATAGTTGCGGGTATGGCCGATATGGATGCGCCCCGACGGATAGGGGAACATCTCCAGCACGTAATATTTCGGGCGCGGGTCGTCATTGTCGGCTTCGAACAGCTTCTTTGCGTCCCAGGCCTTCTGCCATTTGGGCTCTGACGCGCGCGGATTGTATCGTTCGGTTGCCATCGGGTGTTTTTCACTTAAAAGCATGCGCGAACCGCCGGACAATGCCCGGGCGGCTCAGGAAATGTCGTCGCGGTGTTCACCATGGATTGCCGGACCCGTCAACTGCGGCGATCCGGCGAAAAGCCAAACACAGGCAGGATATAGGCATGGCGAGCGCCGTCGAACAGCTTTTCACGGTCAAGGCAAGGATCGCTGCCGCCGAGCGCGAGGCAGGACGCGACGCCGGAGCGGTGGCGCTGGTCGCGGTCTCGAAAACCTTCGACGCCGCCGATATCCGCCCCGTTATCGAGGCCGGCCAGCGCGTCTTCGGCGAAAACCGGGTCCAGGAAGCACAAGCCAAATGGCCGGCACTGCGGACGGCGTTTCCCGACGTCGAGCTGCATCTGATCGGTCCGCTGCAATCGAACAAGGCGAAGGAAGCGGTGGCATTGTTCGACGTCATCGAAACCGTCGACCGTGAAAAGATCGCCGCCGAACTCGCCAAGGAGATCGCCAGGCAAGGCCGGTCACCAAGGCTGTATGTCCAGGTCAACACCGGCTCCGAGCCGCAAAAGGCCGGCATCGAGCCGCGCGAGGCTGTCGCCTTCGTGGCCCGCTGCCGCTCGGTTCACGGCCTCGCCATCGAAGGGCTGATGTGCATTCCGCCGGCCGGCGAGAACCCCGGTCCGCATTTCGCGCTGCTGGAAAAGCTTGGGCTTGAGGCCGGCGTCGACAAGTTCTCCATGGGCATGTCCGGCGACTACGAAACCGCGATCGCCTTCGGCGCGACTAGTGTCAGGGTTGGATCGGCGATTTTCGGCGCCAGATGAGGCGCAGCCGGCCTTAGGCCACAGGCTAACATTGACTAAGCCAGCATATAGAAACGGAACGTTTCGTTCCTATATGGGTCGAGTTATTCTCAACCCGTCTGGAGCCACCATGCGTTACAATCAACTTGGAAATACGGGGATGTTCGTCTCCGAACTTTGCCTCGGCACGATGACGTTCGGCGCGGCCGGCGAGAACGCCCAATGGGGCCTGATCGCCAGCCTCGACCAGAAGGGCGTTGACCAGATCGTTGCCCGCTCGCTCGCCGCCGGCGTCAATTTCTTCGACACGGCGGATGTCTATTCCTTTGGCGCCTCGGAACGGCTTCTCGGCCAGTCGCTCAGGAACCTTGGCGTCAACCGGCAGGACGTGATCATCGCCACCAAGGTTCATGGCGCCATGGGTGGAGGCCCGAACCAGCGTGGTTCCTCGCGCGGCCACATCATGGATTCGGTCGAAGGCAGCCTCGAACGGCTGCAGCTGGATCATATCGATCTCTACCAGCTGCACGGCACCGACACGGTGACGCCGATCGACGAAACGCTGCGGGCGCTCGACGACCTGGTTGCCGCCGGCAAGGTCCGCTATGTCGGCGTCTCGAACTGGCAGGCCTGGCGCATAGCCAAGGCGCTGGGTATTGCCGAGCGCAAAGGCTTTGCCCGCTTCGAGACCGTGCAGTCGTATTATTCGATCGCCGGCCGCGATCTCGAGCGCGAGATCGTGCCGCTGCTCAACGAGGAGAAGCTCGGGCTGATGGTCTGGTCGCCGATGGCTGGCGGCCTGCTCTCCGGCAAATACGGACCGGGCGCCCCCGGCAATGGCGAGGGCCGCCGCGCCAGCTTCAATTTCCCGCCGGTCAATGAGGACCGTGCCTGGGCAGCAGTCGCCGTCATGCGCGAGATCGCCGCCAAGCACGGCGTCAGCGTCGCTACGGTGGCGCTCGGCTATGTTCTGGCCAAGCCATTCGTGATGAGCGTCATCATCGGCGCCAGCCGCACGGAGCAGCTGGAACAGAACCTTGCAGCCACCGAGTTGCAGCTCGATGCCGATGATCTTGTTCGCCTCGACGAAGCCAGTGCCCTGCCCGCCGAATATCCGGGCTGGATGCTGGAGCGTCAGGCGGCCGGCCGGCGGCCGGCGCCCTTTGCGCCGAAATAGTAACTCAATCTTACCTTCTTACCTTCGTTGCTTCGGGAGCCGGCAGGCTCCCGATCGTTTTGGGCTCAGTTCAGCCGGACAGTCTCGACCAAAAAGTCCAAAAAGGCCCGCACCCGCGCCGGCAGATGCTTGCCATGGCCGACATAGACGGCGTGGGTAAGTTCCTCGTCGCCGGGGTTGAACTCTTCCAGCAGCGGCAGGAGCCGGCCGGCGGCAATGTCGGCCTCCACATGCCAGCTTGCCAGCCGGGCGATGCCCGCCCCCGACAGCGCCATCAGCCGCATCGCCTCGCCGTCGCTGACCAGCGTATTTCCGGCGATCGACAGGCTGATCGGCTTGCCGACCGCATCGATAAAAGGCCAGCCCTCGAGGTGGCGTACGAAACGGAAGCCCATCCGGTTGTGACGATCGAGATCGGCGGGCGTCACGGGCGTGCCACGCGCTTCGAGATACGATGGCGCCGCAACGACGACCACCCGGCTCTGTCCGAGCTTGCGCGCCACCAGCCGTGATTCGCCGAGCGGCCCGGCCCGGATGGCGACGTCAGCACGCTCCTCCATCAGGTCGATGACATCGTCGGTCAACACCAGATCGACCGAGATTTCGGGGTAGCGCTCCAGAAAACGCGGCAAAAGCGGGATCAGCCGATGCTGCCCGAAAGGCACGTAGCTGTTGATCCGCAGCCGGCCACGCGGCGCGGCACCCGCCGCCGCCTCGCGCTCGGCCGCTGCCATGTCGGCCAGGATACGCACGCCGCTGTCGAAAAAGGCCGCCCCCTCCGGCGTCAGTTGCAGCCTGCGCGTCGAACGGCTGACCAGCCGCGCGCCGAGCCGTGCCTCCAGCCGCGCGATCAGCTTGCTCACCGCCGACGGGGTCATCCGCAACGCACGGGCAGCGGCCGAAAAGCTGCCCGCCTCGACCACGCGGACGAACACTTCGATCTCGCCGGAGCGGTTGATGTCGGGTCTGGTCATTGGTGAATCTATTTCACAGACGATGTGCCCGATGCAAGGCTGGTTCACAGCACATCGCGACACGATCTTCCGAATTGGGGCGTGGGAGGAACACGGCGCCCGTCGTCAAAACTGGTCGTCATCGAAGTGGGAACCGCCATGCCCCTTGCTCTTTACGCTCTTGCCGCCGGTGCGTTCGGCATCGGCGTCACCGAATTCGTCATCATGGGCCTGCTGCTCGACGTCAGCACCGATCTCGACGTCTCGATCTCAGCTGCCGGCCAGCTTATTTCCGGCTATGCGCTCGGCGTTGTCATCGGCGCGCCGCTGCTGACGATCGCAACCGGCCGTTGGCCGCGCAAGACCGTGCTTCTGTCGCTGATGGCGATCTTCACGCTGGGCAACCTCGCCTGTGCGCTTGCCCCAGACTACTGGACGCTGATGGGTGCGCGCGTGCTGACCGCCTTCGCCCACGGCACCTTCTTCGGCGTTGGCTCGGTCGTGGCGACCGGGCTGGTGGCGCCCAACAAGAAAGCTTCGGCGATCGCCCTGATGTTCACCGGCCTGACCATCGCCAACATCCTCGGCGTGCCTTTCGGCACTTGGCTCGGCCAGGCCTTCGGCTGGCGCGCGACGTTCTGGGCGGTGACCCTGGTCGGCATCGCCGCCTCCGCCATCATTCTCTTGGTGGTGCCGCGCAGCCGAACAGAACCTGAGAAGAGCAATTTGCGTGCCGATCTCGCCGTGCTCGGCCGCACGCCCGTCCTGCTTGGCTTTGCCACCACCGTGCTTGGCTATGCCGGCGTCTTTGCCGTCTTTACCTACATCGCTCCGTTGCTGACCGAGATCACCGGTTTTGAGGAAGCAGCGGTGTCGCCTATCCTGCTGGTCTTCGGCGGCGGCCTCATCGCCGGCAAAATCGCCGGCGGCAAGTTCGCCGACCGCCGGCTGCTACCTTCCGTTCTCGGCAGTCTCGTCGTCCTGGCGCTGGTGCTCGGCACCATGACGTTCGCCCTGCACAGCCAGGTCATGGCCGTTATCTATGTCGGCCTGCTCGGCGCCGCCGCCTTCGCCACCGTGGCGCCACTGCAGATGTGGGTGCTGGAAAAGGCACAAGGCGCCGGCCAGAGCCTCGCCTCGTCCTTCAACATCGCCGCCTTCAACCTCGGCAACGCGGCCGGCGCCTGGCTCGGCGGCGTGGTCATCGCGCACGGTCCCGGCCTCGGCGCCGTCACCTGGGTCGCGGCCCTGTTGCCGCTTTCAGCGCTTGCCGTGGCGGCGTTTGCTCTGCGCCTCGACCGAGACCCTGCCCTCTCCACACCGGAAATCGCGCCGTCATAGAACGGCAAACCTCAACCAATCCTTGAAACAGCCATCCTTCCACAAGGAGCAAACCCATGGATTATCGAAATCTTGGCGCATCAGGCCTGAAGGTCCCGGCACTCTCGTTCGGCGCTGGAACCTTCGGCGGCTCAGGCCCGCTGTTCGGCGCCTGGGGCAACAGCGATGCGACGGAAGCACGGCGGCTGGTCGACATCTGCCTAGAGGCCGGCGTCAACCTGTTCGACACCGCCGATGTCTATTCGATTGGCGCTTCCGAACAAGTGCTCGGCGCTGCCATCAGGGGCCGCCGCGACGCCGTGCTGATCTCGACCAAGACCTCGCTGCCGATGGGCGACGGTCCCAACGATGCCGGCTCGTCACGTTCACGCCTGATCAAGGCCGTCGAAGACGCGCTGAAGCGTATTGGAACCGATTACATCGACCTGCTGCAACTGCACGCCTTTGATGCCGCAACACCGATCGAGGAGGTGCTGTCGACGCTGGACGGTCTCGTGCGCGCCGGCAAGCTGCGTTATGTCGGCGTCTCCAATTTTTCCGGCTGGCAAGTGATGAAGTCGCTCGGCCTGGCGGATAGATATGGCTATCCCCGATACGTCGCCCATCAGGTCTACTACTCGCTGGTCGGACGCGATTATGAATGGGAGTTGATGCCGCTCGGCCTCGACCAGGGTGTCGGTGCGCTGGTGTGGAGCCCACTCGGCTGGGGCCGCCTGACCGGCAAGATCCGCCGTGGCCAGAAGCTGCCTGAGAAAAGCCGGCTGCACGACACGGCAAGCTTCGGACCGCCCGTCGAGGATGAGCATCTCTATCGGGTCGTCGACGCGCTTGATGTTGTCGCCGAGGAAACCGGCAAGACCATACCGCAGATCGCCATTAATTGGCTGCTGCAGCGGCCGACCGTCGCCTCCGTCATCATTGGCGCGCGCAACGAGGAGCAGTTGCGCCAGAATCTCGGCGCCGTCGGCTGGTCCTTGACAGCCGAGCAGATGAAGAAGCTCGACACGGCAAGTGAGGTCACCGCACCCTACCCGTATTTTCCCTATCGCCGGCAGGAGGGGTTTGCCCGGCTGAACGCGCCCGCAGTCTGACGCTCCAAAAGCTGGCGGCGGCTCCCGGGCTGCCGCCCCGGCTAATGCAGCACGAACTCGCCGTCGACCTTGCGCCATTCGTTCGGCGCGATCAGCTTCTGGTGCGTGTAGCTCACCGAATGCAGCGGGCCTTCGAGCTCGGCCTTCCAGAATTCGATGAAGCGGATCAGCACCGGAAATTTCGGGGCGATGTCGTAATCCTGCCAGATGAAGCTCTGCAGCAGATGCGGATGATCGGGAAAGTGATAAAGAATCTTGGCCGTGGTCAAGCCATAGCCCTTGAGCATCAGGTCCATTTCTGAATGGTCGCGCATTGCGGTCCCCTGGTTGATTCTCCTTCCTCCCAGCCTGAAATTGTGCACCCCATTTGCTTATTCGTCTATTGATATTTCTGCGATCAAACCAGATTCCTCCCGCAAAAACATGCGCTTAGCAGCCGCCTCACGAGAGTGCTGACACCACCCGGCAAGGCACCTGCGGCATCCCGCCGCGCGAATCCAACGTCTAATGTTGCCGTCACCGCCGAACTGTTAATAATGCGCGCGAATTCGCGGCCGCATCGCTGCGATCCTGCCGGCGGTCAAGCCGGCGGTTTGGTTTTGGGGAGGAAGGCGAAGAAATGTCCGATGTTCATGTCCATCGCGTCCAGCCGGCGTGGAAGAAGAACGCGCTGATTGACAATGACACCTACCTGAAATGGTACGCCGACAGCGTCAAGAACCCGGACAAGTTCTGGGGCACGCACGGCAAGCGCATCGACTGGTTCAAGCCCTACAGCAAGGTCAAGAACACGTCCTTCGACGGCAAGGTTTCGATCAAATGGTTCGAGGATGGCCAGACAAACGTTTCCTGGAACTGCATCGACCGGCATCTGAAGAAGCGCGGCGAACAGACCGCCATCATCTGGGAAGGCGACAACCCCTACGACGACAGGAAGATCACCTATAACGAACTTCACGCACATGTCTGCCGCCTCGCCAATGTGATGAAGAAGCACGGCGTCAAGAAGGGCGACCGCGTCACCATCTACATGCCGATGATCCCGGAGGCCGCTTATGCGATGCTCGCCTGCACGCGCATCGGCGCCATTCATTCGGTCGTCTTCGGCGGCTTTTCGCCGGACGCGCTGGCCGGACGCATCGACGACTGCAAGTCGACCTTCGTCATTACCGCCGACGAAGGCCTGCGCGGCGGCAAGACTATCCCGCTGAAGGACAACACCGACAAGGCGATCGAGATCGCCGCCAAGGCCGGAACGAAAGTCGAAAAGGTCTTGGTCGTGCGCCGCACCGGCGGCAAGACCGGCTGGGCCGCCGGGCGCGACGTCTGGTACCATGACGAGGTCGCCACGGTTAAGGCCGAATGCAAGCCCGAGAAGATGAATGCCGAGGACCCGCTGTTCATCCTCTACACATCCGGCTCGACCGGCAAGCCGAAGGGCGTGCTGCACACCACCGCCGGCTATCTCGTCTATGTCTCGATGACCCACCAATATGTATTCGACTATCATGACGGCGACATCTACTGGTGCACCGCAGATGTCGGCTGGGTCACCGGTCACAGCTATATCGTCTACGGGCCGCTCGCCAACGGCGCCACCACGCTGATGTTCGAAGGCGTGCCGAACTACCCGTCGCAGTCGCGCTTCTGGGACGTGATCGACAAGCACAAGGTCAACATCTTCTACACGGCGCCGACGGCGTTGCGTGCGCTGATGGGCGCCGGCGATGCCCATGTCACCAAAACGTCGCGCAAGTCGCTGCGCGTGCTGGGCACCGTCGGCGAGCCGATCAATCCGGAAGCCTGGGAGTGGTATTTCAACGTCGTCGGCAACGGCAAGGTGCCGATCGTCGACACCTGGTGGCAGACCGAGACCGGCGGCATCATGATCACGCCGGTTCCGGGCGCCACCCACCTCAAGGCGGGTTCGGCGACGCGGCCCTTCTTTGGCGTCAAGCCGCAGCTGGTCGACGCCGACGGCAAGGTACTGGAAGGCGAAGCCAGCGGCAATCTTTGCATTGCCGACTCATGGCCGGGCCAGATGCGCACCGTCTATGGCGATCACGACCGCTTCGTGCAGACCTATTTCTCGACTTACAAGGGCAGGTACTTCACCGGCGACGGCTGCCGCCGCGATGCTGACGGCTACTACTGGATCACCGGCCGGGTCGACGACGTCATCAACGTCTCCGGCCACCGCATGGGCACCGCCGAGGTCGAATCGGCGCTGGTTTCGCATGAGAAGGTCTCGGAGGCCGCCGTCGTCGGCTACCCGCACGATATCAAGGGCCAGGGCATCTACTGCTATGTCACGCTGATGGCCGGCGAGACGCCAAGCGAGGAATTGCGCCAGGAGCTCGTCGTCCATGTCCGCAAGGAGATCGGCGCCATCGCTTCGCCCGACAAGATCCAGTTCGCGCCCGGCCTGCCGAAGACCCGTTCCGGCAAGATCATGCGGCGCATCCTGCGCAAGATCGCCGAGGATGATTTTGCCGCGCTCGGCGACACCTCGACGCTCGCCGATCCGGCAGTCGTCGACGACCTGATCGCCAACCGGCAAAACAAGAAGGGCTGATGCAACCCGCATTGGGCGCCGTCACCGAGCTTTGGCGCTATCCCGCGAGCTCGCTCGCCGGCGAGTTTCAGGAGGCGATCTCCGTCGACTGGTATACCGTCGAAGGCGACCGCCTGTTTGGTCTTGTCGATACCTCGACCGATGAAATCGCACGGCCCGACCGCGAAGCGAAATGGCACAAGGTGCCCCGCATCCGCACCCGGCTGTCGCAGGCCGGCAGGCTGGAGGTCGCCATCCCCGACGGACGCTGGCTTTCGGCACCTGGCGCGCAAAGTGATCGCGCGGTTTCCGCGTATCTCGGCTTTGCGGCTTCCATCCGGCCGTTCCGCCGGGAAAATGCGGCTCCGGATTACGCCGGCCCTCTGCTGACGGAACGCTATGTCAAAGCCCCTATTCATCTGCTGACCACCGCCTCACTGGCGCGTTTGAAAGTGCTGCATCCAGAGGGCACCGCCGACGCGCGCCGCTTCCGCCCCAACATCGTCGTCGATATGCCGGAGGTCGAGGGGTCGTTCCCCGAGACGGAATGGATCGGGCGCAAGCTGGCAATCGGCGACCTGCTCCTGACCATCTCCGAGCCGTGCCGCCGCTGCGGCTTCACCATCATTGGCCAGGACGGGTTGGACCACGACCCGGCAATCCTGCGCAGCCTGGTCCGCCACAACGCCCATAATCTCGGCGTCTACTGCACCGTCGATCGACCGGCCCGCGTCGAGATCGGCGCCACGATGCGCCTCCTGTAGCTATCGGTACAAATCCGCCCGCGTCGGCGGCAGGCCGCTCGGCCCACGCGCGCGCCTTGTGGCGACGGTCTGGAAAACCTGCGCCGATGCACGTTCGAAAGTAATCGAGCAGCCGGTGAGATAAAGCAGCCAGAGCCGCGCCTTGGCTTCGCCGACCTCAGCGATGGCTTCGTCAAAACGTGCGTGGAGACGCTCTGCCCATAGCCTGCAGGTGCGCGCATAGTGCTCGCGCAAGTTTTCGACGTCGTAGACGAGGAAGCCGTGCGCCTCGAGATTGCCGAGCGTCATGCCGATCGTATCGAGTTCGCCGCCCGGAAAAATGTATTTGATCAGCGCCTTGAATTCCGGCCCCTTTCGCAGCGTCTTCTTCAAGCTGCCCTTGTCGCGCCGGGTGATGGCGTGGTGCAGATAGATGCCGCCGGGCTTGAGCAGGCGATGGATCCTCGAGAAATAGGCCGCATGGTTGGCAAGCCCCAGATGCTCGAACATGCCGATCGACGAGATCTTGTCGAAGGAGCCGGACAGCTCGGCATAGGACTTGATCTCGATGGTGATGCGGTCCTCCAGCCCCGCGGCGCGGATGCGTTCGCGGGCGAGCTCGGTCTGTGCCTCCGACAGCGAAACACCGTGGCCGACGACGCCATAATTCTTCACCGCATGGATGAGCATCGCTCCCCAGCCGCAGCCGATGTCGAGCAGTTTTTCGCCGGGCTTCAGCCGAAGCTTGCGGCAGATATGGTCGAGCTTGTCTCTTTGGGCCTGATCGATATCGTTGGCGAAATCCTTGAAATAGCCGCAGCTATAGACCATGCGCTCGTCGAGGAAGAGCCGGTAGAATGCGTTGGAAATATCGTAGTGATGCTGGATTGCCTCCCGGCTCGAACCGCTGACGAAAGGATTGCGGCCGGAAAGATCGGTTCGCGCCGTCATCTGTTTTCGCGAAAACAGCACCGCCGGCAGGTCGCGCAGGATCGCCAGCTTCGGCAACGTCTTGAGCTTCGTCCTGAGCTTGCCGTGCGTGGGCAAGGCGTAGAAATCAAACAGCGATCCGTCTTCGACGTCGACCGCCTTGGCAATCCACATCTCGATCAGCGTCGATAAAGAGGGCCGACGTACGATCTGCCAGACGATGTCCTGGTCGTTGATAGTGAGCACCGGGCCGGTAGCCGGGCCGATCCGCTCGCCTGTCCACAGCCTCACCGCGAAACCCGGTTTCAGCGTTTCGATGACCGTCCGAACAATCCGGGCCGCTCTTTCGGCTGCCTCCATCCCCATCCTCCCTTACCCGGCAAAAAGCGGCCCGGAACAATCGCGGCTCGATCTTGCCTGCCGGATCGGCCGGCCGCAAGCCGCCCGAGTGCACAAGCACGCTTGTTCAGGATTTTCGAGTGCCCCGCCTTGCCATTTGCCGGATGACACCCCATCATGAGCAAGTGTTCAACAAATCGAAAGGAGGTGATCCGATGTCGAGTGATTTCGTTTTCCAGAACGTGGCCTCAGCGGATCGCACTTTCGGGAAGCAGTCTTCCCGTTAAGGCGCGAGATGCGCGGCTGGCGACCAACCGTCGCAGCCAGGAGCCGCGCCATGGACGGAAACACGGAAGGCCGCCGACTTCGCAAGAAGCGGCGGCCTTTTCCTTTTTGGGCTGTTGTCCCTTATTTGGTTACGCTCAACATCTCGACGTTGCGCGCTATGTCCTGGAAAGCCTGGTTGAGTTCGGTTCCATTGGCAGCTTGGTAGAAGTGCTTGATCTTGGTGGTGTCCGGGCTCGCGCAATCCTGGAGCGTCGCCTTGGCATTCGTTTCGTTTAGGTCAAATCCAATAGTGAAGATCTCGATGCCCTTGTCGCGCATGGCAGCGCAAAGTTTCTTGGCTGCCGTGCGGGTCGGCTCCTTGCCGGCGTCATTGTAAACGTCGCTCACCGTGCTCGCATCGAAGTAGGACAGGTTGAATTCGCCGTCGGTCATCAGGATCGCGATTTTGGCGACCTTTTTTGGATCCATCTTGGCCGGCCGCTGCGAAGTCCTCATTATGCTCCCCCAGCTCTCCGAGAGCATGTACCAGGTCCACTGCACGCCGATATGGCCGGCAGTGCCGCCGGAGGCGACGAAATTCTTGATGACCGTCTTGAGCGCCGTCGCATCGGCCGTCAGCGGCATCAGCGTGGCGGCCGGGCAGGCGGCGGTGCCGGTTTGCCAGGCGAAGGACGACAGCAGGTAGTCGCGGTTGACCATGCTGGCGTCGGGGCCTGCGTCCGAATACTGGTAGGTCCCCTTGCGTTCTGTGGCGCAATTATCGGGACGGATGAAGCCCGAGACATACTGCACGGCGTCATTGGCCGGCGCCTGTTTGCGTTGGCTGGCGGTGGTTTCCACATAGACGCTGCTGGTGGCAAGTGTACCGGCATTCACCGAATTGGCATAAGGCACGATGGCAACCCGCACGCGCGGTTTGGACGGGTCCTGACCGCCCAGGAAGCTGTCGACAGCATTCGCCGCAGCCGTCCGCAGATCGATGATTTTCTGGCCTGCCATCGAGCCGGTAACATCGAGCATCATCGCGACTTCGATCTGCTTGTCCGAATAGAGAGCCGTCGTCGATGCGGGAACGCGCTGCATGCTACCCGTGCTGAAAAGCGGGAAATAATAGCTGACATTGACATGAACGTCCGCCTGAACGGTCTTGGCGATTCGGTCGACAGTCAGTTTGTCGAGAACGATCTGATTGTCCTGCAGGATACCCGCCGTGCTGTTGGCATCGAGAAAGGCCTGCACCGATTTGCTGGCGTCAGCCTCGCTGATGACGCTGGTCGTCAGGTCGCGGGCCGTCGAGGTGACCGCAGCATCGACGACGCCTTGCAGGCTCGATTTCACATTGTAGAGTTGGGAGACGTTGACGGCAAAGCCGACGCTCAGCGCCAGTACTGAGCCGATTATACCAAACAGCACCGCGAAATTTCCGCTGCGATCCCCGGCAAACCCGCCGATCGCCTGAACAAGACCCCCGAAACGCCGCATTCCTTCCGCCTCCATTCGCTACAGCCTGCAGCTGTCCGAACGCGCATTGCAGGAATCCGGCCGGATCGCGCCGCCGGGCGCGGGAAAGCGAGCGCCCCCCGCTCAGGGCATTGTTTCCAAACGGTTTCGAGCGGCGACAAGGTAAACAGCCGGTAAACGAAAGCCGCGTCGGCGCAGCTTTGTTCACAAAGCGCTTACCACGATCCGGCTCGCAATTCGGAACGGCCGGACTGCGTCCCGATCCGGTACAGAAGAGATGTCTCGAACCGGATCAGCACGACCGCGATGGCGGGACGTGGAAACACGGCTGTGGATGTCTCCGGGAGGATTAGGCCAGCACCCGTGCGGTGACGGTCCTGTCGAGGCCGCGATAGGGCGGCCTGAACAGGTTGCCTTCCTGCTCGTAGGTCCAGACCTTGAACAGGCTGAGCCGGTGCGGGCCGAAACTGTGCAACAGCGGCACATCGGTGGCGTCGCGGCCACGCGCAATGACGACACGGCCGATTCTCGGCACGTTGTGGCGGGGATCGAACGTGTACCACTTGCCGTCGAGGAACACTTCCATCCAGGCCGAGAAGTCCATCGGCGCCGGATCCGCGGGCACGCCGATATCGCCGAGATAGCCGTTCACGTAGCGGGCCGGGATATTCATGCAGCGGCAGAGCGTGATCGCCAGATGGGCAAAGTCGCGGCAGACGCCGACGCGTTCCTCATGCGCCTGCGCCGCCGTGCGGGTCGAGCGCGCATAACCGTAGCCGAAGGACAGGCGGTTGTGGACATAGTCGACGATCGCCTGCACCCGCGCCCAGCCCGGCGGAAGCTGGCCGAACAGTTGCCAGGCCAGGTCGCCGAGATGGTCGGTCTCGCAGTAACGGCTGCCGAGCAGATAGCCGAGCACCTCGTCCGGCAATTCGGCGACCGGAACTTCCCTGGCCAGCGTGTTGACTTCGTCCGCCTCACCGCTGTCCTCGACCACCGCGTCATAGAGGATGCGAAAGCTTCCGGCCGGCGCCGTGAAGCGGCGGCAGCTATTGCCGAAAAGATCGTGGTAGACCCTGGTCGGGACCGACGGCGAGGTCAGCACGCGCGTCTGCCGCTTGATGTCGACCTGGCGATCCCTGTGGATCTCGAGCAGCGAAACAATCGGCGTGGCTGCAGCGCATTCAATGCCAATTTCATAGCCGAGCCTGATCAGCATCGCCGTCCCCCTACGATCGTCATGGAAGATAGTGCTGGTCAACGCAGGAGAGTGCGCGGCGGTTCCTTGCGAACGTCGAAAACGACGCCTCGCGGCTTCCCATACGGACGCGGCAACGTTACGGTCGATCGACACGCGTCCTTCGAAAATAATCCCTCCAGGATGACCCGGGAAAACCGATGTTTGCAGGCAGAAAATTTGCGGCCTTCCTGTTCGATATGGACGGCACGATTCTCAATTCGATTGCCGCGGCGGAAAGGGTCTGGGCAGCTTGGGCGCGTCGGCAAGGTCTTGACGTCGCCGCATTCCTGCCGACCATCCACGGCGTGCGGGCGATCGAGACCATCGGCCGGCTGGCGCTGCCAGGCGTCGATCCTGCCCGCGAAGCCGATGCGCTTTTGCAGGCCGAGGCAGCCGATGTCGAGGGCATTCGCCCGATCGCCGGCGCCGCGGCGTTCCTCGCATCGCTGCCGCCTGGGAGTTGGGCGATCGCCACCTCCGCGCCGCGCGAACTCGCCCTGCTGCGCCTGCAGGCCGCCGGCATTCCGGCTCCCGCCTTGATCGTTGCGGCGGAGGACGTGGCCCGCGGCAAGCCGGCGCCCGACTGCTTCCGGCTGGCGGCCGAACGGCTCGGCGTCGATGTGCGCGACTGCCTTGTCTTCGAGGACGCGCCGGCCGGCATAGCGGCAGCCGAAGCCGCGGGCGCCGCAATCGTGGTGATCAGCGCCACGCACCGGCATCCTTTGCAGACGCCGCATGCCGCTATCGCCGGCTATGACGCGATCGGCATCGCCGTCGATGCCAGCGGCTGGATTGCCATCGAAGCGGAGCGGACGGCGCAGCCTGCGTAGTTTGGCGCCCTGCCTGGGCTAAAAGTCGCTGGTCAGGCCCTTGATCTCCCAGTCGCCGTAGCGGCCAGGCTCCTTGCCGCCGCGCCCGCCGATCTCCCTCGGCAGCGTGGCTTCCGTCTCGCGATATTTTTGCCGCCGGGCCTCGGCCTCCGCCAAAGCGCGCCGGGCTGCCGGCGTCAGCGCCTTTTGCGGCGCGTGGTGAGCCTGTGTTTTGTTGGATTCGTCGATCATGCGATCTTCCGGTAGATTGAAACGGGCCCCCGATTGAAACGAGAACCGCTGTTTCCCATCATATAGCGATGGGTCCACAAGGGATCGACCCCTTTGTTGGGCAGAACGGAGCAGACAATGAACACCCTTCGCACCGCCATGCTTTTGGCCGCAATGACGGCCCTGTTCATGGGCGTCGGTTATCTGGTCGGCGGATCCGGCGGCATGATGATCGCTTTGCTGATCGCTGCCGGCACCAATCTGTTCAGCTATTGGAACGCCGACAAGATGGTGCTGGCGATGCACCGAGCGATCGAGGTCGACGAAAGCAACGCGCCTGAATATTACGCCATCGTGCAGGGCCTCGCCCGACGCGCCGGTCTGCCGATGCCGAGGACCTATCTCATCGACAATCCGCAGCCCAATGCCTTCGCCACCGGCCGCAATCCGCAAAATGCCGCTGTCGCCGCCAGCACTGGCCTGCTCGAGCGGCTATCGCATGAAGAAGTCGCGGCGGTGATGGCGCACGAGCTCGCCCATGTGCAGCACCGCGATACGCTGACCATGACGATCGTCGCCACCTTCGCCGGCGCAATTTCGATGCTCGGCAACTTCGCCTTCTTCTTCGGCGGTAACCGCGACAACAACAATTCCTTCGGCATCGTCGGCGTGCTGGTGGCAATGATCGTCGCGCCTTTGGCCGCCATGATCGTGCAGATGGCGGTGAGCCGCACTCGCGAATACGAGGCCGACCGGCGCGGTGCCGAAATCTGTGGACACCCGCTGTGGCTCGCCTCGGCGCTTGACAAGATCGCCCGTGGCGCCGAACGCATCCGCAACCCGGATGCCGAGCGCAATCCGGCAACCGCCCATCTCTTCATCATCAATCCTCTTTCCGGCGAGCGCATGGACAATTTGTTCTCCACCCACCCGAGCACCGAAAACCGCATCGCCGCCCTGCAGCGGATGGCGCAACAGATGGCCGGCGCACCCGAAGCGGCCGCGACGCCAAGCCCGGCGCCGGACGGGATCGGGCAGCAGCCGTCGGGTCCGTGGGAAAGGGCCGCCCGGCCCGAAAGGCCGGCCGAGCCGGCCAGGCCGAAACCCAATCCCTGGGGACGCAATCCGACCGGGCCTAAAGGTCCGTGGTCGTGACGAGCGCGACAGACAAAAAAGGCGGGATCTCGCTGGCGGAAATACGCGATCTTTGTGCAAGGCACTGGAACCCTATCGGCATACCGATGGCGAACATGGAAACATCAAGTGAACTGGAATTTCGTCCGCTTCCTGAAAACGAATATGACACCTATCTCCACCACATCGTCCGACTTGTCGGGGATGGTGCATCTCCAAAGCAAGTCGCGGACTATGTTGACAAGGTTGAGAAAGACTACATTCAGGTGACCTCACCCCTAGGAAGCAAAGAAGATTTTGTCAGCGCCATATTTAAACTAGTCAACCGATCGCCGGCACAATGAGGCCAACTCACAGTGAGGCTTCAGAAGCTCGCGGTCTCGCCGCGCGCAAGGCAGCCGCGCGGCTGCTTGCCGCCGTCATCGACGCGAGAACGCCGCTCGACGGGCTGACCGACCATGAAAACGGCCATCCGCAATACAAGGCGCTCGACCTGCGCGACCGCGCCCTGGTGCGCGCCATTCTGGTCACCGCCCTGCGCTACCGCATGACCATATCAGGCCTGTTGGCCCGCCGCCTGGAAAAGCCGCTGCCGCCCAACGCCACGGCGCTTTCGCACATCTTGCATGGGGCGGCGGCGCAGATCCTGTTCCTCGATGTTCCCGACAGCGCCGCCGTCGACCTCGCCGTGACGCATGCCAAGTCCGATCCGCGCACGGCGCGCTTTTCCGGCCTCGTCAACGGCGTACTGCGTACGTTGGCGCGGGCCAAGCAGGATGAGCTCGCGGCGGCGGTTGCGGCCACCGACGAGGCGCCAAAATGGTTTTCCGACCGTTTGAAAACGGTCTACGGCCTCGACAAGACCAGGCAGATACTGCTCGCCCATCGCCATGAGGCGCCGGTCGATTTCACCGTCAAGTCGGGCCCGGCGCTGTGGGCCGAACGGCTCGGTGGCTTCGTCTTGCCGACCGGCACGGTGCGGGTGGAAAAGCTCAGCGCTTCCGTGACCGAACTGCCCGGCTTTGGGGAAGGCGCCTGGTGGGTTCAGGACGCGGCGGCCAGCCTGCCGGCCCGGCTGTTCGGCGACATCAATGGTTTGCGAATCGCCGACCTCTGTGCCGCGCCGGGCGGCAAGACCGCCCAGTTGATCCTCGCCGGCGCCCACGTCACCGCCCTCGACATGTCCAGAACGCGGCTGGCACGGCTGACGCAGAACCTCGAACGGCTCGGCCTGGCCGCGGAGATAGTGCAGGCCGATCTGCTCAAATACGAGCCGAAGGACCGCTTCGACGCCGTCCTCCTCGACGCACCTTGCTCTTCGACCGGCACGGTGCGCCGGCACCCCGACGTCCCCTGGACGAAGACGGCGGCCGACGTCGAAAAACTGGCCGACCTGCAACGCCGGCTGCTTGCCCGGGCCGTCACCCTGGTCAAGCCTGGCGGACGCATCGTCTTTTCCAACTGTTCGCTCGATCCGCTCGAAGGCGAAGAGCTTTATCGCGGCTTTCTCGCCGGCAATGCGGAAATCATCGACGACCCGCTTCGGCCGGGTGAGATCGCCGGCATCGACCCGTTCCTGACGCCGCAAGGCACGTTGCGCACCACGCCTGCCGACCTGGAGCTTGGCTCCCCTGCCCGTTCCGGGCTGGACGGCTTCTTCGCCGCCCGCATGCGCAGAGCCGGCTAAGGGCAGATATCGAAGCGCGTCCGGCCTTTTGGAGCGAGGAGGCACGGAAAACAGGCTGAACGGCCACGCTGCCGCGGAATTCGCCTTCGCACAAGTTCTTGAATCATATAAACTTGTGCCTGGGTGAGGACGATCAGGAGAGATTTTGGCAATCGCTGCCGGTAACACGACGCGTCTGTGGACGCTTGTCGCGAGGGAGTTCTGGCGCAAGGCGCGCCGGCGCTTGCGTGCCGGACCACTCTATCGCTGGCGCTACTCAGGCCGCACGCCGGAGCGCGTCCTGATCGCCCCGCCGGACCTGCGCCTCGCCGATCCTCAGATTGCGCTCGAGATCTATTACGGCCGCTATCCGCTTTCGGGGCATCTGGTCGAGACCGGCGGCAAATCGCCCTTCCAGATCGACGTGCCCAATCCCGGCTGGCAAAAGACGCTGCATGGCTTTCGCTGGCTGCGCCACATGCGTGCCGCGCGTACCGAGCTCGCCGCCGCCAACGCGCGGGCGTTGGTTTCCGACTGGATTGCAATCCATGGCAGCCATATTTCCGGCGTCGCCTGGGAGCCCGGCACGACGGCCAAGCGCGTCATTGCCTGGCTGCAGCATTCCTCGATCGTGTTGCAGGGCGCCGAATTTCCGTTCTACCGCGCCTTCCTGAAATCGCTTGCCGTCCAGATCCGCTATCTGCGCGCCATGGCGCGCGAGATGCCGGACGGCAAGGACAGGCTGCGCGCGCGCATTGCGCTGGCCTTTGCCGCTTTGTCGCTGCCGGCGCCGGCCTCGGCGCTGCGCGGTGCCACCCGCAGTCTCGCCGAGGAGATCGACCGCCAGATCCTGCCTGACGGCGGCCATATCTCGCGCAATCCGATGGCCGTGCTTGAAATCCTCGCCGACCTTCTGCCGTTGCGCCAGACATACGCCAATCAGGCCGAGACACCGCCGGCCGCCCTGATCGGCGCCATCGACCGGATGCTGCCGGCGCTGCGCTTCTTTCGCCATCAGGATGGCAGCCTTGCCCGCTTCAACGGCATGGGCGCCACCATCCACGACCGTATCGCCAGCATCCTGCATCACGACGACACCGCCGGCGCACCATTGCTGCACGCGCCGCATTCGGGTTATGAGCGCCTGTCGATGGGGGGTGTCACCGTGATCGCCGATACCGGACCGCCGCCGCCCGTCGACGTGTCCAATGCCGCTCACGCCGGGTGCCTCGCCTTCGAATTGTCGTCGGGCCGCCAGCACTATATCGTCAACGCCGGCATAGACACCTATGGCGCCGCCGAGTTCCGGCCGCTTGCCCGCGCCACCGCCGCCCATTCGACCGCCACCATCAACGACACGTCGTCGGCGCGCTTCAACCACTCCCTGCGCGTCAACGACCTGCTCGGCACGCCTTTGATCGGCGGACCGCAGCATGTGCCTTGCAAGCGCACCGACCAGAAGGGCAGCCAGGGCTTCATCGCCCGCCATGACGGCTATGGGGCGCGCTTCGGCTTCCTGCATGAGCGCGAGCTGAAATTATCGACCGAAGGCAATGTGCTTGCCGGCAGGGACCGCTTCCTGCGGCCGGGCGGCGCCTCTATCCGCAACAATGGCCGTGATTTCGTCACGGTGCGTTTCCATGTCCATCCCGACATAAACCTGCTCCAGGATGAGCATGACCGTCTGGTGCTGGCCGCCGACCATGCCGACACCTGGGTGTTTACCTCCACCGAAGTGGCACCCGAGGTCGAGGAATCGATCTATTTCGCCGGGCTCGGCGGCCCGCGCCGCAGCCGGCAGATCGTGCTTGCGTTCAAAGCCTCGGAGATTTCCGAGGTCCACTGGCAATTGACGCGGACTACTATCGGTGGTCATCCGGAAAAAGCTGAAGCCAGTGGCAACGGCAAACACTGATCAAGCCTTGCTGCTTGATTTCCGGGCCTCATGTGCTACGGCCCGCGGACGCTCTCCAACCAGAACTGGAAAGGCCGCCAGCCCATGGCCGTCGCCGCCAAGAACATTCCCGCGCCCGACCTTGTTCCGATCCGTCGCGCGCTGCTCTCCGTCTTCGACAAGACCGGCCTGATCGACTTCGCCAAGGCGCTGGCTTCGGCCGGCGTCGAGCTGGTTTCGACCGGCGGCACCGCAAAGGCGATCGCCGAGGCCGGCATGGCCGTGCGCGACGTATCCGAGCTCACCGGCTTTCCCGAGATCATGGACGGCCGCGTCAAGACGCTGCACCCGTCGGTGCATGGCGCACTGCTCGGCGTGCGCGACGATCCCGAGCACGCCGCTGCGATGCGCGACCACGGTATCGAGCCTATAGATCTCGTCGTCTCCAATCTCTATCCATTCGAAGAGGTGCGCCGCTCCGGCGCCGACTACGCGGCGATCGTCGAGAACATCGATATTGGCGGCCCGGCGATGATCCGTGCCTCGGCCAAGAACCACGCCTATGTCGGTATCGTCACCGACCCTGACGACTATGCCTCGGTGCTCAACGCGCTGGAGATGAATTTCGGCTCGCTGTCGCTGGATTTCCGCAAGAAGCTGGCAGCCAAGGCCTTTGCCCGTACTGCCACCTACGATGCGGCGATCTCGGGATGGTTCGCCGAGGCGCTCGAGATCGAGCATCCGACATGGCGCGCCTTCGGCGGCAAGCTGCAATCGGTGATGCGCTATGGCGAAAACCCGCATCAGGGCGCCGGCTTCTATGTCAATGGCGACAGGCGGCCGGGCGTCGCTACGGCGCGCCAGCTTCAGGGCAAGCAGCTTTCCTACAACAACATCAACGACACCGACGCCGCCTTCGAGCTGGTCGGCGAATTCGATCCGACCCGCTCCGCCGCAATTGCCATCATCAAGCACGCCAACCCGTGCGGCGTCGCCGAAGCCGCTTCGCTGCACGCGGCCTATGCCAAGGCGCTGGCCTGCGATCCGGTCTCTGCCTTCGGCGGCATCGTCGCCATGAACCGCATCCTCGACGCCGGAACCGCCGCAGAGATCGTCAAGACCTTTACCGAAGTGATCATCGCACCAGAGGCGTCCGAGGAAGCAGTCCGCATCATTGCCGCCAAGAAGAATCTACGCCTGCTGGTTACCGGCGGCCTGCCCGACCCGCGCGCGGCGGGCCTTGGCTTGAAATCGGTTGCCGGCGGCTTGCTGGTCCAGGGCCGCGACAATGCGGTGATCGATGACCTCGACCTGAAAGTGGTGACCAGCCGCGCTCCGACGCCGGCCGAATTGGCCGATCTGAAATTCGCCTTTCGCGTGGCAAAGCACGTCAAGTCGAACGCCATCGTCTATGCCAGGGATGGCGCTACAGTCGGCATCGGCGCCGGCCAGATGAGCCGGGTCGATTCCTCGCGCATCGCCGCGCGCAAGGCGCTCGACGCGGCCGAGGCTGCCGGTCTGACGGAGCCTTTGACCAAGGGCTCTGTCGTCGCCTCGGATGCCTTTTTCCCGTTCGCGGATGGGCTTTTGTCGGCAATCGAAGCCGGCGCCACCGCCGTCATCCAGCCCGGCGGCTCGATGCGCGACGACGATGTCATCGCCGCCGCCGATGCTCACGGCATCGCCATGGTGTTTACCGGCGTGAGGCATTTCAGGCATTGAACTCCCTCCCTTCCCTCTGTGGGAGAAGGGACGAGCAGATCACTCCGCCGGCCGATCCGCCGGATAGGGCGTGCCGATCAGGATCGCCATGCCCGCTCCGAGGAACAGCACGATCGCCGCCATGCCGAGCCGCGCCGAGCCGCTGGCCAGGGTGATCGTGGCCACCATGAAAGGTGCGGCAAAACTGGTTGCTCGGCCGGCCAGCGCATAGATGCCGAAATAGCGGCCCGATTCGGCCGCGGAGACGCTGCGCGCCATGTAGGAGCGCGACGATGCCTGCACCGGCCCGAAAGCAAGCCCGATCAGCAGGCCGTAGAAAATGTAGGCTTTTTCCGCCGCCGTGCCGAACAATCCGCCGCCGTCCAGTCCGGGCATCACCCAGGCGCCGAACAGCGTATAGCCCGGGCCGGTCGAGACGATGCCGAGCGTGGCGATGCTCAGCATGACCAGCGAAATCATCACTATGGACTTGGAACCCAGCGCCGTGTCGAGGCGTGCGGCAACCAGGCATCCGACTATGGCGACGACGTTGAGGATGATGCCGAACAGGCCGATCTCGGTAATCGACCAATGGAACATTGCCGCCGCAAACGTTCCGCCCAACGCCAGCAGCGCGTTGACGCCGTCCTGATAGATCATGCGGGCGACGAGAAAGCGAAAAATGCCGCTGCGCTTGCGCACTTCGGCCAGCGTCGACTTCAGTTCCGACAGTCCCTCGCGCACCGCCGGCCCGATTGGAATGCCTTTGATTGCATCCGGCGTGAAGAAGAACATCGGCAGGATGAACAGGAAATACCAGGCCGCCGACAACGGTCCGGTGGCGCGCGCGTCCTCGCCGAGCCTGGGATCGAGGCCGAAGATCGGGTCCAGCCCAACAACGGTCTTGCCGGTTTCAGGCGAGCCGGCCATGACGGTAACGACAAAGATCAGTGCGATCATGCCGCCGAGATAGCCGAGCCCCCAGGCCATGTTCGAGATCCTGCCGATGTCGCTCTTCGGCACCAGGCGGGGCATCATCGAATCATTGAACACGGTCGAGAATTCCGCCGCGACCGACGCCAGCGAGAACAACGCCACGACCAGAAAAAGATCAGAGCCGGGCGCGGCGAACCACAGCAGGGTGAGGCAGGTGATCTTGACCGCGGCGAAGAAGGCTATCCACGGCTTTCGCGGTCCGGTCTGGTCGGCAATCGAACCGAGGACCGGCGACAAAACGGCAATGATGAGGCCGGCGGCGGCAATGCCGTAGCCCCAGGCCGCTTGCCCGGTCTCGGGATTGCTGGCCATGCGCGAGACGAAATAAGGACCGAAGATGAAGGTAGTGACGACCGTGAAAAACGGCTGTGCCGCCCAGTCGAACAGCATCCATCCCCAGATGCCGCGTCCCGACGCCCGCTGCACTGCCATCTCAGCCATGTCCCCTCCGCTGGAGCTTGCTCAATGCCGATCGAATCGGAATGACGCTCCGTCTTGTTGTTGAGCACGATCTTGTCCAAAAGCCGATCGTTAGGTTCGGCATCATGCTCCGGCGCTCCCCAAAGCAGCGCGCCGTTCGCTCTATCGCGCAGTTCTTCCCGGCAATCCCGCGCGATATGGAAGACGTCTCACAGCCCCGTCAGATCGCTCATCAGGCCGGACGCCACCGACAGCCGCGACACGGTGATGTCGCCGCCCTCGGTCAGCGCCTGCAGCCGCTCGCGGATGCGTCCGACCCGTTCGCCGCCGGCCTCCAGCCATGCCGTCACCGGATCCGCCGCCTCGGCATGGCTGGTGAGTGCCGCCACGGCGATGCCGCGCCTGGCCGCGCCGATCGTGTCGGTGGCACGGGAAAGCGCCAGTTGATCGTAATAATCCGAGGGGGTGATCGAGCGCGCCGCATCTTCGACGCGCGGGATGCGGAAGACATCGCTGACCGCGAAAAACGCCTTGGCAGCAGCGACGATGCCAGCATTCGCCGTCCGCGCCGTCAGGGCAATGTCGGGGATGAGTTCCGCCACATCGGTCAACGCCAGTTGTTCGGCAAGGCTCCCCGGCGCGCCGCCCTTCGACAGATTGTGCCGCCGCTCTTCGATCCGCTCGCGCGAGAAGGCCGGCAGCAGCGAAACCAGCTTCGACTCCAGCGCCTTGCGCGCGTCCTGCAACTCGGCGATCCGCTGCCCGAGCGGCGCGGTGCCGGCATCGTTCTTCAGGTACCAGCCGCTCGTCACATAGATCAGCCGGCTGACCGCCTGATAAAGGTCGAGCTGGATCTGCCCGTCGATTTGGTTGTCGAGCGCGTCGATCTGGCGATAGAGCGCCGGCAGCGCAAATCCATCCCGAACCACGGCGAAGGTGCGCACGACATCGGCGGCACTGCGGCCGGTTGTTTCCTGCAGCCTGTTGACGAAGGACGGACCGCCGCGATTGACCAGATCATTGGCGACGACACGGGCGATGATCTCGCGGCGCAGCCGATGGCCGTGGATTTCTCCCGCATATCTCTTTGCCATGCGATCGGGGAAATAGCCCATGAGATCACGGTCGAAATGCGGATCGTCGGGCACGTCGCTGGCGACGATATCGGAAAACAGCGCGATCTTGGCATAGGCAAGCAGCACGCCGAGCTCGGCCCGGGTCAGCGGCTCGCCGCGCGTCTCGCGCTCGACAAGGGCCGCCGGCGACGGCAGCGCCTCGACGGCACGGTCGAGCAGTCCGCGCGCCTCCAGCGCCGCCATGAAGCGGCTCTGATGGGCGATGTCGGCGAGGCCCCGCTTGCGGGCAAGCGACAGCGCCAGCGTCTGCTGGTAATTGTTGGACAGCACCAGGGCGCTGACCTCATTGGTCATCTCGGCCAGCAATTTGTTGCGCGCCGGCCGGGTCAACGATCCCTTGCGCATCGCGGAAGCCAGCGCGATCTTGATGTTGACCTCGACGTCGGAACAGTTCACGCCGCCCGAATTGTCGATCGCGTCTGAGTTGCAGCGGCCGCCATTCAATCCGAATTCGATGCGCGCCCGCTGCGTGACGCCGAGATTGGCGCCCTCGCCGATCACCTTGGCGCGCAGGTCGAGCGCGGTGATGCGGATCGCGTCATTGGCACGGTCGCCGACATCCTGGTTGGTCTCGCCCGATGCTCTGACATAGGTGCCGATGCCGCCGAACCACAAAAGGTCTGCCGGCGCCTTGAGGATGGCACTCATGATCTCGACCGGCGTGGCCGTTGTCTTGCCGAGGCCGATCGCTGCAGCCGCGGCGGCCGGCAAGGTGATCGACTTCTGGCTGCGCGAGACGATGATGCCACCTTCGGACAGCTTCGTCTTGTCGTAATCCTGCCAGCTTGAGCGGGCGAGAGCGAACATACGCCGGCGCTCGGCCATCGAAGCCGCCATGTCGGGATCGGGATCGATGAAGATGTCGCGATGATCGAAGGCGGCGATCAGTCGGGTCTGCTCCGACAGCAGCATGCCGTTGCCGAACACGTCGCCTGACATGTCGCCAACGCCGACGACGGTGAACGGAGTGGTTTGGATGTCGCGGTTCATCTCGCGAAAATGCCGCTTGACCGCTTCCCAGGCGCCCTTGGCGGTGATGCCCATCTTCTTGTGGTCGTAACCGGCCGAACCGCCGCTGGCGAAAGCGTCGTCGAGCCAGAAGCCGTGCTTTTCACTGATGGCGTTGGCGATGTCCGAGAAGGTCGCCGTGCCCTTGTCCGCGGCGACGACGAAATAGGGATCGTCCTGGTCGCGCCGCACCACGCCCGCCGGCGGGATGACGCCGTCCAGGCCGATATTGTCGGTGATCGACAACAGGCTGGAAACGTAATTCTTGTAGGCGGCTGTGCCGGCCTCGAAAATGGCGTCGCGCCCGGCGCTCATCGGCAGCTTTTTCGGGTAGAAACCGCCCTTGGCGCCAACCGGCACGATCACCGCATTCTTGACCTGCTGTGCCTTGACCAGGCCGAGCACTTCGGTGCGATAGTCCTGGGCACGGTCCGACCAGCGCAGGCCGCCGCGCGCGACTGGGCCGAAGCGCAGATGCACACCCTCGACCTCAGAGCCATAGACGAAGATCTCCCGCCATGGCCGCGGCGCCGGCAGCCCGTCCACCGATTGCGAATCGAGCTTGATCGCCAGCGATTGGCCTTTCTCTTTCGTATCGGCAACGAAATGATTGGTGCGCAGCGAGGCCTCGATCAGGTTCAGATAACGGCGGATGATGGTGTCGTCATCAATGTTGGGAACGTCTTCCAGCGCATCCGTGATCTTGGCCTTCAAATGTTTGGCCTGGACGACACCTTCCGTTTCCGCCGTCGGGCCGAGGCGGGCGACGAACAGCGCATGCAGGCCGCGGGCGATCTCGGGATAGCGATTGAGCGCGGCGGCGATGAAATCCTGGCTCTGCGGGATACCGGCCTGCTGCAGATAGCGGCCATAGGCGCGCAGGACGGTGATCTCGCCTGACCACAGGCCGGCGGTCTGGGCAAGGCCGTTATAGCCGTCATTGTCGACATCGCCGCGCCAGACGGAAAGGAACGCATCCTCGAACAGCGCGCCGCCATTGCCGAGGTCGATCGGCCTGCCGTAGCTGTTCTCGAGTTCCATGTCGTGGATGAAGACCATGCCGGATTGATTGTCGCCGACCTCGAAAGTGCGCTCGCTGATGACGCGGAAACCAATGTTTTCCAGCACCGGCACGCGCCGCGACAGCGCCACCGGGCTGCCGTGGTGATAGATCTTCAGCGCAGCCTGATGCGGCTTCTGGACGGCGTGACGGTAATAGTCGATGGCGATCGGATTTGACGCATCGAGCTTGGCGATGCGCCCGGCGTCGGCCAGCGCCACGGCCGGCGGAAAACTGTCGCGATAGCTTTCCGAAAAACGCGAGGCGATGGCCGTGAGTCTCGCATCGGCGCCGGTCTCTGTCGCGGTCTCGCGCAGTGCATCGTCCCAGGTCCGTACGATGTCGCGGATCGCCGCCTCGATCGTCGCCTGCTCGACCTTCGGCGTCTTGCCGCCGGAGCGGCCGATGATGAAATGGACACGCGCCAGCCCGCCTTCCGGGAACGCCGGATAATAGGCCGACAGCCGGCCTTCGAAGACGGTCTTCAGATACGTGCCGATCTTCTCACGCACGACGCTGTCGTAGCGGTCGCGCGGCACGAAGACGAGCACGGAGACGAAGCGGTCGAACT
Source organism: Mesorhizobium sp. M0048 (assembly GCF_040323405.1). Lineage (NCBI taxonomy): Bacteria > Pseudomonadati > Pseudomonadota > Alphaproteobacteria > Hyphomicrobiales > Phyllobacteriaceae > Mesorhizobium > Mesorhizobium sp. M0048. Next base: position 8,584 of record NZ_JAMYUV010000001.1, on the reverse strand, counting down.
GGTCGACACGCACCAATGCCCTGACGCGCGGCCGCTCGATCAAGCCCAGGATGGCTTCGGCATGCTTGCGCAGGATCGGCACCGGAACCTGGAACAGCTCGTCGCGCGGATAGCTCTCCAGCACGTTGATCAATGCCTTGCCGGAATGGTCGCTTGGATTGAAGCCGGATTTGGCGATGACGGTTTCCGCCTTCGAGCGCAGATAGGGGATTTTCATCACCGAGCGCGTATAGGCAGTCGACGTGAACAGGCCGACGATGCGGAGCTCGCCCGAAAGCACGCCTTTGCCGGTGTAGGTCTTGACGCCGATGTAGTCGAGGTAGATGCGCCGGTGCACCGATGACTTGGCGTTGGCCTTGGTGACAATCAGCGGTTCCGGCCCATGCAGGAAAGCGCGGATTTCCGGCGTCGTGCTTACCGCTTCGGTGCCGCGCCTGAGCACCAGCACGTCGGGATCGGAAAGGATGCCGAGGCCGGGCTTTTCGGCCCGCTCGAGCATGCCGCTCGTCTCGCCGCCGGTGTAGTTGAATTCGCGCATGCCGAGAAAGGTGAAATTGTCGTCGCGCAGCCATTCGAGGAAGGCGATCGCCTCGGTGACATGGGCCTTGTCGAGCGGCACTGGCGAGTAGCGGAATTCCGAGATCGCCTGGTCGAGGCGGGCGAGCATCGGCTTCCAGTCGGTGACGGCGGCGCGCACTTGGCCGAGCAGCTTGGTCAGGCGTGCGGCCAGACCTTCAGCCTGCTCGGCCGAAAGGCGGCCGATATGGACATGGATGACGCTCAGCCGGTCATGGCTGTGGTCGCCCTTGGCATAACCCCCGTCGCCGAGGATTTCCTCGACGCCGTTTTTGCCGTGCCTGACGACTATGACCGGGTGGGTAACCAGCAGCGGCTCGCCCGCGCTCTCGGTGATTTCGCCGAGGACGGAATCAAACAGGAACGGCATGTTGTCGTTGACGACGGTGATCACCGTCATCGGCCGGCCCTGGCGGACGACACCGGAATCGACGTCTATAGCAACGACGCAGTCGTCCTTCTTGTGCCTGGCCACTGCGCGGCCGGCGAGTTCGGCAGCGCGTTCGAGATCGATGACGTCGTAGGCGGCGACATCTTCGGCCGGAGCTCGGGCCAGCAGGTAGTCGGCAAGCCTGCCGGGCTTTTCGCCACCCGCGGCTTCACCCCTCGTCAGGCCGGCTTTTTTCAACCGGCTCGCTGACTTTACACTGGCCATGAGTCCCTCCCGTCGCATGTTTTTGCGGCTATGCTAACAGATGACGGGTATTTGGCGACAAAGGTTTGACGGCTTGCGACGAAATGTCGGAATTCACCGGCAGCCTGGCGAAAAACGAGGAGAAATCCGCCATGACGGACAAAATCACCGCGCTTGACCTGGCACCGGCGGAGCTGAGCGACGCGACCAAGGCCTATTTCGCCAAATGCCGGGAGAAACTCGGCCTCGTTCCCAATGTGCTACTCGCCTATGCCTTCGACGAGAAGAAGCTGCGCGCTTTCACCGACATGTACAATGATTTGATGCTGGGTGAATCCGGCCTGTCGAAACTCGAGCGCGAGATGATCGCGGTCGCCGTCTCTTCGGTCAACCATTGCTACTATTGCCTGGCCGCGCATGGCGCGGCGGTGCGCCAGCTTTCCGGCGACCCCGCCTTCGGCGAGATGATGGTGATGAATTTTCGCGCCGCCAAGCTGTCGGACAGGCAAGGCGCCATGCTCGAATTCGCGGTGAAGCTGACCGAGCAACCGGCAAAGATCGTCGAAGCGGACCGGGCGGCGCTGCGGCAAGTCGGCTTTTCCGACCGCGACATATGGGATGTCGCCTCGACCGCGGCATTCTTCAACATGTCGAACCGGCTGGCATCGGCAATCGATATGCGGCCGAACGATGAATACCACGCGATGGCGCGATAGGGCACCGCTGTTGCGAGCCAACCGCACATTATATTAGCTACTTCGCATTCTCGTTGCTTGTTTGCCGGTTTGGTCAGATGATCGGCATGCGGCATGACCGCATGCCGGTTCGATGCCGCCGATCAGAGGAGGAGAACATGGCGAAATTTCTCTACGTCTATCATGGCTCAGGCAAGATGCCGACCGAGGAGGCCGAACGGAAGGCAGCGATGGATGCCTGGACCGGCTGGTACGGCAAGCTCGGCTCAGCGGTGGTCGACGGTGGCAATCCAGTCGGCATGTCGAAGACCGTGCTGCCTGGCGGCAAGGTCGAGAACAACGGCGGCAGCAATCCGACCGCTGGTTACACCATCATCGAAGCAAAAGACATCGACGATGCCGTCGGCAAGGCCAAGGATTGTCCTATCTTGACCGACCCAGCCTTTAGTATCGAGATCGCGCCGATCATCGAAATGGGTTGACGCGCCGGCTCAGGACCGCGCCGCGATCGCCGCCGCAGCGCCGGCCATGGTGCCGGCGCTGATGCGGTTGGCGATCTTCATCGCCCGCTTGCTTCTCAAGAGCTTGCGCGCCTGCGATGCGGCGAGCACCCAGGTCAAATCGATGGCGACCAGGACCACTGCCATGGTCGCCGTCAGCTCGACCCAGCCGACCACGCTGACCGAACCGAGGTCGATGATGGTCGGCAGCAGCGCCAGATAGAACATCATGATCTTGGGGTTGCCGAGCGTCACAGCCATGCCGGCAAAGAACAGCTTGGCAGGAGAATCTTCGCGCGGCAGCGAACCTTCCTTCGCCTCGACCGGTGCCGTCCACATCTTCCAGGCAAGCCAGCCGAGATAGCTGACGCCGGCCCACTTCACGACGACAAAGGCATAATGGAACGTCTGCGCCACCACGGCGAGGCCAAACACCGCCAGAGACAGCCAGATCGCTTCGCCGATCCACATCGCAAGCAGGAACGGAAACACGTCGCGGAAGCCCTTTGCGATGACCCGCGCCACAAGAGCGGCAATCGACGGGCCGGGCGAGCCGGCGGCAACAAGCAGGGCGCCGGCAAAAATCAGCAGCGACGTGAAATGCATGACGGGGTCTCGTTTGAAGTGTTTGGGGTGTTCAACATAACCCAACTGTTCCGGCGACGGTAGCGTCTACCGAAAGAAGGCTTGTCCGCCAGGCACCTCACGGCTAGAGATGTCGTTCCGAAATCCTTTCCGAGCTTCACTTTGCCTACGTAACCGCCGGTCTCGTCAACTCCCCCAACACAGAGCAGGGCGTCGCAGTCGCGGTGCCTGTTTTCACATGACCTGTTCTTCAGGGTGGCGGTTCGAGACCGGTTTGGCACTGCTGAACCGCTGTCGCGCATAACCACCCGCGACACCTGATTTCCAACTGCCGCAGTCTCTCGCCACGCCGTGCCCGCAAGGGGTTCTCGATATCGCCGATCTGACGAACTTCCCGACGGGAAGGGCTTTTCGGCATGCCTTCGATACTGCTCATCCGCTGGGCGATCGCGCCCAAAACCGCACCTCGACCTCACCTCAACTGCAATCGCTGCGGCGGCCTGAAAGCCTATCGCTGCAGCGGCAAATTCCGCGTCAATGCCAATGGCAAGCGCATTGACGCCTGGTTGATCTACCGCTGCATCGACTGCGACAATTCCTGGAATTTCGGCATTCTGGAGCGCTGCAGCCGCCGGGATATCGAACCGGCAATATTGCAGGCGCTCGAAAGCAACGATCCGGTCCTGGCGCGGCGCCATGCCTTCGATGTTGCCGCATTGCGAAGCAGTATCGGGCGCGTTGAGGAGTTCGCCGAAGCCGCCGTTCAAAAGGAGGTGCTCGGCGACAGGCTGGGAAACACCACCGCTCTCGAACTCCAGCTCTGGCTCGAAACGCCGACATCGCTGCGGCTCGACCGGTTGCTCGCCAGCGAACTCGGTGTCTCGCGATCGCGGCTTCAGGTTTGGGAAGAGAAACGATTGCTGGTCATTAGTCCGGACGGAGCCAAAGCCTTGCGCAGGCCGGCGCGGACGGGAACGGCGATCCGCATCCACCTGTCTGGCGAACCAGACCGGGACGACATCATTTCGGCTGCCGGCGGATGAGGCGACGGCAAGGGCATCCGCGATCGGAGACAGTTGCGGCCAGGGGTCAATCGCCCTCTTTGGAGGCCGAGCCGATCAAACCCTTGGCTGCATCGAGATCGCTGTCGGCGACTTGCACATGGATCAAGCCGAGCCTGCCCGTGTCGAGAAGATAATTCGCGAGAGCATAAATTCCATACGCGTCGAGCATCGACACGCAAACTTCGGCCTCGCGTCGATTGTCGTATATGACAGCCGTGACGAGTTTACCGCTCACTGCGCGGTATTACCCTTTATGCCGCGCCGACCACTTTCGCCGACTTCTCAAAACGCTTGCGCTCGTTCGGGTCGAGATAGAGCTTGCGCAGGCGGATGGTCTTCGGCGTCACCTCGACCAGCTCGTCGTCCTGGATCCAGGCCAGCGCGCGTTCCAGCGTCATGCGGATCGGCGGCGTCAGCTTCATCGCCTCGTCCTTGCCGGCGGCGCGGATGTTGGTCAGCTTCTTGCCCTTGAGCACGTTGACCTCGAGATCGTTGTCCCTGGAATGGATGCCGATGATCATGCCCTGATAGACCTTGACGCCGGGATCGATGACCATCGGGCCGCGGTCTTCCAGGTTCCACATGGCATAGGCCACCGATTCACCCTGTTCGTTGGAGATCAGCACGCCGTTGGTGCGACCCGGCAGCTCACCCTTATAAGGCTCGTAGGCATGGAACAGCCTGTTCATCACGGCGGTGCCGCGCGTGTCGGTCAACAGTTCCGACTGGTAGCCGATCAGGCCGCGCGTCGGCGCGTGGAAGACGATTCGCTGGCGATTGCCGCCCGAAGGGCGCAACTCGACCATCTCGGCCTTGCGCTCCGACATCTTCTGCACGACGACGCCGGCATGCTCCTCGTCGACGTCGATGACGACTTCCTCGACCGGCTCCAGCAATTCGCCGTTATCGCCCTTCTGCATGACGACGCGCGGCCGCGACACGGCGATCTCAAAACCTTCGCGGCGCATCGTCTCGATCAGCACGGCCAGCTGCAATTCGCCGCGGCCGGAAACGAAGAACGAATCCTTGTCAGGTGATTCCTCGATCTTCAGCGCGACATTGCCTTCGGCCTCGCGCAACAGGCGGTCGCGGATGACGCGGCTGGTCACCTTGTCGCCTTCGGTACCGGCCAGCGGCGAATCGTTGACGAGGAAAGACATCGTCACCGTCGGCGGATCGATCGGCTGCGCGTGCAGCGGCTCGGTCACCGACAGGTCGCAGAAGGTGTCTGCGACAGTGCCTTTCGACAGGCCGGCGATGGCGACGATGTCGCCCGCCTGCGCTTCCTCGATGGGCTGGCGCTCGAGCCCGCGGAAGGCGAGGATCTTCGAAATGCGGCCGGTTTCGACCTGGGTGCCGTCATGGTGCAGCACCTTGACCGCCTGGTTGGATTTCAGCGTGCCGGATTCGATACGGCCGGTGATGATGCGGCCGAGGAACGGATTGGCTTCCAGGATGGTGCCGATCATGCGGAACGGGCCGGGATGAACGGTCGGCGCCGGCACGTGCTTGATGACGAGGTCGAACAGCGGCGCCAGAGCCTGGTCCTTCGGGCCTTCGGGGTTTTCCGAGACCCAGCCGTCGCGGCCTGAACCGTAAAGGATAGGGAAGTCGAGCTGCTCGTCGGTGGCGTCAAGTGCTGCGAAAAGGTCGAACACCTCGTTGACCACTTCGACATGGCGGGCATCCGGCCGGTCGATCTTGTTGATGACGACGATCGGCTTCAGTCCAACCTTGAGCGCCTTGCCGACGACGAATTTGGTCTGCGGCATCGGGCCCTCGGCGGCGTCGACCAGCACGATGGCCGAATCCACCATCGACAGGATGCGCTCGACCTCGCCGCCGAAATCGGCGTGGCCGGGCGTGTCGACGATGTTGATGCGGGTATCCTTCCAGTCGACCGAGGTCGCCTTGGCCAGGATGGTGATGCCGCGTTCCTTTTCAAGATCGTTTGAATCCATGGCGCGCTCGGCGACGCGCTGGTTGTCGCGGAACGAGCCGGACTGTTTCAGGAGTTGGTCGACGAGGGTGGTTTTTCCATGGTCGACGTGCGCGATGATCGCGATATTGCGGATTTTCATGTTTCGGTCTCGGGAGCGTTGCAGGCAGCAGGCCAAAAGGCGCTGCCTCTTTCGGTTGGGCGGCTCATACAGGGTTTTTCGCATTTGCGAAAGAGGAGGCGAGCCACCAAATAAAGTCACCAAATCTTAAATATCTTGGTGTGAAGTGGAATTATTAACCAAGGCGGAACCTTTCGTGGTCCGGACAGTTCGAATTTCATGATCGAGACAGGCATCAAACTCCGGCCGATTTTGGCATGTACCGCGCTCGCCGTCCTCCTCGCGGCAAGCGCGGCGCAATCGGCCGCGCCGTCCAAGGAGACGCGGTCTGCTCTGCCGTCCGACAAGCGCTCGGCAGAGCAGCTTTTTGCCGATGCTCCGGACGGCGTCGACCCGGTGGTGACCGGACCGGTCAGCACCGCCTTCAAGCAAAGGCAAAAAAACGCCGGATGCGACAGCGCCGTCTGGCCCAAGATTCCCGTCGTCTGCTATCCCGATTGATGCACATCCACCTTCGGGGTGGTCCTAAAAGGCAATCTCACGCCGACCGCACCGGATCGAGCGTGACCTTATAGAGTTCGCTGTCGTCGCGATCCATCAGCCGCACCGTCAACTGCTCGGTGGCTCCATCGATGTCGACGAGCCCGAAGAACTGCAGGCCGGCCGACGGCGGCAGGTTCTGACCCTGTTCGGCGGTCGGTGCCTTGATGAACCTCAGCTCCGGGCCGAAAGTCATGTCGAAAGCATTCGGTCCGAATGTGCCGGCGTGGATCGGACCCGAAACGAATTCCCAGAACGGATTGAAGTCCTGGAACTGCGCCTTGTCCGGATTGTAATAATGCGCGGCTGTGTAATGCACGTCCGCGGTTAGCCAGACGGTATTGCTGATCCCCGCGTTCTTTATATAGCGAAGGAGGTCGGCAATTTCCAGCTCGCGCCCCTTGGCCGGGCCATTGTCGCCATTGCTGATTGCCTCAGCCCCGACCTTCTTGGTGCCGTCGTTCCAGACGACGAGGCCGAGCGGCATGTCGGCGGCGATGATTTTCCAGGTTGCATTGGAATTCGCCAGCTCGCGCTTCAGCCATTTCGTCTGTTGTTCGCCGAGGATGCGCGATTGCGGCGTCATCGTCTCCTGCATATTCGGACCGTTGGGGCCGCGATAGGAACGCATGTCGAGGAAGAACACGTCGAGCAGCGGCCCATAGGCGATTTTGCGGTAGACACGGCCGGGCTCCGACGGCTCGTAGCGGATCGTCGTCATTTCGTGGAAGGCGCGCGCCGCGCGTGCCGCCAGTACATGGATGGATTTTTCGGTGTAGCGGTCGTCGGCGCTCAGATCCTTCGAATCCGACCAGTTGTTCACCACCTCGTGGTCGTCCCACTGGTAGAACGTCGGGCAGATGGCGTTCAGCGCCAGCACGTTCCTGTCCATCAAATTGTATTTCCACTGACCCCGGTATTCATCCAGCGTCTCGGCAACCTTGCGTTTTTCGTCGATCAGCACGGTGTTCTTCCACTTGCCGCCGCCGGGCAGGTCGACCTCGTCCTTCATCGCGCCATCGGCATAGATCGTATCGCCCGAATGCAGGAAGAAGTCCGGCGTGTGCTTGGCGATCGTGGCGTAGGTCTTCATGCCGGTGTCGTCGATGCCCCAGCCCTGGCCGGCGGTGTCGCCCGACCAAGCGAAACGAATGTCGCGCTTCGAGGCAGGTGCCGTGCGGAAGCGGCCGATGATCGGCTCGGAAACGGCGTTGATATCGGAAAGATCGGCCGCGACCATGCGGTAGAAGATGTCCTGGTCGGAGGCGAGATCGGTAAGCAGCCGCTTCACCGTATAGTCGCTGGCCGGCGAGCTATCGAGCGGCGCCAGGCGGACGGCATTGGCGAAGCTCTCCGTCGGCGACACTTCGAACATGACGCGCGACGGCCGGTCCGTGCGCGCCCAGACCATGCCGCTGGTCGCGTCGACGTCGCCGGATTGGATACCGTGGGTAAAGGCCGGGCGCTGATTGGCGCGCGAGTAATAGGGAAGCGCGAGGCCCGACGCGCCGACCAGGCCAACGGCGCTGGCCGACGTGACGAAAGCGCGCCGCGTCATCGAAATCTTGTTCATGGCTGTCTCCTGGATGGCGTTGAACGTCGCCGCCAAGCTCCAGCTTCAATGTTTCAGGCACATTTCGAAACGATGAAGGTTTTCTGACATCAACAGGATGGCGAATCTCCCTCCTTGAGGGGGAGATGTCGCCGGGGGCGACAGAGGGGGTCGTCTCGCATGGAGCACCGACCTCTTGCGCCTGCGATAAGGGGCCGAGCCCGGTCGGACCGACCCCCTCTGGCCGCTTCGCGGCCATCTCCCCCTCAAGGGGGTGTTTGGACCGGGGACATCGCGAACAGCTGTGCGAGGACATCGCGAACAGTTTGCCATCCTATCGTTGGCTTGCATTGAGGTCGATGGTCTGGATTTTCTGGT